>JAQGOK010000001.1 GCA_028293645.1 Chthoniobacter sp.
CTCCACGCATATTCTACCCGAGGTGGAGATCATGTGTTCGCGCGTGATCGTGATCCACAAAGGCCGCATTCGCGCCAGTGACACCGCGGAGAATCTGCTGAAGAACCATCGCGCCAGTGGCAGCATGCGGATCGAGGCGAAGGTTGGGAGCGACAACGCCGCAGACGCACTAAGTAAGATTCCCGGCGTGAAGGACGTAGCTGCCGAAACGGACGGGGATTACACCAACTTCCAGCTTCGGCTGGAGGCAAACAGTGACCCGAGCGAAGAAGTGATGCACCTGGCTACATCCCGGCAGTGGACAGTGCGCGAGCTGATGCGGCGGCGCCCGACTCTTGAAGATGTCTTCGTAGAGCTCACTCACTCCGACGACTAAGAGGGATTCGCCTCGATCGCATGGCCTTCGCCTTGTCCCGCTGAGCCGCCCCAAGACTCCAACTTTCACGTCCTGCTCAATGAAAACCTTCCTTACCCTCCTCGTGCGCGAGGTGAAATCGTTCTTCTATTCGCCGATTGCTTACGTCGTCCTCTTCTACTTCCTGTTTCTTGCCGGCTTCAATTTCTATAGCCAGGTCTCCATTCTGAATGGTTATCCCACCGAGGTGACCGTTGTGGAGGCCTTCTTCATGCCGGCGCTTTTCTGGTTCCCGTTCGTGCTCAGCTTTCCTTTGATCACCATGCGGGTTTATTCGGAGGAGTTTCGCATGGGAACCTTCGAAACTCTGACCACCGCACCGGTTCAGGATTGGCAGGTGGTTCTATCGAAGTTCTTTGGCGTGCTGGTATTCTACATCTTCCTGTGGGCGCCGAGTCTTTGCTCCTTCGCCGCATTCGAATCCATCGCCGGCCGATCCGCCGCAGGTGCGGAAGGCGCCTACTGGGGAAGCTATCTCCTGCTTCTGCTCATGGGCATGTTTTACATCTCCATCGGCAATCTCGCTTCCGCTCTGACCAAGGATCAAATCAACGCTGCGACCATCTCGTTCACGACCATTACGCTGCTCCTTTTCCTGGCGTTTCTCCCCGACATCATGAGCGTCACGACACCCGGCATCAAAGATATGTTCGGCTACATCTCGGCTGTGCAGCACATGCAGGACTTTTCCAAGGGAATCATCGATTCGCGACCCATCGTTTGGTATGTGTCGATGACAACTCTCGTCACGTTTTTCACCTTCCAGGTGTTTCAGTCGCGTAAGTGGAAAGCTTAAGGCGCCCTCCAAGTCTGCTCCTCTTCCTATGACTTCAAACCTGACGCCGAATCCCAAGACCAAGGTGGTCACGATCAAACGCTTTCAGATTGGGTTGAACGTGTTGATCCAGTTGCTGGTGGTGGCCGTGATCGTGGTCCTGGTCAATTACCTGAGCTTCCGCCACTTCAAGCGGTGGGACTTTTCTCGAGACCAGAAGTATGCCCTGAGTTCGCAAACCAGAAACCTGTTAGGAAGTCTCCAGAAGCCATTGCGAGCCGTGATCTTCTTTTCCGGCGCTTCCGAGATCGCCCCGGACGTCGCGGCGCTGCTACGGGAATACGAGTTCGCGTCAGACAAGAAGTTCTCCACGGAGATCGTGGACCCGTTCCGGAACCTCACCCGCGCTCAGGAGTTGCAAGCAAAGTACAAGTTTGGCGCAAACGAGAATATCGTGATCCTTGACTATGACGGTCGGAACAAGTTCGTGAATGCAGCCGACATGGCGGAGTACGAGCAGCCGGATCAGATGGCGATGATGATGGGCCAAGGGCAGCCGCGATTGAAGGGGTTTAAAGGCGAACAGGCCATCACCAGCGCGCTCGTGGAACTTACGGAAGGCAAACCTAACAAGATCTACTTTGTCTCGGGCCATGGTGAGCCGGAGCTGACCGGACAGGATCTCACCGTCTTCAACGAAAGCTTGAAGCGGCAAAACATCCAGGCGGCTCCTTTGAACCTCCTCAACGTGAACAGTATTCCGGAGGATGCTCGTGCGTTGCTGATCTGCGGTCCGAAGTACGATCTCTCGGAGTTGGAAATCAAGCTGCTGAGTGATCACTGGGAAAAGAACGGGCGAATCCTGGTCCTTCTAAATCCTTTCGTCAGGACTCCCCGGCTTGCGCAGTGGTTAAGCCAGAACGGGGTCACTCCACAGGACGATCGAGTCATCCGTGTTGGCAAGTTTCTGTCGATGGACAGCGACGGAACCCCTCAAGTTAAGAGTGGGGTAATCAGTCAGGCTGCGTTCGTCGTCGCGAACAGCGGCACGAACATCACCAAGGATCTGATGGGCACCAGCAAGCAGCTTTTGGGGGTAACCCAATCGCTCGCGCTGGATAAGACAAAGGAAGCGCCCGGAAAGATTCGCCTCATTCCTCTGCTCGAATCAGCAGAAGAATTCTGGGGTGAGACGGATCCTGTCACGACGGAGGACGAGCGCCCCGCGTTTTTCGATGCGAAGAAGGATCACATGGGGCCACTCACCCTGGCGGTAGCGGTCGAACGCGGCGGGGTCGCGGATAGCCGGGTGAAGGTCGATACTTCACGGCTGATCGTGGTTGGGAATGCCGACCTGCTCTCCAACAACGGCTACCGTCTCTCCGAAGGCGTATCGATGGATCTCACGGTTAATGCGCTGAATTGGCTGCTCGATCGCGAGCAAATCATTGGGATCCCACCCAAGGAAAAGAAAAGCATCGCACTTAGCCTGGACGAGAAGCAGTTACGCAACATTGCACTGGCCGTCATGGCCCTGGTGCCCGGAATCGTCGCGGTGCTGGGCGTTCTCAATTGGTGGCAACGTCGCGCTTAGACGAACCCGCTGGCACCTCGACTTACTTGCGGATTTCATCCCCATGAAACTGAAGAATACTCTGATCCTTCTCGCCCTGGCGGGAGCGCTTGTCGCTTTCATCATGTTCTACGAGCAAAAACAGCTCTCGACCCAGGAAGAGGAAGAGCGCGCCGGGCAGGTCGTGCAGCTTGACCGCGACAAAGTGGATACGATCACGATCAAGAATACGGAGACCAAGATCGAGCTGCGCAAAGATGCCAAAGGCGGCTGGCGCCTCGAGGAACCAGTGAAAGACCGCGCCGATACGACTGCGGTTGCTCAGCTGCTCACGGCCGCCGAATCTCTGCGGTATGACGCAATGATCGGGGAAGGCAGCAAAGGCGCGGAGAAGGACCAATTGAAGGAGTTCGGCCTCACCAACTCGGAGATCAAAGTGAGGTTCGCAGGCACGGAGAAGCCCGTGGAACTGCTATTCGGCAAAGACGCGGCGGTGGAAGGAAAGGTGTATGTGAAGCGGGCGGACAGCAACTCGGCTTACGTGATCAAGAAAGAACTCAAAGATCAGATCTCGAAGAAGACAGATGAGTTTCGCGACCGAAAGCTCAGCGATCTTAGCACCACGCAAGTGAAGCGAGTGATCATCAAAGCGGCGGCTGGAGAGATGGAGTTCGAAAAGAAGGATCAGCATTGGCTCATCACGAAGCCGCTGAAGGCACGCGGTGATGATGCCAAGATCGGTGACCTCATCTCTCAAGCGACCACCGCTCGGATCGAAAGCTTCGTTGCTGACTCCTCTCAGCTCGCGGCTTATGGGCTCCAGGATCCCCGCGGTTCCGTTTCGATGTTTGTGGAAGGGTCAGAGCAACCGACGGTGCTCCAGATCGGCGGCAAGCCGACCGACGAGAAGGATAAAGAGAAGACCTATGCAAAGCTCTCCACAAGGGACGCGGTGGTCCTCGTTCCGAAGTCGGTCGAGACATTGCTGGAGACAAAGCCGAACGATGTCCGCGACAAGAACCTGTTACGCCTCGAGAAGGATATTGTTGATCGCATAACCATTGAAGGGGCGGGCAAGGAGAAGATCGTGCTCGCACGGAGCGGTGAGTCGTGGGTGCGCAAAGTCGGAGACAAAGACGAGCCGATCAACACGAGCGCGGCGACTCGTTTGCTCGACGAAATGAGCAATCAGCAGGTCACCGCGTTTGTCGCGGATGTCGGCACCGACCTCGCGACCTATGGCCTCGATCAGCCAAGCGTGAAAGTTACCTTCAGCAGCTACGCCTCCGAGAACACGGCGGAAACCAAAGCCGGCGAAAAGCCAATCGCGGCGCTGCACTTCGGGAAGACGGAGAACGGCACCACCTATGCAAAGCTCGAGGAGGAGCCTTTCATTGTCTCTGTGCCCGAGTCTGCCGTCGCTCTTGCCATGAGCGATCCCCTGCAATGGCAGGCGCTCGACATCTACAAGCACAAGCCGGAGGAAATCACCGCCCTCGAAATCATCAGGGAAGGCGCCCCGGCGGTCGCGCTGGAGCGCGCACCCGATCAGACCTGGAAGTTAGCCAAGGGGGACGGAGCGGTGAATCAGATCAACGTGCAATCGCTCGTGAACACCCTTTCCACCCTGCACGCGGTGCGGTGGTTCGGAGCTGCAGTTCCGGATCATGGGTTTGAAAAGCCCGCCGTCGTGGTGTCGTTCAAAACTGGCGCGTCCGGAGGAGGCAAGCTGACGATCGGCGGAACCAGTCCGGAAGAGTTGGCCTTTGCCTTGGCTGAAGGTCGGAATGGAACCTTTGGCATCAGCAGGCCGGACGTGACTGCTTTCCAGCTGCCGATTATCGATAAACCAGCTGTCACCACCCCCGCGGCTGCCCCGGGAACGCCTGCAGGCTCGGTGCCGCCGGCATCCACGGATCCGGTACCAGTCCCTGCTCCGGCAGTGCCGTCACCATCCGCGCAGTGATTCGTGGTGGTCAGGCAGGACTCGGTTCGCGGCGGCTTGCGGTGTAAAGGGAGACAATCCCGCCGGTGAGCGGCTGGCATCGCGCATCCCCGAATCCAGAGGTTTCGATCAGCTGACACATGGCCGCGCCACTGGGGAATTCCTCGATCGACTCCGCCAGGTAGTCATAGGCCGCCTTCTCTCCCGAAACCCAGCCCGCAATCCGCGGCAGCACGCGGTGCAAGTAGAGCCGGTACGGCGTTCGCCAGGGAGCTGGGGGCAACGAGAAATCCAGCACCAGTAGGTGGCCGCCCGGTCGGAGCACTCGCGCCATCTCCCGTAACGCGCCCGTGTGAGGATCCATGTTGCGAAGACCGAACCCGACTACGACGACGTCGAAGCTGCCGTCGGCGAACGGCATTCGCAGCGCGTCCGCGGTGACCAGGTTGGAAAAACCTTTGCGCCGCGCTTCCATCAACATCGGTTCGCAGAAATCTGCGCCAACCACCAGGCTGCGCGGGCAAGCGGCACGCAAGCTGAGCGCGAGATCGCCGCTGCCTGTCGCAAGATCGAGAATCCGCGAGGGGTGCCAACTGCGAACCACCTGCACGGCACGGCGACGCCAAAAAAAATCAAAGCCGCCACTCAGGAGGTGGTTGGCCAGATCGTAGCGCCTCGCGATTCTGCCGAAGAGCTTCTGGACATTCTGAGACTTGCTGGGCGGCACCATTCGAGACTCATAACGGACCGCCGTCCCGAACTGAAGGCATACCATGTGCTTGCCTTAACCTGCCGCTCATCGCGGCACCCACAGCGACAGAGCCATGCCCAAAGCGATCATCAGCAAAGCGAAACTTCTCATCGTTGACGACGAACCGTCCAACGTTCGCCTGCTCGAACGTGTCCTGGAGCTCTACTCCGCGGCTGAGATCATCGGGACGACAGATTCCCGGAAGGCGCTCAGCCTCTTCCTCGAACACGAGCCTGATCTGGTCCTGCTCGACCTGAACATGCCGCATCTCGACGGCTTTGCGGTAATGAAGCAGTTGCAGGAAGCCATCCCGGCCGACAGTTATCTGCCCATTCTCGTCCTGACCGCAGACATCACGGCCGAAACGAAACGGCGCGCGCTCGCCGCAGGCGCCAAGGATTTTCTCACCAAGCCGCTCGACAGCTCCGAGGTGGTGCTTCGGATCAAGAACCTGCTCGAGAATCGATTCCTCCACTTGGAAATGCTGAACCAGGTTCGCGATCGGACCACGCAACTGGAGCAAGCGCTTGAGAAGCTCAGCTCCACCCAGGAGCATATCGTTAAGCAAGAACGACTCCGGGCGCTCGGGATGATGGCCGGTGGCGTTGCGCACGATTTTAATAACGCGTTGACGATGATGCTTGGCTACGGCGAGTTGCTGCTGCCGTGGCTCCAGGAGCACGCGAGTTCCAAAGAGGTCGGCTATTTGCATAACATGATCAGCGCCGCGCAAGACGCCACGCACGTGGTCGGGCGCTTGCGCGAATTCTACCGGCCCGCCGAACACAACGAGATCCGGGTTGCGGTCGATCTCAGCCAACTCGCGGAAGCGGCCATTTCGCTCACGGCGCCGCGATGGAAAGGCAGCCGCCGTGCGGAAGGCATTCAGATCGATCTGCAAAGCGATCTCCCGGACGTGCCGCCGATCGCAGGCAACGCTGCCGAACTACGCGAAGTCCTCACCAATCTCATCTTCAATGCGGTGGACGCGATGCCCGACGGCGGAGTGATCCGCGTCGTCACTTCACACGTGGGCAATGAGGTGACGATCGCAGTCTCCGACACGGGGATTGGGATGACTGAGACCGAGCGAGCGCGCTGTCTTGAGCCGTTCTTTACGACGAAAGGCGAGCACGGCACCGGCCTGGGCCTGGCGGTGGTCTATGGCATTATCCAGAGACACGGCGGAGCCATCGAGATTCAGAGCCAGAAAGGCTGCGGGACGACGTTCCTCATTCGCATACCGATCACAGCGGTCGAAGCGGCGACCGGCCCGCAGAGTTGTCCCGCGGTGGACCGCGCGCTCCGGATCCTGGTTGTCGATGATCAGGAGATTATCGCCGAATTGGTTGCCGAGTATCTCAAGGCTGATGGTCACTTTACCGCTACTGCGGTGGACAGCAGTGAAGCGCTCGCGGTGTTCAGCCACGGAGTATTCGACCTCGTCATCACAGATCAGTCGATGCCCGGCATGAACGGAATGCAACTCGCCGCAGCGATCAAACAAATATCGCCAGAGGTCCCAGTGATTTTGCTTAGCGGATTCGGCGAAGAGATGCTGGACCTCGCATCGAACGCCAACTGTGTCGATCTTCTCCTCGGGAAACCGGTCTGCGCCGCCGATCTGCGCCGCGCCCTTTTTCAAGTGACATCGGCAGCGGAAGTGCACGCTGCCGCGTAAGCGGAACAATCCGGGGCCCGCGGACGTGGGGCATGCCTGATGGGTCGTGGCAAGGCACTGCCGCCGAACCACAAAAATGTGCTCACGAGAGGACTCGAACCTCCACGGGTTTCCCCATACGGTCCTGAGCCGTACGCGTCTGCCATTCCGCCACGTGAGCTTTGGGAAAACGGGCGTCACTCCTCGGGGAGCGACGGGACGGGCACCTTAGGCGGGTGCCCAGATATGGCAATGAGAAATTCGGTCAGCCAAGAGCGCTGCGAGTCTCTCCTGCCATGAAGGTCAACTGATGCGCATTGGCATCAGCACATAAAGAAACGGGCTCTGGATCTTGATCACGCCGGGGCTCATCTCATCGATCAAATCGAGGAACACTTCGTCGTTCGGCAGATTGCGCAACGGAGCCATCAGAAACTCCGGATTGAAGGCGATGGAAAAATCGCGGCCCTTGTAAGCGACAGCGAGTGACTCACGCGCTTCACCGACATCCGGAGTGTTCGCCGCGATCTCGATGTTGTTTTTCGTGAAGATCAGCTTCACCGAATTCGACTTCTCGCTCGAGAGCAGCGAGACGCGATGGACCGCGTTGAGGAACAGCTCGCGCTCAAGCGTAATGCGTTCCTTCGCTTCGCCCGGAATGACCTGCCGGTAGTTCGGGTAATTTCCCTCGATCAGCTTCGACACGAGCAACGTGCCGCCTACTTCGAAAGCGACCTGGTTTTCGCCGACGCTCATCTTCACCTCGCCTTCGTCGCCCAGCAATCGGCCGAGCTCGGTCACGCATTTTGTCGGAACGATGATGTCCGCTTCCTGGCTGCGCGGAAACTCCACTTCGAGGTCCACCAATCCGAGCCGGCGCCCATCCGTCGCCACCATCGTGAGCTTGTTCTCCTTGAACGAGAAGAGGATGCCGTTGAGCACGTAGCGCGTCTCGTCCGTCGAGATCGCGTAGCTGGTCTTCTTGAGCGCATCGCGAAGGATCTGCTGCGGCAATGAAAAGCTCTTTGCGTCGTCAAACTTCGGCAGCGGCGGGAACTCTTCCTCTGGCAATCCGAGGATTTTGAAGAAGCTCTGTCCGCAACGCAGGGTCGCGCTGTTTTTCGAATCGACCTCGACCTGCACTTCCGCTGCAGGCAGCTCGCGAACGATACTGGCGAGCCGACGCGCGGGTAGAGTGGTCCCGCCGGGTTTTTCGATTTGCGCATCGATCGTTCCGCTGACGCCCACGTCGAGATCCGTCGTCGTGAGTCGTACCTGGCCCGCCTCGGCTCGCAGCAAAACGTTCGAGAGAATCGGCAGCGTCGTGCGGGTGCTGACGACGTTTTGCACGGTCTGCAAACCGGCGAGGAGCTTCTCTTTGCTGACGCTAAATTTCATACGGGGAAGGAGTCGCGATTAGATGAAGGATTGCCACCAGTGACGCAAACTTTTTCCCGGCGCGACGCGGTGGACGCGCGGCGCAGCGATTCAGCGCCTGTTCTCCGCGCTCGCTCAGCGCGTGAGTTGGTTGTCGAGATAGGTCACAACCTGCCGCGTCTTGTCGTCGTCGCGGACCCGCTTTTTCACCAGGCGATGCGCGTGGAGTACCGTGCCGTGATCCCGGCCGCCGAACGCTTCACCGATCTCGCTGAGTGAAGTCTTCGTGAGTTCGCGCGCCAGGTACATCGCGATCTGCCGCGGGAAAGCGATGTTCGCCGGGCGCCGCTTGCTGGTCATGTCGGCGATGCGGACGTCGAAGTGTTCGGCGACTCGCTTTTGGATCTGATCGATGGTGATCGCGCGGCGCGCTTCTTCCTGCAGCAGGTCTTTGAGCAGGTGCTCGACTTTGGCCATGTTCGGCAGCCGTCCGTCGTTGAGCGAAGCGTAGGAAGCGACGCGCATCAGCCCGCCTTCCAGACGGCGGACGTTGGTGCGGATGCGCTCGGCGAGAAAGGTGAGGATCTCCTGTGAGATCTGGATGTCCATTCCCTGCGCCTTCTTGCGAAGGATCGCCTCGCGCGTCTCGGCGTCGGGCGGTTGGAGTTCGGCGGTGAGTCCCCACTCGAAGCGCGACACCAGCCGGGTTTCCAAGTTGGCGATCTCGTTCGGCGGCCGATCGCTGGAAAGAACGATCTGTTTATGGCCGTCGAAAAGCGTGTTGAAGGTGTGGAAGAATTCCTCCTGCGTGCGCCCTTTGTCGGCGAGGAACTGGATGTCGTCGATCAGCAGCACGTCCGCCTGGCGGTAGCGTTTGCGGAACTTCACCAGCGTGCTGTTCTGGATCGCGTCGATGAAGTCGTTCGTGAATGCCTCGCTCGTGATGTAAACGACTTTCGAGGTGCGCTTCTTCCCTCCGATGAACTGGCCGATCGCCTGCATCAGGTGCGTTTTGCCGAGACCGACTCCGCCGTAGATGAAGAGCGGATTGTAGGTCTTTCCGGGAGCGTTCGCGACGGCGAGGCAGGCTGCATGCGCGTACTCGTTGTTCGAGCCGACCACAAACGAACCGAAAGTGTTCCGCGGGTTCATTCCGTTCGGCGCAGCCACCACGGCGGGAGCGTCGAAAACCTCCTCCGCTTTGGCAATTGCAGCCTGGGCCTTCGGCAACCCCGGCGGCGGCACGGCCACACCCAGCGAATCGGTGTCGGCCTGCACGAACCGAATCTCCCGCTCGCCGCCTAGCGAGAGGAGCACGGCGGTGCGCAAGATCCCGAGGTAGTTACTCTCGATCCAGAATTGGTAGATGTTGTTCGGAACGCGCAACGTGAGTGAGCGCGGGGTGAGTTCCGTGAGTTCGATGTCGCAAAACCAGCGGGCAAAGGTGTCCACCGAAACCTCCGCTTTCATGGCCGTCGCAATGTCTTCCCAGACCGCGGGCAAATCCTCACTCGTCAGAAGTTTATCCACAGTCATTTAGCGAAGATTGCTGAGGCCGAACCAACGTAGAACACGCGCGTTTGAAGACTGCCGCCGCACGCAGCAGCCTGGAAGAACCGGTGGCAAACGGTGGAGTTCCGTGCTGCAACTCGTTGCGGACGAGGCAGTTGGGAAAGTGAACGCCGTGGAACGCCCGTCCAGTCAAGCTCTCCGCCCGCAGGGGCCTATTTACCCTGATGCTCGGCTGGGTATCGTTCACGCGGCTTTGGTTTTTCGGGGTTCTTAACAAGTTATTCACAGCGTCGATCTTCCGTCCCTGCCGTGCGGCGTGAGACTAATTTTCGGGTCGGGAGGGGACAAGAATTTTCCCGGAAGCCAGCCTACTTTATTTTCGCCCGAGCCAGTTTTTGCGTTGACCGTCGCTTAGCCCTTGCAGCGACGGGCGCCGCCAGTCAGCACGGGAAGCTACGCATGCGTAGCAACTGAATCCTGCACCGCCTGATCGCGTCCTGCCGCCGTCTTGAAGCACGCCGCCACCCCGACCGTGACCAGCGTACCCAGCGTGATCCGCCATGGGAACGCGAGCACCAGCGCGGGCTCCATAACTCCATTCGCTCCCGCGGTCACGAAGCCGACAAGCCGTTGCAGGTCGCCGCTGCTGAAGAATACGACCACGACAAACCCGGAGATCATCGCGATCACATTTCCCAGATCACTGCCGCGATGCCTCGTGAGCACCGCGAGCAGGAAAATCCCGAGCAATGATCCAAAGGTGAATCCCAGGATTCCGAGCACCAAGGGAATGATCGCGGCCGTCGGATTGTGCGCCATGTAGTAGGAGGTCGCGAGTCCCACCAGAATGATGAGCCCGGCGAACAGCACAGTGCTCCAGCGCAAGACCCGCACACGTTCGTCTTCCGTTACGGGCCCCCGTGCTTCGCGGCGCGGCAGCACGAAGTCGCGCGCAAAGCTGGTGCCAAGAGCGTTGAGCGCGGTGCTGAGGGAACCCATCGCCGTCGCCATGATCCCGGCGATGACGAGACCGCGCATCCCTGCAGGCATCTCGGTGAGGATGAAGTAAGGGAAAGCCTCGCGACCAACGATGCCCTCGGGCAGCGTCCCGATCCCCGTCTTGTAAAAGACCGAGACGAGAATGCCGACGAGGATGAAGCAGCCGACAACCGGCAGATCGAGGAAACCTGAGAGGATCGTCGCGCGCGCGCTCTCTTTCCGGTTTTTGGCGGTCAGCATGCGCTGCACGGTATCTTGATCGATGCCGTGCGTGGACATGGTGACAAACGTACTGCCGATCACGGCCGCCCATATAGTGTACTCGGAAGTGAGCACGTTCTTGATCCAGGCCCAGGCGCCAGGCTCCGCGGCCGGTTTGGCGAAGTTCCAAAAGAGCGGCTCCTGGAAATGTTGCGTGGCCGTGCTCCAGCCGCCGGGAATCCTCCCGAGCAGGGCGTAAACGGAAAAGCCGAGCGCGGCGACGAGCACGCCGACCTGGATGAAATCGGTCCAGATCACGGCGCGAATTCCTCCCACGGCTGTGTAAAGAGCGGTCAGCAAGGTCACGAGCAGAACGGCGCCGGCGAAAATCCAGAATTTCTCCCAAGCCTGAACCGGCACCCCGCGGAAGAGCTGCCACGCCAGCACCAGGATGATCGCGCTCACATAGAGCCGGGTGCCCATCGCGAGCACGCGGGTGACGAGAAACGTAGCGGAAGCCCAGGTGCGCGTCCGCGGACCGAACCGCGTCTCGAGGTATTCGTAAAGCGAGATGACGCCGTGCGCGTAGAAGAGTGGAATGAAAAGGTAGCTGACGACGATGCGGGCGATGATCGTGCCGATGGCAAACTGCGCGTACGTCCAATTGCCTTTGACGAAGCCGCTCTCGGGGGCGCCGAGAAAGGTCGCCGCACTGATCTCGGCTGCCAGGATACTGGCGAGCACCGCCCACCAAGGCGTCTGGCGATCGCCAAGCGCGAAGCCTTCCACACTGCCGCTTTTGGAACGCTGCGACAGCCCGATGCCGATGATCACCACGAAGTAGGTGACCAGCACCGTCACATCCAACCAGAGATGGCCACTCATACGCGGGAAGCCTCAGCAACGGCGGGATTGGACAGTGCTTTCATCATGATCTTGGAATGGCGGGCGCTCGCTTCGTAACGACGCTTGCGCTCGGGCGGCAACTGGTCCGGCGTCACTTCGATGAAGGTGCCCTTCTGCTGGAAAAAATGAAAAGCCTGGGTGGAGAGCGCGAAGATCTGCTCCATTCCTTTCTCAGCGGCGAGTTGCTCCGCGAAAGCCATCAGCTTGCGCCCGTGGCCGGAACCTTCGTGGTTTTTGTGGACGTACAGGCAGGCGAGCTCGGCCTTCTTCTCCTCGGTGTAGAGGTGCACAGCCACGCACCCGATCACGTTGCGATCGATCTCCAGCACCCAGTAATCTTCGAGATGCGCCACGATGTCCGCGCGCGTGCGACGCACGAGTTCTTCGTTGTTCACCGACTGGCGAATCAGCGCCATCACCACGCGCACGTCCTTCTTAAAGATGCGCCGGATTTGCTGATACTCGTTCGAGTAAATCATCGTGCCGATCCCATCGTGGCTGAAGACCTCCGTGAGCAGTGCTTCGTCTCGGCGTCCATCGAGCAGATGCACGCGGGACACGCCCTGCCGGCACGCCCGTGCGCCGTGTTCCAGCTTCGAAAGGAGCCGCGGCTCCACGCTCGCGCGCTTCTTCTTCACGATCTCCTCCGTCTCAGCGATCGAAAGCTGCCGTACCAACTCGCCGCCGGCGTGCGGCCCTGCGGTGCCGTTGAGGAAAAGAATCTTCATCGCCTGCAACGCTTCCGCGACTTCCACGGCGATTCCGTCCGAGTTCACGCGAAAGGTTTTTCCCTCCCCGTCATAGCCCATCGGCGGAACGACGGGGATGATCCCTTCATTCAAAAACAGGTGCAGCGACTTCGTGTCCACCCTTTCGACCCGGCCCGTGTTCAAGTAGTCCACGCCGCCGAGGATGCCTGCCGGGTGCGCGATGATCACGTTGGCGTACGCCGCCCGAAGATCGACCGCGGTCAGCCCCTGCATGATCTCGTTCATCACATTCGTCGCCGCCTCGAGACTGATCTTCAGCGTGCGATCGTCGGTTATGCCGGTGCCGTCCGCATTCGAGATATCCGCTCCTCGTTCCTCGGCGAGTTGAGCGATCTGGAAGCTCGCGCCATGCACCAGCACGACCTTGATGCTGAGCGAACGCAGCACCGCGATATCGAGCAGAATGTTCGCGAAGTTCGACGACGCGATGATGTCGCCATCGATCGCTACCACGAAGATTCTTTCCCGAAAGCGTGGGACGTATTGAAGGATGCCGCGCAGGTCGGAAACTTTCATCAGTAAGGCTCCGTGTAGAAACGACAAAGCGTCGGGGGAGCAAAGCGCAAAAGTGCAGGCACGCGCAGCTCACGCGAGCGAACTCGACGTCTGCCGGAAATTCCTTTAGGGACGGCAGTGGCCGTGCCCATCCTTCATCCTGAACCCAAGCGCATTCTTCTCGCGGAAGATCACCACGTCTCCCGGCATCTGTTGGAGCGCAATCTGAGCAATTGGGGCTTTCAGGTTCTCACCGCCGCGGACGGCGAGGGTGCGCTGCGCATTCTGCAAGGTGAGAATCCCCCGGCGTTGGCGGTCCTGGATTGGACGATGCCAAAGATGGACGGGCTCGAAGTGTGTCGCCGCATCCGCGCGCGTGCCGACCAGCCTTACACGTATCTGCTGCTGCTGACGGCCCGCAGCCACAAGGATGAGATTGCCGAAGCGCTCGCCGCCGGAGTGGACGATTACATCATCAAACCTTTCGATTCGGAAGAATTGCGGGCGCGCTTGAGTGTCGGCCGCCGGGTGGTTGCACTGGAGCGCACGTTGGCCGCTCGGGAGGAGGAACTGCGAGTGCTCCGGGCCGAGAAAGAAGCCCGCAGAGGCTGAGCGCGGCTCAGTATTCCTGCTCGAGCTGATCCAGGTAGCGGGCGATCGGATCCTTGCGCCTTTTGTCCTGCTCCGAGATTTCGTTGGCCGTTTTGAGGTAGTTGTCGAAGGCGTTGCTGTGGCCCGACTGCGTGACTTCAAACCAGTTCAAGTAATCCGCAATTTCCGCGACGCGCCGCACCAGCATGCCTCGCACGTGATCGGCTTTGTCGATCCGCTCACGCAGGCCGCGGGTCTTGCCACGCGCGAGCGCTGCGAGGATTTGCTCATACTCCTGCAGCACCGGCCTGAGCAGCGCGTTCGAGCGTGTGCTGAGCGCAACGAGCGCCGCGTGTCTGCCGGCGACCGCCGCGCCTGCTCCGGGCAGCTTCGCGAATGCCGCAAAGTCACGCATCGTAAAATGCCGAACCTGTCCGGTCTTCGGATCCGTGAGGTCGAACTGAAGCAATGCCCCGAGCTCCTGATCGGTCTGCTCGGCGGTGAGGCTCTGGTAGCGATTTAATGCCGCGAAACGCGCCAGATTCAGCGTCCACCACTTCTGCAAAGCAGGCGCGCCTCCCGCAAATGCCGGAAAGTGCTTCACCAGCGCCGCCACCGCGTCGTTCCCGTAGTCCGGCCAGCCGCGCAGCAATGCCGTGAGCTTGTCGCGACCGCCCGGTTGATCGACCAGCAGCTGCACAAGACACAAGGCGAGCGCTTGATCCACGGCCAGCGCAGTGGGGCCGAGTTCGTCCGGCTTCTGAACGAGGAATCGCTCGATCGGTGGCAGCTTGTTCGTTTCGATGAGCCGTTCGAAAAGCCCGCTCTCCACGCCGGAATCGCGCCGCCGCCAGGTCTGGATCACCCCTTCCACCAGCCACCACGGCGGCTCGGCATAACGTTCACCGCCCTCCACCCCGGAGCGTCGATACATGTATTCGAGCAGGAGCGCCCGCACGAGATGCTTCTGAAGGTTTACGCCGTCCGGATTTTCGCTGTAGCGAACCGCGATTTCCACCTTCAACCCGACGTCACTGTGCACGACGCGGAAGTTGAGCGGCGTCTCACCGGCGACGCCACTAGCCGGCTCCAGGGTGATTACGATCGGTCGGCGCCCATTGCCGTCACTTTCCCCCAGGAACTGCAACAGATCCGCTTTGGTTTGCGAAGCAAAGCTGACGATCTGGCGCCGGAGCGGACCGTCTTCGCAATAAACGGTGAACTGGCCGCGGTCGCTCCGCTCCCGTGGATCAACGGCCGCAACCGTGACACTCCCCGCCAGCAGCCCCATGACCGCAAGCAGAGCGCACGCTTTCATCGCGCTGCGGCGCCTTTGGTAACCAGGACGACCTGCCCTTTGGTGACCGAAATGCGCTGGATCTTTTGCACCTGCTCCTTCTCGCGTTTCAACGCCGTCCAGAATCCGCGGAAAGGATAATCGAGATACTTCATCACCTGCGGGTGAATCTGCAGCCGTCCGACGCTGCCGCCGTTGACCACTGGAGCAAACTTGCCGTCCTTCATCTCGACCAGATGCTGGATGCTGGAGAACATCGAAAACCCGAAGATCGTGCGCTCGGTGGTCAGGCGAACCGTTCCGGGAAGAAGCGTGACAAACGCGCGCTCGAACTTGATTCCAGGCACGACGGAATCGACCTTCTTGATCGACTGCTTCAGCGCGCTGTTGATGTCCGCTTCGGTGAAGCCAATCGCGCGGGGCGCCGGTGATTCGATCGCTTCGCCCAACTCCGACTGCACCATCCGGGTCGCGAGTTCGTTGCGCCCTTCCGGGACTCCTTCGGGCCGGCGCGCCATCAGGACGAGCGCGGCTGCAATCGCCGCCCAGATCAACACCCGGAACAAAGCCTTCACTTCACGGACGAAGATATTGCCGCCCGGGTTGGTCATCCTTTTGATGCGCTTGCGGGCCTTCTCCGCCGTCTCGTGCTTCTTTGGGACCTTGTCTGTCGGGAGAAGCGTTCGATCGAGCTTGGAGCCGCAGTTATGGCAATAAACCCGCTCGGGTTCATTGGCGTAATTGCACTGGGGGCAGGTAAGCGTTTCGGCCATTTACTTCTTTTTGGCGCTGGGTTTCGGCTTCTCGGCGGGCGCGGGTTTGCTCTCGGCCTTCTTCTCGGGAGTCTTCGTCTCCGCGGGTTTCGAGTCGGTCGATTTCGATTCGGACCCAGCGCTCGCCTCTGTTTTCGCAGACGCTTTGTAGCCTTCGCTCCGGTAATCGGTGATGTAGAACCCAGACCCCTTGAAGATCAGTCCTGCGCCGGTCCCGACCAGCCGCCGCACCTTTCCCTTGCCCCACGTCTTCTGCCGGCAGAGCTCCTTCGGGCAGGTCGCGATCGGGTCGTCTTTCATCGACTGGTAGAGGTCGAACGTTTTGCGGCACTTGTCGCACTGATACTCGTAAGTCGGCATTGATTCCTTCGGGTCGGCTAAAACGCGTTGTAGTAGCAGAGGCCATTCACACCGGCAAATGTTTGTTCCGCGCGCTGCCTCTTCGGCCTCGAAGCTGCTCTTGACGCTCCATGCCTCGCACGTTCTATTTCGCGCCCTTGTACGCCCTGCCTACCTTGTTTACTCCAGCTGTCACCCGCCTGTTGCTCCTCGTCCTGACGCTGTTCACGGTCGCTTGCGGATCGCGCGATCCCCGTTTCAGCGACGAGACAATCTATCTCGGAGGCTTCCGCAGCAACGGCACTCCGAACCGCGCGAACTTCGACGATGTCTCCTACTGGGACGGCGATGGCGTTTCCGGGGCGCCCCGCATTCGGATCAGCCTCGGTGAACAGCGCGCTTACTTCTACAAAGGCGACCAACTCGTCGGCGTCTCGATCATCTCCACCGGCCGCGAAGGCTACGACACCCCGACCGGTTCCTGGAAGTTGCAGCAGAAGAACCGCCACCACGTGTCATCCCTCTATGGCGACTATGTCGATCGCGATGGCAACGTGATCATGAAGGATGTCGATACGCGGAAGGACAAGAAGCCGCCCGGCGCGATCTACGACGGTGCGAAGATGCCCTACTTCATGCGCATCCACGGCGGTGTCGGCATGCACGAAGGCTTCCTTCCCGGCTACCCTGCGTCTCACGGCTGCATCCGGATGCCCGAATTCATGGCGGAGAAGTTCTTCGCGAACGTCTCGGTCGGCACGCCGGTCTCGATCACACACTAGCCGGCAAGGCAGAGCCGGCTTTGGAGATTGCTCGTTCTCCCGATGACCATTCCTGAGATCTCCGTCGAGGAAGCAGCCACGCGCCTTGCGGGCCCGCAGCCGCCGCAACTGATCGATGTCCGCGAGGCCGATGAATGGGCCGTCGCGCATGTTGCGGGCGCGGAGTTGGTTCCACTTTCGGAGTGGCCAGGAGTCGTTCCGCAGAAGCTGGTGAACCCAGCGCAGCCCCTCTTGATCCTTTGTCACCACGGGAGCCGTTCCGCTCGTGCCACGGAGTTTTTGCTGCGGATCGGTTTTGCCGACGTGACGAATGTGGCAGGCGGCATCGACGCCTGGTCGCTGCGGGTCGATCCCGGCGTGGCGCGATACTGACGCTTACTTAACCCACCGAGTGACCATCGCCGCGACGGCTTCGTCGCAAGCCTTGGTGGCCCCCTCGGTCGCGCAGTTGGTGGCTGCGACGAAGGCGATATCCTTCGCGGGCGCGATCCAGATCACCGCATAAAACATGGTGTTCGAACCGGCGTGGCTGAGCGCGTTCCCCCCCGCCCAACCGCGCGGATGCACACTCCACCCCAGCGCGTAGTCACCGCCGGCCACCGGCATGTGGAGCTTCACGAAACTTTCCCGCTTCAGCGTCGGCGTGCCCCGCGCCTCGCCGCGCGCATGCCACGCCGCGTAGCGAACGAGTTCTTTGATCGAACAATGTACCGTCCCCGCGGGGCCAATTGCCGGCGGATTGTCGGCGTTCGGTCCCGGCGGAACTGGCACCAGCTTTTGCCCTTCTGCGGTATGGCCCCAAGGGTGATCGGTTCGGCCGCGGGTCGCGGGTGCGCCGAAGCCCGCATCCGACATCAGCGCGATCGGGAAGAGCATGGTTTGCATCAACTTTTCCCAAGGCTGGCCGCTCACCCGTTCCAGCATCACGCCTGCGATCGCGTAGCCTTGATTCGAGTAGTTATACTTCGCACCGGGTTCGCTTTCAGGCCGGCGCATGAGCAGGCCCTTCACGAACTCTCGCCGCTGATCGCGCGGCGATCCTTGCTGGCGCGCGGCATTGCGCCAGAGGTTCGGAGGCGCTTCCGCCGGCGCGCCGCCGCGGTGGCTGAGGAGCTGTTCCAACGTCACCGCGCTCCACTGCGGATCCATGGTGTCTTCCAGGTCGGTGAAGATTTCGCCGACCGTCGTCTGCCACTTGATCTGCCCCTGCTCGACGAACATCGCGGCGAGGGTCGCCGTCATCGACTTGGTGCAGGAGCCGATGTGCCACTGATCGTCGATCGTCACGATTTCCCTCCCGTCGATTTTGCGCGTGCCCACCGCACCGGCGCCAAGCAAGTCCGTCCCCCGCATGGCCGCGGCCGCAAGCGCGGGCACACGATGTTTGGTCCGCAACGGCTCCAGCACCGAGTTTAAATCCTCGGGAGCCGCCTCGAGTGTGTTGCCCTGCAACGCTGAAAACGCAAAGACAACCAACAGACTCAACGCAGCACCACCGCGCCGTAGCGGCTTCCGGGAAAAACACATGACGTCAGCCGAGCAGCCGGCAGCAGATCAGGTAAAGAGGAAAGTCGCCGGTCCTCGCGCGCAAACGTCTCACGCAAAGAACCGCTCCGGCGCCATCACCGGGATTGGCTGACAAATCCGTGCGACCAGGCTTTGCCAGCTCTCATGACCAGTCAGGATCTCGATCTCCACGCGCAAATAGTAGATCGGCACCTCGTCGTTTTTCAGCTTCGCGGGAAAACGTACGCTGTCCTTTTCCGTGGTCACGATCATGTCCAGATCGCGCCGTGAACAGCGCGCGCTGAACTCCTCCAACTCCCGATCGGTGAAGCGGTGGTGGTCCGCGAAGCGCTTGGTGATCTCAAGCTTCGCGCCCATCGCGGTCAGCTTGTCTTCAAAGCTTTCCGGCCGCGCGATCCCGGAGATTGCCGCGATAAATTTGCCGGAAAGAAAGTCCAGCGGCCGACGATCTGCGACATCATAGAGATTTTGCAGATAGAGCGGTTGATGCGTGCATTCGATGATCTCCGCGGTCCGATTGTGTTCGCGGATCTGTTCGATCAGCGCCGCGTTTCCTTCCGGAGGCGTTTTGGTGATGAAAATGCAACTGGCCCGACGCAGGTTGCGCGGCGGCTCGCGCAAGGTCCCACGCGGCAGCAGGTATTCGTTCCCAAACGGCGCTTGCGCATCGATCAGGCAAACATCGAGCCGGTGACGCAACGCGAGATATTGCATGCCGTCATCGAGGAGGAGCACATCACAGCCGAGCACCTCGACCGCATACAGCGCGGCGCGGACGCGGTCCTTATCCACCAGCACGATCACGTCCTTCAGCGACTTCGCGAGCATGAAGGGCTCGTCCCCGGCAAAGCGACTGTCCAGCAGGAGCCGCTGGCCATCATGCACCACGCGCGGCTTCTTTCGCTCCATGCCGAGCCACTTCCGCTGAAGCCTTCGCAACAACGGAGGCCTCTTGGATTTGTAGCCGCGACTGAGGATTGCGACCTTGCGCCCGCGGTCCTGCAGGCTGCGCGCAAACTTTTCGACCACGGGCGTTTTACCCGTGCCGCCGACGGTCAGATTGCCGATGGAAACGACCATGCAACCGGGCGGCCGCTCGCGGAGAAGCCGGGTGCGGTAAAGCCAGAGGCGGGTCTGCACGCCGCCGCGAAAAAGCCAGCTCAGCGCGTAAAGAAAGCCGCGGAGGAAAAAGGCGCGCTTGCCGTAGCGACGCTCCAGAATGACGTCGATCGCAAACTGCTCGAAGCGTTCTAGTGCGAGGCGCACGGGCGGGAGGGAGAGAGAACGCTCATTGCGAAATCCGCACGCCGGAGTTGTCGGCGGAAGTAATCACCGTGCGCGCGCCGGCATTACCCGAAGCGCACAGCATTGCGTCCGCCACGGCATCGGCGTTCTCCAAAGTAAGGCAGCAAATGGTCGAGCCGCTGCCGCTGAGGAATCCTCCCAGCGCACCTGCATCCTCGCCGGCGCGAAGCACCGAGCTGAGAAACGGGATCAGCACTCTTTCGCGGTACGGCTGGTGCAGATGATCCTCAAACGAGCCGCGCAGCATTCCGTAGTTCCGTGACGCAAAGGCAGCGGTGATGCGACACGCATTCGCGCAGGAACGGGCGGCGCCGAGCCGATCGATCTGCGCCGGAAGAACCTCACGGGCGGCCGGCGTGGAGACTTCGAAATCCGGGATAAGCAGGACAAAGCGCAGCTCGGGCGCGACTTCGAACCGCGCGATCTCGGCACCACCAGCGACCGTGAAACCACCGAACGCCGCCGGCGCCGCGTTGTCGGGATGACCTTCCAGCGCGGCGGCGATCTCGAACAATCGCTCACCGGGCAGCGGGCGATCTGCGAGCTCATTCAATCCGTGCAAAAGCCCGAGCCGCACCGTGACGCTGCTGCCAAGCCCGCGCGATTGCGGCACTTCGCCCGCAATCTCCCAAGCGAACGCGAACGGCGCGAGTTCGCTCGCGGTGAAGAAACGTTCCGCGACTGCTTCACTCATCGGATTCGCCATGGAATGATCCGTCCGCCTCGTGGTGACCCGATTCTCGATCTGCAACGCGACACCAAGTGAATCATAGCCTGGGCCAAGATTGGAAGTGGTCGCCGGCACGCGAATGGTCACCTGATTCATCGGAGCGCGAACATCAGGGCTCCCGCCGAATCGGGTCAAGCGTCTGGGGCAGCGCTCCTCCGGCACCGTGGCGCCCCGAACGCTTGCCGCTGCGCGGGAACGCTGCGTAGCGTGCGCGCATGTCACGTCATGACGGCCGCGCGCCGGATCAACTTCGCCCGATCAGTTTCACCCTCGGCATTGCGCCGCATTCCACCGGTTCCGTGCTCGTCGCCGCGGGCGATACGCGTGTGATCTGCAGCGCGATGATCGAGGAGACGATCCCCGGCTGGATGAAAGCGCAGAAGGTCGAAGGCGGCTGGCTGACCGCAGAATATTCGATGCTCCCCTACTCGACGCTGCAGCGGAAAGCGCGCGACAGCATGAAAGGACGGCTCGACGGACGCAGCGTCGAGATTCAGCGCCTGATCGGTCGCTCGCTCCGCGCCGTGATCGATCTCGATCTGCTCGGGCCGCGCACGCTTTGCATTGATTGCGACGTGCTCCAGGCCGACGGAGGAACGCGTACCGCGGCGATAACCGGGGCCTGCGTTGCCGCATCGTTGGCGGTCAAAAAGCTGCTCGCGCTGGGGTTGCTGAAGAAGTCGCCGATCCGGAAACTGCTCGCGGCGGTGAGTGTCGGCGTCGTCGCGGGGCAGCCATTGCTCGACCTCAACTACCTCGAAGACAAAGACGCGGCGGTGGATATGAACCTTGTCATGACCGAAGATGGGCAGTTCGTGGAAGTGCAGGGCTCCGGCGAAGAGCAGACCTTTAGCGAGACGGAACTGGCTGCGATGCTGGCGCTCGGGAAAAAGGGTATCGCTGATTTGATCGCGTTGCAGCGGGCCGCGATCGGAAGTTGATCAGGTATTAGCAAGGCGGTGGTTTCCTCGCAGCAGCCGCAATCAAGGTTGCCGGGTTCCACAGAGCCGATCGCAACGAGAAAACTTGAAGCGGGGAGTTGCATAGACATGCCGCCACCCGCTATCAGGACCGGCTCGCTGGCGGCCGCACAGGCGTCCGGCGATCGGTTTCAATTTCCATGAAAAAAGCGCTCATCACTGGGATCACCGGACAGGACGGCTCGTATCTCGCGGATCTCCTGCTCGCAAAGGGCTACGAGGTCCACGGCATCATTCGCCGGGCGAGCACGTTCAACACCTCGCGGATCGAGCACCTGTATGCCGATCCGCACGTGCATGGCGTCCGCCTCTTCCTGCACTACGGCGACCTTTCCGATTCGCTGAATCTGACGCGACTGATTGACCGCGTCGGCCCGGATGAAATCTACCACCTTGGCGCACAGAGCCACGTGCGGGTGAGCTTCGATATCCCCGAATACACTGGCGATGTCACCGGCATCGCCACCATCCGGATTCTGGAAGCCATCCGCGAGACGAAGGTGCCGACCCGTTTTTATCAGGCGAGCTCGAGCGAGATGTTTGGCAAGGTGCAAGCCGTGCCCCAGACCGAGACGACGCCATTCTGGCCTCGCAGCCCGTATGGCGTCGCCAAGGTTTACTCCTACTGGGCGACGGTGAACTACCGTGAGAGCTACGGCATGCACGCGAGCAACGGCATCCTCTTCAACCACGAGAGCCCCCGGCGCGGCGAAACTTTCGTCACCCGCAAAATCACGCGCGCGGTCGCCGCGATCAAAAAGGGTCAGCAAAAGGAACTCTATCTCGGCAACCTCGATGCAAAACGCGACTGGGGTTATGCCAAGGAATACGTGGAAGGCATGTGGCGCATGCTACAGCAGCCCGAGAGCGACGATTACGTGCTGGCGACGAATGAAACGCACACCGTGCAGGAGTTTTGCGAAGTGACCTTCGCTCACGTCGGCCTGGACTGGAAAGAGTTCGTGAAGTTCGACGCCCGCTACGAGCGGCCTGCCGAAGTGGAACTGCTCATCGGCGATCCGGCGAAGGCGAAGGAAAAGCTTGGCTGGGAGCCGAAGACGAAATTCGTGGAGCTGGCAAAGCTGATGGTCGATGCCGACGTTGCCTTCCTCGAAGGCACACCGCTGCATCTGGTCGATGCCGACCTATAAACGCTGACCATGGACTTCCCCGTTGAGCTGCGATTCAAGGTTCTGGCGTTTGCGCCACAGATTCACGTCACCGACGCGCACGGCGGGAGCATTCTTTACATCAAGCAGAAGCTCTTTCGGCTGAAGGAGCGAATCGCGGTGTTCAGTGATCCGAGCCAGCAGCGGCAGATCATGGAGATCAACGCGGATCGGATGCTGGATTTCTCCGCTAACTACCGGTTCTCCGTCCCCGGCGGCGCACCCGTCGGCAGTGTGCGACGGCACGGCATGAAGTCGCTGTGGCGCGCCCATTACGAGATCGTCGGTGCCGCGGATCAGACAATCTTCGAACTGAGCGAAGAGAATCCGTGGGCGAAAATCGGGGATTCGTTGCTCGGCGAAATCCCCATTCTTGGGTTGATCACCGGCCTCTTTTTTCACCCGCGCTACCGCATCTCGCGTCCCGGGCATGGCGAGCCAGCCTTCCGTTTGCACAAGAAGCGGTCGCTACTGGAGACTGGCTTTCACATTGAGAAGCTCGATCCCACGGTGGAGGAGGGTGAGGAAATGGTGGTGCTGCTCGGTGCGGTGATGCTCGCGCTGCTCGAACGGCGGCGCGGTTAGGGCGTGTGCGGGAAGACGTCGCCCGCGTTCGTGCTGAGCGCCCGGACGAGGATGTAGTCATCCATCACGAAGCCGCCGCCGATGTCTGAAACGATCGAGTCCACGCGCCGGAACCCCGCGCGTTCGTAGGCGCGGAGAGCGCGCGCGTTCAGTCTGTTCACACGGAGCGTGATTTCCGCGGCTTCGTGCATCGCCGCGAGCGCGAAGACACGCTCCAGCATCGTCTGGCCAAGACCGCGGCCTTGGTACTCAGGAAGGAGGTAGATCTTGTGAAGCACCGCGTGCCCTCCTTCGCTCGCGCTTACCGCGAAGTAACCGACAGGCACTTCCTGAATCAACGCGATTTCCCACTTCGTCCCTGCGGCCACGTCATCGGCGAGCTTCCGGGGCGAATACATCCACGCCAGCATGTAATCGATCTGTTCCGGCGCGAGCATCGCCGAATAGCTTGCCCGCCAGATCCGCTCCGCGAGGTCCCGCACGAGCGGAATATCAGCGACCGTTGCCGGTCTAAAGGTAAGCGCAGGCGCTTCGGGATTCGCTGAGAACACCGGCAACGGCGTAGCGCACCCTTCCTCGAGCGTCCAGAATTCCCCTTGACCCTCCTCGGGAGCACCTCCATGGTCGCCGCCCCATTTCAGAGTTTTTATGAAAGTTTGCGAAATCACCAAAGCACACCCTTCGATGGGTAGCAAAATCCACCGCCGCGGTTTGGCCAAGAAGAAGGGCGGCATCGGCCAGCACGTCACGAAAGTCGTGAAGCGCACCTTCACTCCGAACCTGCAGACCAAACGCATCTGGGTTTCCGAGTTGAAGCGCTTTGTGTCGGTGAAGCTGACCGCACGCGCGCTCAAGACCGTCACCAAGAACGGGGCGTATGCCACGCTCAAGGGTGCGGGCGTGATCTAACAGCGCCTCCTCAACTCCATCACCCCACCTCCGAACCTCATGGCCTTTAGCGTCGTCAGCAAAAAATCCGGCAAAACCTACTTCCTCCATGAGCGCCGTCAGGAGCTCAAAGGTGGACAGAAAGTGACGCTCTTCTTCTTCGGTGGCGAAGCCAAGGAGGGCGCGATCGATGCGCTGCCTGAAGGGTACGAAGTGTCGGAGAACACCAAGACCGGTCTGCCGCTGCTCAAGAAGAAGAAGTAAGCGCGCTTACTGCACCAATTTTCTGGCGGCGCGGAGTTCCACTCCCGCCGCCAGTTTTGTTTGAATTGGCAATTGCTCATCGGCGATTGCCAATCGAATTTCGGCTCCCGCATTTCCGCGAGGCCGGCAGTCGCCAATCCGCATCCGTAAATCATGAAGCCCGTTCCCGTTACCATCCTCACCGGCTTTCTCGGAGCCGGGAAGACCACGCTGCTCAACTACATTCTCAAGCAGCAGCACGGCTATAAATTCGCCGTGATCGTGAATGAGATCGGCAAGATTGGCATCGACGGCGCGCTGATCGAGAACACGAAGGATGAAGTGCTCGAGATGAGCAACGGTTGTCTCTGCTGCACCGTTCGCAAGGATCTCGTGAAAGGTGTGCAGGCGTTGATGAAGAAAGGCGGTTTCGACTACCTGCTGATCGAAACCACCGGCATTGCCGATCCGCAGCCGGTTGCGCAGACCTTCCTGAACATCCCGCAGCTTCAGCAGTTCGTCCGGCTCGACTCGATCATCACGGTCGTGGACGCCGAGCAGATTGAGAAGCAGATGAAGGAAACCGAGACGGCGCGTGAGCAGATCACGATGGCCGACTACCTTCTGCTCAACAAAACCGATCTGGTCGAACCGGCGCAGCTCGATCGCATCGAAGACGTCATCCGCAAGCTCAACCCTTCCGCGCAGATCTTCCGGACCAGCCATTCACAGGTGAACCTCAAGGAGCTGCTCGACATGCACGCGTTCGATCTCGATCGCAAAATCGAGGCGGACCCCGAGTTCCTCAACGAGCTGCGCAATCGGCATCACCACGACATCGAGTCGTTCTCCTTCGAATTCGACCGCCCGTTCAATGTCGATCGCTTCGAGCAGTTCGTGCAGGAGATCTCCGAGAAGGAGAAGGTCTATCGCTCGAAAGGTTTCATCTCGATCAGTGGCAACCCGCGCCGCGCCATTTTCCACGGCGTGAACAATCGTTTCACCATCATGTGGGACCGGCTCTGGGAGAAAGAGGAAGCTCGGACGAGTCAGCTCGTCTTTATCGGGAAGGGACTCAAGGAGGCGAGTATCCGGGCGCAGCTGGAGAAGTGCCTCGCCTGAGCTGAACCGCCGCAAGAGGGCGGAGGTCGTGGAATGAACGGTTTCCGAGGGCCGATTGACTAAGCGCGCTCCTGCCCGATGAGACACACCTTTTCCCTCCCGCTCGCGATCGCCCTCGGCCTCACCCTGACCTTGTTGGGCCAGGAGCCAATCAAGCCGGCTTCAGACGAGAAGGACAAGAAACCTGCCGAGCAGAAGGACGCCGAAAAAGCCAAGGAAGAGAAACCGAAGGAAAAGACCGGCAAGATAACGCTCGGGGGCGCGGAGGTGAGCTACGTCGCGCAGACGGGGACGATCCCGGTGCTGAAGGACGACGGCACGCCGCGGGCGAATGTCTTCTACGTGTACTACGCTGCGGTCGATCCGGAGGGGAAGCGGCTCGGTGCGAAGGACGCGAGCACACGGTCGATTACGTTTTGTTTTAACGGCGGTCCGGGGGCTTCGGCGGTGTGGTTGCACCTGGGCGGACTCGGGCCGCGGCGGCTCGACTTCCCGCCGGATGGCCTGACTCCCAGCACCGTCTCGCGCGTGGTCGATAATCCCAATTCCATTCTCGATGCGACCGACCTGGTATTCGTCGATCCGGTTAGCACGGGGCTGAGTCGCGCGGCGAAAGGCGAGAAACCGGAGCAATTCTACGGCGTCGAGGAAGACATCCAGGCGGTCGGCGAGTTCGTCCGGCTTTTCACCACGCGGGAGCAACGTTGGGCTTCGCCGAAGTTTTTCTGCGGCGAGAGCTACGGAGTGACCCGGGTCGCGGGACTTGCGGATTACCTGCAGGAAAAGCACGGGTTTTATGCCGAGGGATTGATGCTGATGTCCGGTTTGCTCAGCTTCCAAACGATCTCCCCCGCGCTCGGGAATGATCTGCCGTACCTCACGTTCCTGCCCGGGCTTACCGCCACGGCGCATTTCCACAAAAAGCTGCCGCCGGATTTGCAATCAGACTTCGAGAAAGCCGTCCGCGAATCGCGCGCGTTCGCGAACGGAGAATACGCGCTGGCCTTGCTGCGGGGTCAGGAGCTTTCGCCCGAAGAACGGCGCACGATTGCGGAGAAGCTCGCGCGGTTCACTGGGCTCGGAGTCGAACAGATCGATGAGCAGGATCTTCGGATCGATCCGTCGTTCTTCCGCGAAATGCTGCTGCGCAAGGAGGGCAAAATACTCGGGCGATTCGACGCCCGGGTGACTTCGGAGGATGGGGACCGCTCCGAGCAACGCCCGGAATTCGATCCGTCGTTCTCGAATATCGTCGGTGGTTTTTCGTCAGCCGTGAACGCGTACGTCCGTGGCGAACTCGGCTATGAGAGCGACCATCCGTATCACGTGCTGACTGGATTGCCGTGGAAGTGGAGCAGCTTCGAAGGCCGGTATGTTTCGACCGAAGGTCGCCTCGCGGAGGCGATGAAGACGAATCCGCGGCTCCGAGTCGTGGTGCTCACCGGTTATCGGGATCTCGCGGTGCCGGAAGACTCCATGCGCTACAGCCTCGCGCACCTGCCGTTGCCAGCGAGTCGCCGCGCGAACGTCTCCTGGCGACGCTATGAGAGCGGCCACATGATGTATCTCTTCCAGCCGGACGCGGAGAAGCTGCGGCGAGACTTGCTGGAGTTCCTGAAGGCGCCTGCGAAGTAGAGCGAGCTGCCTTACTGGCCAACGGCCGTCGGCACCATGATGGCGTCCTTCATGCCATGGAGGAGCTTCTTGTCCGCGGGGCAGATTGTGGCGAGTGCGCCACCGAGCCGCGATCGTCCCTCCGTTACGAAGTAGTAAGGACAGAGTCGAACGCGGCCGTGCATCGTTTCGATCGCGCCAGTCGCCGGATTGAGGAACGGTTGCTCCACCAGGCGCCCTTTGTGAAAGCGTTGCAGCACGTAGGGATGATGGGCAAAGGACGCCAGCGCGTGCTCCAGAGCGGCCTGCCACTCAGGCTGCGGCGCATCCGAGCCGAGGGTGACGCTGCGGCTGCCCCAGCCGAGTTCGGAGAAACCGCTGATCTTCAGGATAAGATCACGTTGTTTCTGGCTGAAGCGCATCAGTTCCTCCCACGAGTGAATCTCCAATCCGGGGATTACCGCGTGCTGTGGCAGCGGAGTCGGGTCGACCACCCAGGTCATCGGAATGTGTTTCTGCAACTCCACGAAATGCCGTTCGCCGAGTTCCCGCCGCCAAAATTCGCGTAAGGGACGGAGCCAAAACAGAGCGAACCAGAGCTTCTCCTCCAGATACGGTTTGAAGGGCGGTGTGACCCGGATTTCGCCATTCGCGGCGGCGTCCATGATCGCGGGCGCACAAGGCACGTTAGCAAGATCGAAATTCTCGAAGAACCGGTACAGGGAGCGCCGGTCAGGACCTTCCGAGCTCACTTTGAAATCGGACGCGCCGTGAACGCGTAAGGCGCCACCGCTCAGCCGCGCGAGGTATTCCATCTCGGGTCGATAAGTCGCTGCTTCGTCCGAAACGACGATGTCCGCAGCTTCACCCACAACCGCCTGGAAACCGTCCAGCATGCCGTTCTCTCCACCGAGCAGGTCGGACGTGCCGAAGCTCGCATAGGTGGTATTCAACCATTGCGTGAGCCCGATTCCACCTGGGACGTTATCAAGTTCCGCGATGGTGAAGCCGTCCTCGGTCAGCACCAAATCAGGCCGAATGACCTGCGGAAGATCGTCGCGAAAGCGCTTCTGTCTCGCGTACTCGATGAGTTCCGGCGGTTTCCCGCGGTCGAGATAATCGGCAATCCAGGCGGGCTGCTTGCCCGAGACGCTACGCTGATAGAGTTCATTGCAAGCGCGCACGAAGAGCTGCAGGCGGTAACCGAGCTTGTCGAGTTGCTCGGCCAGTTTGTCGCTGACCAGGAATGGTTCCGGCGAGATCAGCCAGTCCTTGTCGGCGAAAAGCCCTTCGGGCGGAAACGCCGCCCGGATCGCGGCAATGCGGTCGAGATCGCTCAACATGGAGTCCGGCGGTTGGGCTTCAGATCAAAAGTTTCAGCGCTGACCGCACCAATTCCTCGCTGCTCTGCGGTCCGCCCGCTTTCTCCAGTGTCTGCTTCACCGCTTTGTGGGCATCGATCTGCTTGTAACCGAGTGAGATGAGTGCGAGCACGGCGTCGTTGATCTGCGTCTCCTGAGGCGTCGGCGCGTGCGTCGCACTGGCCGCCTCCCAAGCGGCGGCGATGCCGACCTTGTCCTTCAGTTCGACGATGATCCGTTCCGCGGTTTTCTTCCCGATCCCTTTCGTTTTTGAAA
Organism: Chthoniobacter sp.; assembly: GCA_028293645.1. Lineage (GTDB taxonomy): Bacteria > Verrucomicrobiota > Verrucomicrobiia > Chthoniobacterales > Chthoniobacteraceae > Chthoniobacter. The sequence continues at coordinate 28,962 of JAQGOK010000001.1, forward strand.
GAGTGCTCACGTCATTCGCGACCACGGCAGCCTTGAAGGACCCGACGCTAATTCCGCTGAGGACGTCCAGCGCAGTCTTTGGCCCAATCCCGCTGACATGATGCACGAGGAGTCGGAAGAGATCACGTTCGGCCGCGCTCATGAAGCCGAAGAGAACGTGTGCGTCTTCGCGGACCTGCAGATGTGTTAAAACCTTGATCTGCTGGCCCACGAGCGGAAGCCTGTCGTAGCTCGAAAGCGGAATCGCCACATGATAGCCCACCCCATGGACGCCGACGACCACATGCGTCGGCAACGCTTCGATGAGCGTGCCCTCGAGAAAGGTGATCATGGGCGCGACCATAGAACGCGGCCGTGGAGTGCAAAGCGGATTCTCGCGGCGCTGGTGGTGGCGATGGTTTGGGATGTCTCCGCCGCCGCACCGAACACCGTGGTGAGAGCCTGGCTTGAACCGAAATCGATGCGTGCGCCGGTGACGCTGCCCATCACTGGTGCGCAGCGTACGGAATTGGCTTTGGGTCGACTCACAGGCGACGGTTTGGAACCTCTGCCGGAACGCGCTTTGAAGGTGCTTGGGCTTTCTCGCGAGGCTCTGCTCGAAGCGGCGCGCGCGAACTCGACCGCCGACCTGGCTGAACTGAAGCCCCGCTACGTGCGCGACCGGCACAACGTGATTCAATACGCGGAACTCGCATCGGACCGGCCGCTCGTGGCGAGCGCGGTGCTCGCGCCGGGATTTCTCCCGCTCTTCAAAGACACCTTGGGCGACAGTGTGCTTGTCGTGGTGCCCAGCCGCTATGCTGCTTACGTATTTCCGAAGCTGGCGAGCAGCTACCGGGACTACTACCCGATGGTCTTCGAGGCGTATCGCGCGACCGCTTTTCCGGTCAGCGTGGAAGTCTTCGAATTCAGCGCGGGAAGCATCCAGGCGGTCGGGGTTTTTGAGGAGCCTTGAGCTTGCCCTGGGTCGCTTTCACGGCTGCAAAAAGGCGGCTCTGTTTGAGGAGTTTTGTTGATCCGGGAAAATCCGAAATTCGGCCGTTTCCAAGTAATTTTTGCCGTAAATGGAGATTTTCGTTCAAGAAAGGGTCATTCGATGCTAGTTTTCGCGCCTATGCCTATCCACAAGAAAACCGCCTTTTCCCGTCGGCTTCCTGATCTGGTAACTGAGGAACTTGCTGCGGTGCTTTCGTCGAAAACGACTTACGATTTCAAGGAACTTTTTGAGGTGGTTCACGTGAATCTGCGGGCGCGCAACGCGGCCAGTGGTGGTGAGGAAATGCTGCGCCTCCGCGCTTATGAAAAGCTCCAGAATCTCGTCGCTCGGGGCATGGTGAAGAAAGAGGCGAAGAAGTACAAAGGAATTCCCAAGCAGCTGGCGACTCTGCAGACCGTTCCCCCGGCTCCCGGCGCTCCGGCGCAACCCGCGGCTCCGGCCACGGCCTAGAGGCGCTATCTCTGCCACCCCGGGTTCATGAACGACTATCTACCGATTCTCCTCCAGGTCATCGTGGCGATCGGGTTCGCTGCATCAGCGCTGGGGGTGAGTGTCCTCCTGGGCAAAACGTCGAAGGGCAACGCCACCAAGAACACCGCCTACGAGTGCGGGATGATTGCTGAAGGCGGCGCGCAGCCGCGGTTCAGCGTGAAGTTCTACCTCGTGGCGATGCTCTTCATCCTTTTCGATATCGAGATCGTCTTCATGTACCCGTGGGCGGTGGTCTATCGCGAAGTGGTCGCGACGGAAGGTGCCAGCACCATCTTCTTCAGCATGCTGAGCTTCGTGGGGATTCTCACGGTCGGCTACGTGTATGCGATCATGAAGGGCGCTCTGGAGTGGAAGCGATGAATCCGGCGGGTGACCCGCGAGAGTTCATCGGTTCTGCTCCCTGCTGAACGGCTGCTCGCGCACTTCGCCGCCCGATCCGAAGCCGCTCCTTTCCTTTCGGAAAGCGGTGCGCTGCTCACGTCGGCCAACGGCCTCGTTCAGGCAGCCCAAACGGTGTCGCGCGTCGCAGGATAATTCGGTTGATGGGACTTGGGATAACTGATGAATTCGCGCTCCGTTCATCCGAACGCGCGAGCACGGACGCGGGTTAGCTCTCTATTTTCTACTTACCTCGATGGTTCACCACATCACGCTCTACAAACTCCAGCCCGAGATCACGCCTGCCAAGCTCGAGTCCATGATGATGACGACCCGCATGAGCCTGCTCAAGATCCCGGAGATTCTGAGTGTGCGCTGCGGCAAGAACATCGATGCCAAATCGGAGTGGCCCTTTTTCATCGCGCTGGATTTCGAGTCCACGGAGAAGCTCGCGATGACTCAGGACGACGCGATCTACATGAAGTTCGTCACGGAAGTAATCAAAGCGCACACGGCGGAGTCGCTGACCCTGGATTTCGAAATGGATCCAGGCAAGAACGTCAAATACTCGTAGCGATCCGCGCGGTTCGTCCTGACTGAGGCACGAACCAACAAGCCGAGTGTGCGCAGCCTTGGCTGGATCGCGCCTGAGCCCGGCGACCGGGTTACTGTCAGCTACGAAAGCTACCGACCAGCTGCCGCCAGCGGCGCCGCGTCGCCCACTCGAGTCAGCTCATACTTCTGAGGTTTGGGCTGATTGACCTGGTAGATCTGCTCTTCCAGTTCCTTGGCCTTCGTCAGCAGTTGGGCCACGGTTGTTTTCTGAGTGGCATACCACCCCTCGAACGCGGCTTTTTTCGCCTCCAATTCCGGATCCTGCGCCTGCTCGGCTTTGGCCAGGTCCCGGCGCTTGCCTTTCAGAGCACCGTATTGATCCCGCAACGGGCGATACGCCTGATCGTTCCGTTGTTTGTTGAGCGTCGCGACCTGCAGTGACTGCTGATACTGCGGCGTCTTCTCGTTCGACTGAAGCTCCACTCCGATCCCGAGTTGTGTGTCCGTATACGAACCGATGGCTGTGCCTTCGATCTTCAGCTCGTAGGTGCCCGGTGGCAGGTTGCGGATCGTGAGCTTCTCCAGGCCGAGGCGATGTCCGAGATTCGCCAGCTTCACCCCTTCCGCAGCGTCTGCCGGGAGCACCCATGGCAGGGACTGCGCCGCAAACGTGAAGCTCAGCCCCTGATCGTTCGCCTGCAGGTCGGTGACCTTGCCACGGCGTGCCGTTGCGGCCTTCTTTCCCTCTTTGTCAGCGATTGTGATTTGCGAGACAGGCACCTTCGCCGCCATGTCTTCAATCACAGAGGCCGCCATGATCACCTGGCCCGCGGGACCGGGATGCACGCCATCTTTGATCACCGTGAACACGGGATCCTTCTTTCGCTGCCGCAGCGTCAGGTTGTTGAGCGGCGTCCACATGTCCACAAACCCGAGCCCGCGCACTTCCGCCTGCTCACGCAACCAGGCGCCGTAGAGGGCGAGCACGCCGTTGTAGTAGGTGTTGCGGGGCTCATCCATGCTCTTGCCGAGACGCTTCGCACGCGCATCGAACATCGACGGCGACATCGGCACCGCGGTGGCGCCGGCAGCTTCGATCTTCTCCAGCACGGTCGTCATATCGCGCTGGTAGGTTTCAAAAACCGTTTTGTCGTAATCGCGGTAGGTGCCGTCGTTCATCCCAAGCAGAACCGTCACGTACTTCGGTTTATAAACCGCGACGTCCTCTTCGAACCGCCGGAGTGCATCCGCCGCGCGATCCCCGCCGACTCCAGCGTTGTGAAAGTGAAGCCGGAGCTGCGGGTAGCGCGTGTAAAAGTAGTTCTCCACATACTGCGTGTAGAGACACTGGTGCGTGATCGAGTCGCCGAGGAAAACCAGCGTATCGCCGTCCTTGAGATCGATCTTCTCGACCACCGTCTTGAACGCGGGCGCCGACGGCGGCGCGGCCACGGGATCTTGGGCGTGAAGAGATAGCGCTGCGGCGGAAAGAAGGACGAAGAAATGGAGACGTTTCATGGGGAACTCGCCGGCGAGAATGGGCCGCCCGTCAGAAAACGGGAAGCGCATTCAGCGGGGACGAACCGCTTTCCAACTTACGCTCGCCGGGATGAGGTTTTGCTTGCTGGAGTGCGAAGCGGCGGCCAGAAAACGGCCAGGGTCATCATGAATATGCAGGGAAACTCCACACCGGATTACGTGGGTATCGGCTTCGATAAAATCGGGCGCGATCTCAACTATCTCGTGGACTGCCTCGGCGAAGTGCTCCGCGAACTTGGCCTCGCTTCGTTGGCCGAACATCTCCCCTGGCGGGGCGATCAGCTCACTCCGGCGGCCATTGAAAACCTGCCGCCGCAGCTTGGGCTCGTGTATTCCATCGCCTTCCAGCTCCTGAACATGGTGGAGGAAAACGGCGCTGCCGCGATGCGGTCATTGCGCGAATCCAGCGAAGGTCTGACCGCAGAGCGCGGCCTTTGGGGCCATCAACTTGAAGAACTCCAGCAGGCGGGTTTTTCAGCGCAGGAACTTGCGGCGATTTTGTCAAAGGTGCGCGTCGAGCCGGTGCTTACGGCGCATCCGACCGAAGCCAAGCGCCTGGCGGTGCTCGATCAACACCGGGCGCTCTACGCCATGATCTCGGCGCGGGAACGTGATAACATGACGCCTTCCGAAGGCGCGCTCCTCCGCGAACGGGTGAAAACTGCGCTCGAACGTCTTTGGCGGACCGGCGAGATCCTGCTCGAGAAGCCGACGCTCTCCGATGAGCGCCGCAACGTGATGCATTATCTGCGCGACGTCTTCCCTGCCGTGCTGCCGGAACTCGATGCGCGACTGCGTCTCGCGTGGACCGCCGCCGGTTTCGATCCAGCACAGTTGCGTGACGGCAATCTACCGCAAGTGCGCTTCGGCACGTGGGTCGGCGGCGATCGCGACGGCCATCCGGGCGTTACCGCCGAGATCACTCACGAAACTCTGGAGCGACTGCGCACGAATGCTTTGGTGGTCATCCATCGGCAGCTTTGCTCCCTGGAAGACAAACTCAGTCTTTCCGCCTGGATGCAGCCGCCGCCGGCATCGCTGCTGGTTCTGCGTGACGAAATCGCCGCGCGGCTCGGTGAAACCGGCCGGGTCATTCTCGCGCACAACCAGGGCGAACCGTGGCGGCAGTTTGTGGAGCTGATCGTGGCCAAGCTCCCGATCACCATCGCGCCACATCAGCTCACCGAACTTCGCGAAAGCGCCGGCCTTTACGGACACGCGAGCGAGCTCGCGCATGACCTGCAAGCCTTGCACGAGTCGCTCTGCGAAATCGGCGCCGAGCGCCTTGCGGAAAACGACGTGCGTCCGGTCATGCGGGCGCTTCAAGTGTTCGGCTTCCATCTGGCGCAGCTCGATATTCGGCAGAACTCGGTCTTTCACGCCAAGGCACTCTCGCAACTCATGAGCGCTGCGGGAATCGACGGAACGGACTGGGAGGAATGGAGCGAAATCGAGCGGCTCCGTTTCCTCGAACGCGAGCTGCAGTCGCCTCGTCCATTCCTCCACGCAAGCGCCTCCGCGGGTCCGGAGGCGGACACTGTCCTGCGCTGTCTGCGGGTGCTCGCGAAGCATATCGAGCGTTACGGTGCGGATGGAATCGGCGCGCTGATCGTGAGCATGACGCGTCGCCTTTCGGACCTGCTGGTCGTCTATGTGCTCGCCCGTGAAGCGGGCCTCACACGCATGCTGTCCGATGGGCCAGTGTGCGTTTTCCCGGTGGTTCCGCTGTTCGAAACGATTGGCGATCTTGATGCCGCGCCCTCCATTCTCCAGTCGTTTTTGGAGCAACCAATGACGCGGCGGTCGCTGGACTTTCTCGCGTGGAATTGGGGCCGTGAACGCCTGCCGCTCAGTCAGCAGGTGATGATCGGCTACAGTGACAGCAACAAGGATTCAGGCATTTTCGCCAGCCAGTGGGCCTTGCAAAAAGCGCAGTCGCGGCTGGCCGAACTCGGGCGCGACTCGGGTGTGCAGATTCGTTTTTTCCATGGCCGCGGCGGGACGATCAGCCGCGGTGCGGGGCCGACGCATCGTTTCCTGGAAGCGCTGCCGCACGCTTCGCTGAGCGGCGACATCCGCCTGACCGAACAAGGCGAAACCATCGCGCAGAAATTTGGGAATCTTCCCGCAGCGACTTTTAATCTCGAGTTGCTCGTGGCCGGCGTGACCGCGACTACATTGCGGCACCGCCGCGATGGATCAGGTCTGCACTCGCTCGCGCCGCTTCTGGAACGACTCGCCGGCTCCAGCCAGCACGCCTATCGCCAACTGCTCGATGCCGACGATTTCATCACGTTTTACCGGCAGGCGACCCCGATCGATGCACTCGAACATAGCCGCATCGGCTCCCGCCCATCGCGGCGCACCGGCAAGCCCAGCCTTGCCGATCTGCGCGCGATCCCTTGGGTCTTCAGTTGGAGTCAGGCGCGCTTTTACGTGCCGGGCTGGTTCGGAGCGGGCTCGGGTCTGCAGTCGCTCGGCGAGGCCGATTTGCGTGAACTCCGGAGCCACATTCGCACCTGGCCGTTCCTGCATTACGTCCTCACGAATATCGAATCGAGCATCGCCAGTACGGATCGTGATTTGATGCACGCCTACGCGGAACTCGTGGAAGATCCGGCGCTTCGCGACCGCTTTCTGAAGTTGATCATGGACGAGTGGGAACTCACCCAGACGATGCTCGAAAGCGTGCGCGGCAGCGCGATGGCCGATCGCCGTCCGCGGATGTTCAAGACGCTGCGCCTGCGAGCCGAAGCCTTGCGCGTGCTGCACCTTCAGGAGATCAGCCTGCTGCGGCGCTGGCGGGGTCTGCGCGCCGATGGTGACGACGACGCAGCCGAAGCGATGCTTCCCGAGTTGCTCCTTTCGATCAACGCGATCGCGAGCGGTCTGCGCACCACGGGCTAGCCGCGCTTGCGTTTGCCTGAACGGATTTTCGTCCGCTGGACCGGGTGAGTTCGCATGGTCGCGACCGGCGCTGTGGCCGTGGGCGATGCGCCGGCTAGAAGTAAGCTCGTCGCCCGGTGACGAAACGCGCCACCTTTGCCGAAAGAATAATAGGGAACGTAACGGCTCGAAGCCACGGAGTCAGCCGCCACAGGATCGGCGCGATCTGTCGGATCAAGAATCCACCAGCGATCTTCCGCACGCCAGTAAACCCAAGCATGACTCGTCTTCGAGCGGCGTTCGAGTTTGCCGATCACGTAAAGCGCGCGCGGGTCGCCGAGTTGTTCATAAAGCCAGAGCGCCTTGGCTTTGCAGTCTCCGGAGCGGCGCGCCTCGGTCACCTGCGGCGGCACCGCTCGGTAGGGGTCGGTGGCGACGTAGCGGAAGCTGCGGCCCTCGCGCATTAGCGAGCAGGCGACGAGCATGTCCGCGTCGCGCTCCGGCAGGTTCGCGATCACCGTGCGTACGGTCCCGAGATAACGATCGTACGGCGTGAACGCCGTCGGCTGAAGCGCGAGTTCCCGAGCGGCTTGCCCCGAGCTGGCAAGTGCGGGAGGGCGCACTTCAGCCGGCGGAACCTTCGGGAGGATGCGGCGCCTCGGGGAGGAAGATGGCAGCGGGAGATGGACCGATGACAGTTCTGCGCTCGGCACCGGCGGAAACTCCGTCAGCTTGATGCGCGAAACTTTAAACAAAGACTGCTGCAACTCGTGGCTGCGCAACTCGCCGCCCGCGCCATTCGCACCGGTGCGGAACCGCGGTTTCGCCTCGGCTCGAACCGTGCCCAAGGCAAACATCGCGCAGGCGAAAGCGGGCATGAGAAAAGCACGACGGTGCATGAGCGCGCGAGGCTAACGAGCCGCGGAGAACCTGACAACTGCTGCTTCGCCGGTGTGCATGCACGGGCATTCGCGCTCTCGTTGCTCGCGAGGATTGCCCGCGGGCGAGCGGCGGCTAAGCTCCCGCCCGAGAATGAGTCCCCTGCTCGCAGCTGCTGCCTGGATGGCGGAGCGCATCAAGATCAACCACGTCTCCCTCGAAACGCGAGATGGCCGGTCCATGTGGATCAAACGCCGACGGCCGTTCGCCGCGCCAGTGCTCTTCCTTGCGAATGGATTTTTCCGAGCCGTAGGGAGCCGCGTGCAGGCGCTCAATCGAATCGAAGCCTGGCAGCATTGGGAAGTGAACTGCTTCCAACAGTTGCATGGCGAACACTACCGCGCTTTCGCCGATGGCCCGCGCGGCGTGGGTGCGGAAATGATGCCCGGTGCGCCGCTCTCCGATCCCTTGGACATGGCGCGGCTCACGACGCGAATGGCCGCAGCGGCGGGCCGGGAGTTAAGGCGTGCGCACAACTGGGAATGCGTGGAGCTGGGCGGTCGCTGGTCACACGGCGATCCGCACGCGGGGAACTTTCTATATGATCCCTCGGAGGATCGCGCGCGGCTCATCGACTTCGAAGTCATGCACGATCGCGACCTCTCCGCGGACCAGCGTCACGCCGACGACTTGCTGACCTTTCTCCAGGACGTCATCGGCCGCGTTCACCGCGACGATTGGGTGCCGTTGGCGCACGCATTTCTGGAAGGCTACGATCGGCCTGAGATCATACCAGCTCTGCGGCCGCAGCTGTTTGTGCCGCGCGGTTTGCCGCGGCTCTGGTGGGCAGTCCGGACCGCCTACCTGCCCCCGGCGGAGCTAGCCAATCGCCTCGGCACCCTCCGCGCCAGTCTCACGTTGACCTCCGTGTAAGGCAGCGCCGCAGCCGAGATCGTTCCGTGCGGAGATCCACTCACGGACGGGGTCGCCACCGATCAGATGCTGCTGCAGGATGCGTTCAAATCGCGCCGGCGTGACTTCCCGATACCAGATGCCGTCGGGATAGACGACCAGCCACGGCCCGTTCACGCAAATCCGGAAGCAGCCCGCCTTGGTCCGCATCGCGCGCACGCCCGTGTCCTTCAGGCGTTTTTTCACGAAGTCCCAAAGCAACTCGCCCTCCCTCGCGCGGCAGCAATCCGGACCGATGCAGAGGAATAAGTGCCGCTGCGCGCGGGGCACGCCTGCTTTGGCCAGACCGTCTGCAAGTTTGCTCATGACCGAAGGCTACGACGTGCGCACGGTGCGCACAATTACGGTTCCAATACGGCGGGCCGCATTCTTCGCAAATCCATGTTCCATCACCCGCAAGCCACCGCTAGAAAGACCGCCTCTATGAAAATCGTTCTCGCCTATTCCGGTGGCCTCGACACGTCCGTGCTCCTCGCGTGGATCAAGGAAACCTATGACGCCGAGATGATCGCCTTCTGTGCCGACGTCGGTCAGGAAGACGAACTCGACGGCTTGGAAGCGAAGGCGCTGAGCACTGGCGCGAGCAAGATTTTCATCGACGATCTCCGCGAGGAATTCGCGCGCGATTACATTTTCCCGATGCTCCAGGCGGGCGCGATTTACGAAGGGCAATATTTCCTCGGTACCTCCATCGCCCGGCCCTGCATCGCCAAGCGCATGGTCGAGATCGCCAAGGCGGAAGGCGCGGATGCGATTGCTCACGGTGCGACGGGCAAGGGTAACGACCAGGTGCGTTTCGAGCTGACCGCCGCAGCGCTGGCGCCTGAGCTGGAGTGCATCGCGCCGTGGCGGCAGGACCGTTATCGCGAACAGTTTCCCGGTCGCGCGGAGATGATCGCGTATTGCGAAGAGAAGAAGATTCCTGTGCAGGCGAGTGCCAAGAAGCCGTATTCATCCGATCGCAATCTGCTGCACATCAGCTTCGAAGCCGGCATTCTTGAGGACCCATGGTTCGACGCGAGCGCGGAGAAAGCGCGCGACATGTATGTGCTCAGCGTTTCGCCCGAAGAAGCGCCGGACAAAGCCGAGCACGTGGAATTGCTCTTCGAACAAGGCCTGTGCACGGGGATCGGCTATCACGAGATCGACCGCGTCCTGGCGGAACTCGGCAAGAGCGACGGCACTGTTTACGACGGGGAAAACTACGCGTTGCTCTCGCCGCTCTGGATCATGCGCGTGCTCAACAAGCTCGGCGGTCGGCACGGTTGCGGGCGCGTGGACATGGTGGAGAACCGCTTCGTGGGAATGAAATCGCGCGGGGTTTACGAGACTCCGGGCGGCGCGATTCTGCACTTCGCGCATCGGCAGATCGAATCGCTCACGATGGATCGCGAAGTGATGCACCTGCGCGATTCGCTGATCCCGAAGTATGCGGAGCTGGTTTACAACGGCTTCTGGTTTGCGCCGGAGCGCGAGATGCTCCAGGTGCTCGTCACCGAGACGCAGAAGAACGTCACCGGAGTCGCGCGGGTGAAGCTCTACAAGGGCAACATCATCGCTGCCGGCCGCAAGTCACCGGTGTCGCTCTACAATCCGCACATCGCCACGATGGAGGCCGATCCGACCAAGGCTTACAACCAGAACGACGCCACGGGTTTCATCGCGCTGAATGCTTTGCGGCTGAAAGTCGCCGCGAAGGTGCATGGCCCCGCTGGCAGGTAGTTTGACGCGTCCACCCGCCGCTCCTACGCTCCGGAGATGAGCATCGTCCAGGAGAACCGTCTTTGGATCAGCCCCGAGGAGTACCTGGAAGGCGAGAAGCAAGCGACGCTGAAGCACGAGTATGTGGAAGGGCGCGTCTTCGCGATGGCTGGCGCGAACGCGAATCACGATCTGATCGCGGGCAATATCTACGGCCTGCTCTGGCAGCAGCTGCACGGTCGGAAATGCCGCGTCTTCAGCTCAGACATGAAGGTGAAGATCCCGCCCACGCTCCCGAATTGTGAGCTGACGTATTACTACCCGGACGTGCAGGTCGCTTGCAAACCGGAGAACGAATTCGACGAGTATTTTCGGGAGTATCCCGCAGTCATCTTCGAGGTGCTCTCGCCATCGACGAGTTCAACGGACGAGCGTGAAAAGAGGGCGGCTTACCTCCGGATCGACTCGCTCGAGCACTACTGCATCGTCGCGCAGGAGAAGATGGAAGTGACGGTCTATCGCCGCGCCGGCCGGAATTGGGAAATCATGCGGTGGACGCAGCCGGGCGATGTGGTGATTCTCGGCGCGATTGATTGCGAGCTGACACTTGGCCAGATCTACGAGCGGGTGACTTGGAAACGCGCGAGTGGGACTGCGGCATAGATGGCTGACTCACATCGGCGACCGGTCAGGCTCGGCTTCCTGGTTGTCCCGCTTCTGCTCCTGCCAATCGGGCTCACGCAACTGCTTCCGGCGGGCAGCAGTAGTTTCCTTTTACTCGCCTTGACCTGCTTCGCTTCGGTCGCAGGCGGTTTCTGGTGGGGCGAAATGCGCGGGCGATCCGAACCGAGCCGAATTGGATTGGGCTGCGTCAGCACCTTGGTGCTGCTCGTGACTTACCTGATCGTAATCTTCGGCGTGCTCGAGTTCCCCTTCGCCGACTAGCGCCAAAGCGCGCGCTTCTTTACGCCGCGAGGGACTCGCCGACCATGTAGCGGATGAAGCGCCGGATCACCAACTGATCGCCCAACGCCTTGCTCTTCTCCGCGACCAGCTGAGCGATGCTCTGATCCGGGTTCTTGATGAACGCCTGATCCAGGAGACACACGCCGCTGTAAAACTTGTCCATTTTCCCGTCGATGATCTTCTCGACGATGTTCGCCGGCTTGCCCGGTGGCACCTGCTCCGCGTAGATCGCGCGCTCGCGCTCGACGGTGGCGGCCGGGACGCTGCTGCGATCGACGCTAATTGGATTCGCCGCCGCGATCTGCAACGTGATGTCGCGGACGAGTTGTTTGAAATCTTCGGTCGAGGAAGTCTCTTCCTTCGTTGCGCCCACTTCCACAAGCACTCCCACTTTCCCGCCCGTGTGAATGTAAGCCGCCACCGCGCCGGCATCGGTCACCTCGACGCGTTCACTACGACGAACGAGAATGTTCTCTCCGATTTTCTGGACGAACGCGACCCGGTCGCTTTCCAAATCCGCACCTGGATTGGCCGCAATCTTCTTCGCCACTTCTTCGGTGAATGCGCGGAAGCTGTCGTTCTTGGCGACGAAGTCCGTCTCGCAATTGATCTCCACGAGAACACCGACTTTGGCGCCGGAGAGGATTGCCTGAGCAATCACACCTTCCTTGGCGTCGCGATCTGCTTTCTTCGCAGCGCTTGCGGCGCCTTTTTTGCGAAGGACGTCAATTGCCGCCTCGAGATCACCATTCGTTTCCGAGAGAGCGCGTTTGCATTCCATCAAACCCGCGTTGGTTTTCTCGCGAAGCGTTTTGACGAGTTGTGCGTCGATGACGGCGGCAGTGGACATAGGAACGAGAGGGTGAGGGGTGGAAGACCTGACTTGGAAATGGTGCACTTCGGAAGAACCTCAATCTTCCGCGGGCAGCGCTGGAATCTGAACGGAGCTAAACGATCAATCTCCGACGCCGGCGAGAGCGGCCTGCTCCTGCTTGCGCGCGCGGACTCCGGTCGAAATGATCGCGTCCACCAGCTTCTGCAACACGATGCGGATCGCGCGGATCGCATCGTCGTTGCCGGCGATTGGATAATCAATCAGCTCCGGATCGGCATTGGTATCCACGATTGCCACCGTTGGGATCTTCAGCCGTTTCGCTTCCGCGACCGCAATACCTTCACGCATCGTATCGATGATGATGATCGCGTCCGGCAGCTTCTCCATGTCCCGGATGCCTTCAAGATTCCGCTTCAGCTTCTCGCCTTCGCGCTTCACCGCGGCGATCTCCTGCTTGCCCATCTTGGAATACTCCGGCTGCTTTTCGAGGTCCTCGATGTAGCGCATCCGCGCCACGCTTTTCCGGATCGTCGTGAGGTTGGTCAGCGTTCCGCCGAGCCAGCGCTGATTGACGTAAAACTGTCCGCACGCCGTGGCGGCTTCCTTGATCGCTTCCTGCGCCTGTTTCTTGCAGCCGACGAAAAGCACCTTGCCGCCACGCTCCGAGGTCTTCCGCAGAAATTCGGTCGCGCGGTCCAACTGGCCGACCGTCTGCCCGAGATCAATGATGTAGATCGCGTTGCGCTTCTCGAAGATGAACGGCTTCATTTTCGGATTCCAGCGTTTGGTCTGGTGACCAAAGTGGACCCCGGCTTCGAGAAGTTCCGTCATCAATTCAGTGGACATACGTAGGCGTGCGAGCGTTTCGGGGCAGGAGAAAAATGGGCTGGAGGGATAAGCGCTCACCTTTCTGAACGCAACTGGAATCTTCCGGGAATTTTAACAAGCACCGAACGTCGATAAAGCGGCACCTCAAGCAGCCGTGATGCTGGCGCTCGCGCAGATTCCTGCTTCTCTTGTCGCTCCTCAACCCCACTGCACTCTTGTCCGCCCCTCAGAAACTGCTCGTTGTCGATCTGGCCGCCCTCGGCTGGAATCTCGTTTCCCATCTGCCGGAGTTCCGGCCCGCCCAGGCTGTTTTCCCGGCCATCACCTGCACCGCGCAGGCGAGTTTTCGGACGGCGAGCACGCCGCAGGAGCATGGGCTGGTCGCGAACGGTCTGTTTTTCAAAGACCTCACGAAGGTCCTCTTCTGGGAGCAAAGTGCCACGCTCGTACAGGGGCCGCGCATCTGGGAAGCATTCCGCGCCAAAGGTCACACCGTCGGCCTCATGTTTTGGCAACAGAGCATGGGTGAAGCAGTGGATCTCGTGGTCACACCGGCACCGATCCACAAGCACAGCGGCGGGATGATCCAGGCGTGTTACACGCAACCCGCGTCGCTGGAGGCGCGCCTGAATGAAGCGATCGGGCGTCCTTTCAATCTGATGAATTACTGGGGCCCACTCGCGAACCACAAGTCCAGCGACTGGGTGGTCGAGGCGATCGCGGCGGTGATGCAGATGCGCGATACCGCGCCCGATTTGCTGCTCACTTATATTCCCCACCTCGATTACGACCTGCAGCGTTATGGGCCGGAGAGCCCGCAGGCGAAGAAGGCACTGGATGTCACGCTTGGCTATCTTTCGCGGCTGAAATCTGTCTGCGCGGAATGCGGCTACGATTACATCTTTGTCGGCGACTACGCGATCGAAGGGGTGAAGAGAGGCGCGGTGTTCCCGAACCGGGCATTGCGTGAGGCCGGTCTCTTTTCCGTGCGAGACATTCGGGACATGGCTTACACCGACTTCTTCACCAGCCGCGCCTTTGCGGTAGTCGATCATCAGATCGCGAACGTTTACTGCAAGGATGCCGCGGCGACCGAAAGTGCGCGCGCGGTTCTGGAGAAAGTCGAAGGGGTGGCCGAGGTGCTCGATCGCGAGCAGCAGAGCGTTCGTGGGGTGGCGCATCCGCGCGGCGGAGATCTGGTGATCGTCGCAGAGAACGGCGCGTGGTTCGCCTACCCATGGTTCGAGAAGAAGGAAGCACCGGATTACGCCGGCCATGTGGATATCCATAACAAGCCCGGCTACGATCCGTGCGAGCTGTTCTTCGGATGGCCGCCTGGGACGGTGAGCTTCGATACGAAGAAGATCCGCGGCTCCCATGGAAATACCGGCCCGGGCTTTGAGATCGCCTGGACCTCGTCGCTGCCGCTCGATCCCGCGCCGAAGACTTTCCTCGACCTGGCGCGAGCCACGGAAGCGTGGATGAACGCACGATGAGCGGCGATACCGTACGTCAGCGGATCACCGTCTCCTGGGAATTCCCGGTCGTTTTCACCCGCAATCTTTTCTCACCGGCGAACCTGGTGCTGGCGGAAACGCTGGATCGCCTTGGGGAGAACCGCCGCCATCGCGCGATTGTTTTCATCGATGCGCAGGTGCTCGCAGCGCATCCCCAATTACCCGCAAAAGTGCAGGCTTACTTTGCTGCGCACGGTGAGCGCATCGAGATGCTCGCGGAGCCGCAGATCGCGCCGGGCGGTGAGCCGGCGAAGAACGATTTTGCGCTCGTCGAAGGCTTCATGCGGCTGCTGCTGGACCGGCATTTGGATCGGCAATCGTTTGTGCTGATCATCGGCGGAGGCGCCGTGCTCGATTCGGTCGGACTCGCGGCCGCACTCGTGCATCGCGGAGTCCGGCAGGTCCGCATTCCGACCACGGTGCTTGGCCAGAACGATGCCGGCGTAGGCGTGAAGAACGGGGTCAACTTCGTCGGCGGCAAAAATGCAATCGGCACGTTCGCCCCGCCGTTTGCCGTATTAAACGACTTCGATTTTTTGCTGACGCTTTCCGATCGCGACTGGCTCTGCGGAGTTGCGGAAGCCTTCAAAGTCTCAATCATTCGCGACCGCCCTTTCTTCGACGAACTGCTCGCGAACGCCTCGCTTTATCCCCAGCGCGACTTCGCGGCGATGCAGCATTTGGTGCGGCGCTGCGCCGAGATCCACCTCGATCACATCCGCGAGAATGGCGATCCCTTCGAGTTCGGCCGCGCGCGGCCGCTCGATTTCGGCCATTGGTCAGCGCACAAGCTGGAGCTGCTTTCCGGCTTTCGTATTTCGCATGGCGAAGCCGTGGCCACCGGTGTGCTGCTCGATTCGTTTTACGCTGCGAAGCAAGGCTGGCTCAGCTCGGGCGAGCTGGCGCTGATTTGCGAAGGGTTTTCCGAGAGCGGCTTTCGGCTGTGGTTTGCGGAACTCGATGCGCAGGATGCGGAAGGGCAGCGGGCGATCTTCGGCGGACTGCGAGACTTTCAGGAACACCTCGGCGGCGAGTTGACCGTGACCTTCCCAAATGGGCTCGGTGCGCGGCAGGAGGTGCACGAGATCGACCTTGCGCTGATGGAAGGCGCAATTGAGGAACTACGCACGTTTTCCAGCGCCCGATGATTCTCCAGCACGCTCCACCGCTCCATCTCACGTATTGCCTGAACATTCATCCCGGGGAGAGTTGGGCAGAGAACTTTGCCGCGATTCGGGAGAAAGCACTGGCGGTCAAACAACGTGTGGCGCCGGAACAATGGTTCGGCCTTGGGCTGCGCATCGCGCAACAGGCAGCCAGCGAACTCAGTGCCAGCGCCGATCTCCGGGCGGAGGCGCTCGACTTCTTCAACGCCAATCAGCTCTACCCCTTTTCGATCAACGGATTTCCCTACGGTCGTTTCCATGCCGGTCCGGTGAAGGAGAACGTTTACGCGCCCGACTGGCGCACCACGGAACGATTGGAATACACGCTGCAGCTTGCAGATATCCTCGCTGGCTGGCTGCCGGACCAGGTGGATGGCAGCATCAGCACGGTCCCCTGCTCCTTCAAGCCGTGGATCGAAACGGAAGACGATCGCCGGGCGATCGTGCATAACCTTGCGGCAGTCGTCGCGTATCTCTCCGCCCTCGCCGACGACACGGGCAAGGAGCTGCATCTCGGTCTGGAGCCTGAGCCGGACTGTTACCTTGAGACCACGGAGGAAACGATTCGCTTCTTCAAAGACGTGCTGCTCCGCGATGGCGTAGGCGAAGTGGATCGCATGCTTGGCTGCGGCGCGGAGAAGGCCGAAGCACTCATCCAGCGGCACCTCGGGGTCTGCTTCGATACCTGCCACGTCGCGATGCAGTTCGAAGACGTTGTCGAGTCGTTGCGGGCTTATCGTGCGGCCGGCATTCGCATTTCCAAGGTCCAGCTTAGCGCCGCGTTGCGGGCGCAGACTTCACCTGCCGGCTGGGACATGCTCAAGCCGTTCGTTGAGCCCGTTTATTTGCACCAGGTCAAAGCGCGGAGCGCAGAAGGAAAGCGCTACGCCTGGTATGATCTGCCCGACGCGCTTGCCGAGCTGCCTGACTTCCCTGACGTGGAGGAACTCAACGTGCATTTCCACGTGCCGCTCTTCTTCAATATGGACGGCGCTCTCCAGACTACCTCGAACGCGCTGACGCCCGATTTTTTCCACGAGGTGCGCTGCGGCGCGACCGCGCACCTCGAAATCGAGACCTACACCTTCGATGTGATCCCGCCCGATCTGCATCCGGGTGACGTGGTGAAAAGCATCGCCCGCGAGTATTCGTGGACGCTGACTCAGTTGGGCTGACTGAGCGAACGGGCCGGGTCGCCGTCGCGAGTCAGCGAACCGAAGTAGGCGAGATCGTGTTCAACAACACGACCGGCGCTTCGGCCTCCTGCTTACGCTGCACGAATGTGTTGTTTGCGCCGTGTGTCGCCCATGGGCCAGTCGGCACCTCTTCGAAGTCCACGAATCTCCAGTCGGTGACATCCGTGTCCTGCATGCCCAGATAGTCCCGCACCGCCGGCGAAACGTCGAGACCGGCACCTTTGTTCAAATTCGGTTTCGGCCGCTCCTCGCCGAAAACATACGCGGCGTGATCCGTGCGAAATGGTCCGCAGTCCTCCCATTGCGCATAAGCCACGCGCCCCTTGTGGTGGACGGCCAGCCAACGACCCTTCAGGACCGTTCGCCCCGGCTTCGTGAAAGCCTCCTCGAACCAGGGGATCGCGGCAGCTGCTTCCGGTTTGTGTCCCTTGGAATTGATGTCGTTGTAGGGCAGTGCGATGTAGAAGGGATTCTGCTGCGGAACGAAGGCGACCGGCAGGAAGTTCGCGCGCTGCTTCCGATCGGGCGTATCCAGCCCCCCGTAGTTCGAGGCCCAGTTCTGGTCCCATGAGCTCGCCACATTTGCGACGGGGTTGTTCTGGCCCGCGGCTTCACCGACCCAAAAGGTGGTGGTGACGATTCCCCGCTTCCACGGATACTTTACCTGTTGCGGCGTTCCCGGCGGCGGTTGGGAGGTGACTAGCGGGGCGGCAAGGCTGCCCAGTGGAGCCGTGATGGCGGATTCCAGCGGCAGTTTGCGGGGTGAAGATGGAAGCGAAGCCAGCGTCGGAGGGTTCAATGCAGCTGCGAGTTTGGGCGCGCTGGAAGAACTCCTTCCCGAGGGTGGCTCGGCCCCCGAAGCGACCGCGGCTTGGGAAGAGGATTGTCTGCCGCGCTCCACCGACGGCCGCAGTTTTTTCGCATCCTTGGCTCCCGAAGCCAAAACACTGGGGCCGAATGCCGCTAGCGACGTCGCTAAAACGGCGACGCTGTGATACAGGCGACGGCGACGCTTCATAACCCCATATCGTGGGCTCCCGGTGCTTTCGGATGCCTCTTCACCGGTCGGCAACCTGGCCCGGACAAGGCAATGCGCTCGCCTGCCAGGCCCGCCGCCACTCCGACTTGGGATCAAATCGAGGCGCTGCAGGCTCCGGACACGCTGACGTTTCTTTGACAAAAGCCGGACGCCGCTCTGACACACCCGGCCCAGTGCCGCGGTAGCGTCGTGACATGAAAACACTCCATCTCCTGCTGCTGGCTGGCGCGTTCGCCCAAGCGGCGGTTGCTTCACCCGCACCGGACGTCACTCTGCGGGTCACACCGGACCGCGACTACGTCTATTCCGGCGGACCTCGTGAAGTCATCGTCCAGATCGAAGTCGAAGCGCGAAGACCCGACCTGGGAAAGCGCGTTCCGATGAATCTCGCGGTCGTGCTCGACCGCAGCGGCTCCATGCAAGGCGCGAAGATCGAAAAAGCGCGGCAGGCGGCCAACGTCGCGCTCGATCAACTCGGGGATGACGACGTCTTCTCGCTGGTGATCTACGATAACGAGACCCAGGTGCTCATCGCTCCGCAGCGCGTGGGGGACTCCCGCCATCGTGACGAGCTGAAGGCGAAGATTGATCGCATCCGTCCGGGTGGCGGCACGGCGCTGCACGCCGGAGTTGTGCTCGGTTCAAATCAGGTGCGGCACGCCTTTGAGAAGGAACGCGTCAACCGGGTGATCCTGCTTTCCGACGGGCTTGCGAACGTCGGCCCAAGCCGCACTGCGGATCTGGCGTCGCTCGGCCGCGAATTGCGCGAGGACGGGATCGCGGTGAGCACGATTGGGCTCGGTGATGATTACAACGAGGATCTCATGACCGCGTTGGCTGAAGCCAGCAGCGCCAACTATTACTATGTGAAGGACGCGGAGAAATTGCCCGGCATCTTCTCCGAAGAAATCGGTGTCGCGCGCTCCTTACTCGCTCGCAGCGTCACCATCCGGATCAACGTGCCAGCCGGCGTGCGGCTGAAAGAGATCATCGGCCGCCCCGAGATCGAGTGCCGCGATCGCTCGGCGGAGATCGAGCTGCCTGAGCTATTCGGTTCGGAGAAGCGGCGGTTTCTAGCCCGGTGCGTGGCGGACGCGGAAGGGCCGGTGTCGTTGGAAGCAAACGTGGAGCTGAACTATGAGAACGCCGAAGGCAGCCGAGCGGCGGCGCAGAACTCAGCGGCAAAAGTCGCGTTCACCACCGACCAAAAGAAAGCCGATGACAGCGTCCGGCTTGAGGTGCGGCGTGAAGCGGGCGTGCTCTACAACTGGATGGCGAAGGAGCAGGCGGTGAAGCTCGCCGACCAGGGCAAACCACAGGAAGCCGCCGCTTTGTTACGCCAGCAGATCGAGGCGAATGCGATGGCGCCGGCCGCCGCTCAACTCCCGAGATTGGCGGAGGAAAACAAGAGGCTGGAAGAGGCCGCGTCCGAGATTTCCGTGGGTGGACAGCTCGGCAAATCCAGCCGGAAATCGATCCAGTTTGAAAACTATCAGGACAAATACCAGAAGCGCTAACAGCACGAGGCAGCTCGGGATGAAGCGGTGCCTGGCGCCGCCCGATTCTCGCTGGTGCAGCCTCAGCCGCGAGGGCACCGCTTCCGGTTGGCCAGTCGTGCTAGTCTCTCAACGTTCCTTTGAAGAAGAGCATCTGCATCTTTGTCCTGGCAGTCCTTTTGCCGAGCGTTGTGCTCGGTTGGCTCGCGCTGCGTAGCGCCGAAGAACAACAGATCATTCTCGAGCGCCGGACGGCCGAGCTTTACCAGAAGGAGACCGAGGCCGTAGCGAGCGCGGCCCGCACCTTGGTCGATGACGAGCGCCGCGCTTTCGCGGAAGCCGTCCGCCAGTTGCTGGCGAAGCAATCCCCGGCGCAACTCGCACGGGAGTTCACCGCGCGACTCGCCAGCCAATGGCCGCGCAAGGCCATCGGCTTCGCCCTCGGCAAAGACGGCAACTTGGTGTCGCCATCGGGCAACGCCGCCCGGAACGATGCGGAGCTGCAGAAGTTCCTGCTCAAAAACAGCGAGTTCCTCTGCAGCACCATTCCGGCGACCGTTTACTGGGTTTCGGCCGACGATCTGAACCGCCCGGAAGCGATGCGGAAAACCAAGGGCGGTTACGACAACAACGCTGGCCTCGCGCAGCAGCAGCAGATCCAGGCTCCACTGGCTGCGAGCGCGAAAGAAGCGCCGCAAAAGGATGCAACCCAGGGGCGCGCACAAAACGACTCCGCCGCGGCACCCCAGTCACTGCCACCTCCGGCTCCGGCCGCTGCCGCACAACTTGAGGAAAAGGCCTCTTCCACTCTTCGACAAAAGTTCGCCCCGCTCAAGGCGCCGCTCGAGAAGTCCAACGACAACTATCTGAGGAATGAGGCGCAGGTGCGCAATGTCATGCCACAGCGGTTGAACGAGGAGAGCACGCGCGCGTTCTCCCAGCTCGTTCCGGCCACGGCTGATTTCAATGCGCTCACCTCCGATACCAGCGAGGGCGTGGTGACCCGTTACGTGCAGGACCGGCTCGACATCCTTTTCTGGCTCCGCCCGCCGGAAGCGCCGGAGATGATCTTCGGTTGTCTCATGAGCGCCGACGCGCTGAGCGACCTCTGGCCGAGCGCATTGCCGGTTGCCGATCCGAGCAGCAAACGCGGGAGCGCTCCCGAGTTCGTCCTCGCATTGCTGGATGATAAAACGAAGCCAGTCGCCACGTTTCCGGCGAGTGAAACAAACCGGGAATGGAAGCGCCCGTTCGTGGCCTCCGAGATCGGCGAAGCGTTGCCGCATTGGGAAGCCGCGCTCTACTTGCAGCGGCCGCAGCAGTTGCAGGAAAATGCCCGGAGCGTTCGACGCACCCTGACCTTCCTGATCGTTGCGGCGCTGGGGGTGATCGCGCTCGGCGGCTGGCTCGTCTTCGCGGATGCGCGCCGTCAGCTGGCGCTCGCGCAAAAGAAAACGGACTTCGTCTCCAACGTCTCGCATGAGTTAAAGACGCCGCTCACCTCCATCCGCATGTTTGCCGAGCTGATGCAGAACGGGAACGCCGCCGCCGGGAAGCATCCGCAATATCTGCGCATCATCATGGTTGAAGCGGAGCGACTCACGCGCCTGATCAATAACGTGCTCGATTTCGCGCGGCTCGAACGCCGGCAGAAACGCTACGATCGCCACCCGCTCGATCTTTACGCGGTGCTCGAACGCACTTGGGAAAACCACGAGCTGCATCTGCGCGAGAGCGGCTTCAACACACGCTGGCAGGCCGCACCGCCGCCGTATCCGGTGGTCGGCGACGAGGACGCGCTCGCGCAGATCGTGGTCAACCTGCTTTCCAACGCGGAGAAATATTGCGGCGAGCGCAAGGAGGTGGAGCTGCACAGTTTCGTCGAGGGCAATGACATCTGCGTCAGTGTGCTCGACCGCGGGTCAGGAGTGCCCACGGGCGAAGAGCGGAAGATCTTCGAGCCGTTCTATCGCGCCCATGATTCCCTCTCCAGCGGCATCCAGGGCTCGGGCCTTGGGCTGACGTTGGCGCAGCGACTCGCCGCCGAACACAGCGGCGAAATCAGCTATCAGCCGCGCGCCGGCGGCGGCAGCAACTTCACCCTGCGTCTGCCGTTGGTGCCAGTGGCTCAGGGCGGAGGCAGCTCCCTCTCATGAAAAAACATGTCCTGGTGGTCGAAGACGACGCGCACATTCGCCTCGGGCTTTGCGATGCATTGCGTGGTGAAGGTTATCAGGTCACCGATTGCCGCGACGGCGGCCAGGCCGGTGCGCTCTTCAAACAGAGCAAACCGGATCTCGTGATTCTCGACATCATGCTCCCGGGCAAAAGCGGCTACGATCTGTGCCGCGAAATCCGCGCCGGGAAAAGCCGGGTGCCCATCCTGATGCTTTCCGCGAAAGGACAGGAAATCGACAAGGTCGTTGGCCTGGAACTCGGCGCGGACGATTACGTCACGAAGCCGTTCAGCCTGCGCGAGCTGCTTGCCCGCGTACATGCTCTGCTTCGGCGCGCTGAACCCGGTGGCGGTGCGCCCGACGTGCCGGCGGAGATCGCCTTCGGCAAAGTGCGGATCGATTGCAAAGCATTGCGGGGCAGGCGCGGCAAGGAGCCGTTCGAACTCACGCCGCGCGAGCTGCGCGTGCTTTGCGTGCTCTTTCGCGAACGCGGCAACGCGGTCTCGCGCGAGGTGATTCTGAACGAGGTTTGGGGCATCGAATACTACGGAACTACGCGGACGCTCGATCAGCTCATCGTGAAGCTGCGCCAGAAAGTCGAAGACGTCCCCGGCGAACCACGGCACGTGCTCACAGTCCATACCCTGGGCTACCGCCTCGAAGGATAGCTGCGGCGCCACTCGCCGAATCCAACCCTCCGGTTGCTCTCACCTGATCTTGCGCTAAAACTCCTGCGTTCGCGCCTTATGGATTGTCGCCTTGTTTCTTTGTTCTCCCTCCTGGTTTGTCTCGCGCCACTGGTCGCCGCTCCGCTGGACCCGTTGCTTGCCAAGCCGGATCTCTGGTCAATGCCTCCCGCAGAGTTCGAGACTGCCACGAAAGGGTTGCGGTTCCGCTGGACCTCAGCGGCCCGGGATTCGGCGCGCGCCTCCGGGCCCGAGCTCACGGTCTTCGGCTTGCCAGTGGTGGAAGCGGTCGCCCGCTTCGATAAGGAGAAGCTCAAGGAGCTGACGGTCGCCATCTACGCCCGCGGTGATGCGGGGGATCTCAGCAAGCCGCAATACACCACGCTCATTCAAACCGCCGTCGAGTCGCTGAACCGCGCGACCGGCGTGAAGTTTACTCCTCGCGGCAAAGACGCGACAAACGCGGTCAAGGCCGACGGAGTTTTCTGGCAAACACCCCAAGGGCACTACCTCCTGGAATACGGCGCAACCAAAGAGGTGAAATCACGGGACATCCAGTTTCGAGCCGAGTTCGTGCGCCTGGAGCTGACGCCGCCGCCGAAGACGATGGGCTTGCTGGCCGCGGCGTTGAGTTCTGCCGGCAAAACTAAGTTTGCCGGCGACACGCATGTTGTGCGCGACGCCGCCACCGGCGATGTGGCAATCAAGGACGTGCCGATGGTGGATCAAGGCCAGAAAGGCTATTGCGTGGTCGCCAGCGCCGAACGCGTGATGCGCTACTACGGCGCCCAAGTGGACGCGAACGAACTCGCGCAAATTGCCAATTCGGATGCGCAGAGTGGAACGAGCTCCGACGGCATGTTTTCCGCGCTGAAGAAGATCAGCGCGCGGTTGAAAGTCCGCGTTCGGCAACTTGAGGACCTCGACGTCCGCTCGGTTCTCGAGCTGGTCAAAGACTACAATCGCGCTGCGAAAAAAGCGGGCGTGCGCGAAGTGGCTGATCCCGGCCGGATGATCGATGTCGGCTTGATCTACAGCCAGATGCAGCTCGACGTCTTGAAAGAAGCCCGCACCAAAAGCCGGTCCGACCTCGCCCGCTTTCAACGGGAAGTGCAGCAACACGTTGATGAAGGCGTGCCGCTGCTCTGGAGCGTCCAGCTCGGGATGGTGAAAGAGCGCGGCATTCCGCAAAACGCGGGCGGCCACATGCGGCTGATCATTGGCTACAATTCGAAAACGAGCGAAGTGCTCTTCAGCGACTCGTGGGGCGCTGGGCACGAACAAAAGCGGATGGCGATGGACGATGCCTGGACCATCACGACCGGCCTCTCGTCGATCGAGCCGCTGTAGGTGGAGGCGTTAGACCGCAGAGCACGCAGAGATCCTGAGTGCCGGGGAGAAAGGAACTGGGTCAATGCTGGGGAACACGCGTCGGCCG
>JAQGOK010000035.1 GCA_028293645.1 Chthoniobacter sp.
ACACCTCGTCCCCGGTCATGTCGGGCAAATTCAGATCAAGGAGGATGAGATCCGGCTGATGCTCCCGGGCGAGGTCAAGGCCGATGCCGCCTTGCATCGCGGTCAGTAGGCGATACTCCGGGCGCGAGTGGAGGATGCGCTCGACGAGGCGCAGATTGAGATCCTGGTCTTCGATATAGAGCAGCTTTTTCTGGACGGCGGGAGCGACGGGTTCCTTTTTGGCGACTGCGGGTGCCGGTGGTTCCATCGGCAATTCGGGGGGGCGTGCGGGAGCGACGGTGGCTGGCAGATCGACCCAAAAAGTACTGCCCTCGCCTTCCACGCTCACCACGCCGAGTTCACCACCGAGAGCCGTCACGATGCCACGGGAAAGGGCCAGACCGATGCCCGTTCCCTCGATGTCGGTCGCCTCTGCGCCCAGCCGTTCAAACGGCAGGAAAAGGCGGCTCATTTTCTCCTTTTGAATGCCCCAGCCGGTGTCGCTCACACTGATCCGCAACCGTCCGGTCGCGCCTGGTCCGCAGGTCAGAATCACGCGCCCGCCAGGCCGGTTATACTTAATCGCATTCGAAAGCAGGTTGAGGAATACCTGCTTGAGCCGCTGCGAATCCGCGAGCACCCAGCGATCATTCGTGTTGGATCGATCGAGCACCGCGCTGATCTGATGTCGGGCCGCGAGCGGGCGGATCAGCTCAACGACGTCGTGCAGAAAGGGCGCGACCGGTATCGCTTCCGGCAACATCGCGAGCCGGCCGGCTTCAATTCGGGCGATGTCCAGCACCTCATTAATCAGCGAGAGCAAGTGCTGCCCGGCGCGGGTGATGTGGGAGACACTTTCCGCCTGGCTCGGACTCGCATCGTCGATCTCCAGCAACTGCGTGAAGCCGAGGATGGCATTCAGCGGTGTTCGCAATTCGTGGCTCATGCGGGAGAGGAATTCGCTCTTCGCGCGGTTGGCCGTCTCGGCCTGCTCGTGCGCCTGACGAATGCTCTCTTCCGCCCGCTGCCTCTCAATGGTGGCCGTCAACACGTTGGCCACGGCCTGGAGAAAATGCACTTCATCGATCTGGAAACTGCGCTTCTCCACACTGAAGGCCGCGAGCACGCCGAGCGGCTGATTGTTCGCCTCGATGACGACGCTGACGCTGCTGGTCACGGCCACTTTGCGCAATGAAGGCGGCACGTTGAAGCGCGTCTCCAACGCCATGTCTTCGACGATCACCGGCTCCCGAACCAGCAACGTGTAGCCGGACTGGGAGCCGAGGCTGGCGGGGAGACGGTCCGGAATGGCACCCGGCTCCCACCCCGTATGCGCGGTCGTCAGGAGTTCCTCACCGGTGTTGCTGAGCTGGAGGATCGAGCAAAAATCCACGGCGAGGACCTTCTGCACCCGGTCGGATGCTTCCTGGAGAATGGCGGACAGCTCCGCACCCGCGAGGGCGCGCTGGCCCAGCTGCGCGACGGCCTGCTGCTGGTTGGCGTGATCACGGATCACGTTGTTGGCGTTGGCCAGCTCCGCGGTGCGTTGTTCGACCCGCGCCTCGAGATTCTCGTGCGCGAGCGCGAGCGCATCCTGGGCGGCTTTTTGCGCGGTGACATCCGCGAGGAAGCCGACCATCCGGCCGATTCGACCTTCGCGATCGAGGAAGAAAAACCCCTTCGCCGCGATATCGATCACGCCGCGATCTGCACGTTCGATCCGGAAATCGAGACGGAAAGGATCGCGGGTGGCGGTGACGCGCTGGATCTCGAGATCGAACGCATTCAGGTCGTCCGGGTGGATCAGTTCGCGAAAACGATCCAAACCACCGCTCATCTCGTGCTCGCTGTAGCCGAGGAACGCTTCGACGCCGCCTGCGTAGGTGATGTCGTTGGTGAAAGAGTTCCAGTCGAAGAGCAACTGCCCGCTGGCCCGGATCGCAGCGTCGTAGCGATTGGCCCACTCCATCCGTGTGATCTCCTCCCGCTTCCGATCGCTGATGTCGCGCATCGTGGTCGAGAGGAACTCCAGCCGGCCATCGGCGTCTCGATGGGCGAGGATCATCTGCGAAACCGGGAGCTCGCGGCCGTCCCGATTTACCACGGCTGTTTCGCCGGCCCACATGCCGTCACGAATGGCGGTGGGAATTCCCTCCTGCTCGACGATTTGATGCGCCCATCCGGGGTATGCGATCGAGAGATTGAAACCTTCGAGAGGCTGATCCTGCGGCAGGGCAAAAAAGCGGCGAGCCGCCCAGTTTAAGTACGTGACCTGCCCATCCGGGAGGGCCATCACGACCAGATCGGTCGTGCTTTCCATGATCCGGAGCAGCCGGGTGCGCGCGCTTTCCGCTTCGGCAGTCCGGCGTGCCTGTTCGCTCCCGCTGAGGTCGGTCACATCGCAGGCAATTCCCACGTAGCCGACAAAACGGCCGTCTTTGTCCCGCAGCGGACTGCCGTAGTCGGAAAGCGATCGATAGATCCCGTCATAACGGCGAAAGCGGAACTCCGTCGTGAACGGGAGTTGGCCCTCAAAAGCTTCGCGCGTGCTGTCGAGGATCCTCTGCCGGTCGTCCGGATGGATCCGCTCGTGGTAGGCCTCGTTGCCCTCTTCGGGCAGCATGCCCGCGAACTCCGCCGAGGCGCGGTTGACGTAAATGAGTCTGCGCCGGGCGTCCTGGATCCAGACCATCGCCGGGAAATCATCGAAGATCTCCGCTGGGATATCGATTTCGGGAAGGGACATACTCGGCACCCTATTCCGGCAGAGGACGCCCGCGGGTTTCGGGCGCAAACCAGATCACTACCAGGCCGACCACATAGACGAGCACAATGGTCGCGCCGGCGCGGTCATAACTGCCGCCGAGTTGCTCGACCAAAGAACCCATCTGCAGGGCGCCGACGCCGGCGAAAACCCGGCCCAGGTTAAAGCTCAGACCTTGTGCGGTCGCACGGACGCGGGTGGGAAAGAGTTCCGGTAGATACAAGGGAAGCCAGCCGTAGAAGGAGGCGGTAGTCAGTCCGGCCAGGAGCACCAGAACCATGAATTCGAAATCGTAATAGCGGGTGGAGCGAAACAGATAGGTGCAAACGCCGAAGGAGAGGATGCAGAGCAGAGCGTAGGCCCCGCGCCGGGAATACTTGCCGAGCCAGGCACCGAGCAGGCAGCCAAAGATCGCTCCGACACTCGAGACCGCCTGGGTGACGCCTTTCGCCTGCGGCAGCGCGCTTCCCGCGCGTTCCTGGCCTAATAACGCCAGCCATTGTATCGCACCCCAGGTCACAATCAGCACGACGGACGAAAGCAGGATGGCCAGCACCGTGCGGCGCAACAGCGGCGGCCGAAAGATTTCGCTCAGCGGATGGGAAGGCCCCTTTCGCACGGCGGCCCGCCATCTTTCCGACTCGGGCACAAACAAGCGGATAAAAAACGTCAGGAGTGCTGGTGCAGCGCCGACGAGCATCACCCAGCGCCACGATTCCTTCATCACCGGGAAAACGATCGCGAGCACCGCGATCAGAGCGAAGCCGACATTCGAGGCCGCTCCGATGATTCCAGCGAGGAGCGGGCGTTTGTCTTCCGGCCAGATCTCCATGACCAGCGCGACTCCGAGCGCCCATTCGCCTCCCATGCCGAGGGCGGCTACAAACCGAAAGGCCGGCAGGTGCCATGGTTCCGTCGCGAAGTAGCCGAGCCCCGTGAAGACCGAGTAGGCGAGGATGCTCCAGCTCATCGCGCGCACGCGGCCGATTTTGTCGCCCAACCAGCCGAAGATCACTCCTCCGAGTGCGGCGCCCCACAGGAACAAAGCTGTCGCCCAGCCCATCCAGGCGCTGACAAAGGTTTTCAGCTCAGCACCCCGCAAGTGAGGCGCCATTTCTTCCAAAGCCGGGCCGGCGACGATGGGGAAGATCCCCATCTCCATGCCGTCGAACATCCAACCCAGAAACGCCGCCACGAGGGTGAGGTAAAGTTTTCCTCGGGGGGGAACCGGAGCGTTCATCGGGCCTCAGTAGCAAATCGTGCTACTGGCTGCCCGTAAAATCGCGGAGTTTCACCGGACCTGCGCCGGCTCTTCAGGGAAGCAGGTCAGTCCACGGTCTTGGCGGCTTCGAAGTCCCCGCGTTCACGTTTCTGATCCTCAGGCCCGGCGTCTTCGTAAAACTTCTTGTTAAGATGTGCCTGTGCGGTTTGCGAGAGAACGCGGCGGGCGGCAACCAGCGCTTTGTTCATGCCTCCGGGAACGACGAAAAGCTCTTTTTTCATCAGCCCCTCGTAGCCCGCTTTGGCCACGTCTTGCGGAGCCATCACGCTCGCGGTCTGAAAGGCCCGCGACTCCACCATGTCCGCCTTCGTGAAGAAATCCGTATCGGTCGGTCCGGGGCAAAGCGCGGTCACGGTGATCGGCGTATCCTCCAGTTCGACCGCGAGCGCTTCGCTCCACGAAAGCACGAACGCCTTTGTAGCGTGGTAAACCGCGAAGAGCGGCCCCGGTTCAAAGCCGGCAACCGAAGCGGTATTCAGAATGCGGCCGCGACCGCGTTGCACCATTTGCGGGAGGAAAAGCTTCGTCAGCCGCAGCACGGCTTCAATATTGAGCCGCACCATCGAGAGGTCATGATCCAGTGGGATCTCCCACGCTTTGCCGCGAAAGCCGTGCCCGGCGTTGTTGACCAGAATATCGACGATCACGCCATTGTGATGCAGTTCGTCGAAGATCTCACCGGTGGAGGAGGTCTGTTCGAGATCCTTGGCGATCACCCGCACTTCCACCCCATGCACTGACTTAAACTCGGCGGCGACTTTCTGGAGTTCGGATTCAACGGGCGCGACAAGGACCAGCGGATGCCCGTGCCGCGCGAATTCATGAGCCAGGTGCATGCCGATGCCGCTGGAGGCGCCGGTGATGAGAGCGGTTTCGGAGTTCATGCGGACGAATCGGCGAACGATCCTTTCGAGGATTCATCTGTAGGGCGCCTGAGTCTTTAGTCCGGCCAGCGCCGCCAGACGTAGCGATTCTCGACGCTTACTCTACCACCATGAATCCGATCAAAGC
This sequence comes from Chthoniobacter sp., assembly GCA_028293645.1. Lineage (GTDB taxonomy): Bacteria > Verrucomicrobiota > Verrucomicrobiia > Chthoniobacterales > Chthoniobacteraceae > Chthoniobacter. The sequence goes on from JAQGOK010000035.1 coordinate 5,037, forward strand.
CTACGCCGCCGCCAGCAAGACCGCGCCGCTCGAACTCTCCTCCATCCACCGGCGCGATCCGGGCCCGTGCGACGTGCAGATCGAAATCCTCTTCTGCGGAGTCTGCCATTCGGATCTGCATACCGTCCGGGATGAGTGGGGCGGCACCGTCTATCCGTGCGTACCGGGGCACGAGATCGTCGGGCGGGTGGTCAAAGTCGGTCCCGAGGTGAAGAAGGTGCGCGAAGGCGATCTCGCCGGAGTCGGCTGTCTGGTTGATTCATGCCGTAACTGCGGGAACTGCCGCGACGGCTTTGAGCAGTTTTGTGAAGAAGGTGCGATCTTCACCTACAACGCCCAGGACAAGCACAGCGGCGGAGTCACTTACGGCGGCTATGCGGAGAGCATCGTCGTGAAAGAATCGTTCGTCCTGCGCATCCCGGAGTCGCTCGATCTGGCGGCGACCGCCCCATTGCTCTGTGCCGGCATCACCACGTATTCGCCGCTCCGGCATTGGAATGTGACTGCCGGACAGAAAGTCGGGGTCGTCGGCCTGGGCGGCCTCGGGCACATGGCCGTGAAGTTTGCGCACGCGTTCGGCGCCCGCGTGGTCCTCTTCACGACCTCGCCGGGCAAAACGGAAGACGCGCTGCGACTCGGCGCCAGTGAGGTGGTGCTCTCGAAAAACGAAGCCGAGATGAAGCAGCACGCCAGCAGCTTCGATTTCATTCTGGATACCGTGTCCGCGAAGCACGACATCAATGCCTACCTGAACCTGCTGAAGCGCGACGGCACGTTGACGCTGGTCGGAGCGCCTTCCGAAGGTCTCCCGATTGAAGCTTTCAACCTCATCTCCGGACGCCGGCAATTTGCGGGCTCCTTGATCGGCGGCCTGCCGGAGACGCAGGAGATGCTCGATTTCTGCGGCGAGCACGGCATCACCTGCGACATCGAAATGATCCGCATCCAGCAGATCAACGAAGCCTATGAGCGGCTGCTCAAGAGCGATGTGAAGTATCGCTTTGTGATCGATATGGCTTCGCTGAAAGGCTGACGCCTGGAAGGGTTGTCGAAGCTCTCTCGAGGCGCTTTCCTCGTGTTATGAATGAAACCACTCCGGGGTCGCCGTTTGCTTCCGCCACTCAAGTCGCGGCGGAGGAAGTGCTGCGCGTGATTTATGGCGACGATCTGGAAGGCTGCGCCGTCACCGTCAACGAAGTCGCCGGCGCGATCGGTGGAGCATTTCAGCCGCAAGCCGATTACGAGAATGCGCTCTCCGAGCTGCACCAGAAAGGATTTGAAGCCATTCAGCTCCTCTCCACGCCACCGCCGGACGGAGCCGGCCTGTCGCCCGAAGAGTTGCGGACGCTTCTGAGCGAACGCCTCGACAGCATCCATGTGCTGACGAAGAAAATCCTGAGCACCACCGCGGCCGCGAAAGCGAAGGCCAGTGCGGACGCGGCGCGCTCCTAGACCTATAGCCCGGAGCTGGGGTTGAAGTGCTCGTTCACTTGCTTGGAGAGCACGAGATAAAGGCCGATCGCTCCGGAGATAATAGCGGCCGCGAGCAGCCAGGAAGAAGGCCGGCACCAGGTTGATCACCGGACCGACGACGCTGCCCCCGATGCCACGCGGGCCCACGAACAACCGCCAGGAAAGGATGCTGAAAACCGAGAAGGCGACGATCAGCAGAGCGATCTGACTGACGAGGGAGTTTTCGTCCGTTCGGAGTTCGTGGCTCCAACGTTCAGCGGCCCAGGAAAGGAGAAGCTCGTCACAATAACCGTGCGGGTTGGCCGGTGCTTTCAAGCACGGAGTGCCACAGCTCGCTTTGCGGCTCAACTTTGCGCCGGCCTTTGGTCGCAAGCGCGATGGGCAGATGGACGAACGCGCCGTGCCACCGCCCCACGAGCACCCCTGTTTTCCCTGCCATGCCCGCGTGGACGGCGTGCTGCGCGAGTTGCGAGCAATAGACGTTGTCCTGCGCGTTGGCCGGGACGCTCCGGATGATGTAGCTCGGGTCGATATACTTCAGATTGCACTCGATCCGCCGCTCGCGGAAAAAGTCGGTGATCCGATCTTTTAGAAGGAGGCCAATGTCGCCGTATTTCCTGTTTCCACTGGCGTCGCTTCCGCCGGAGCTGGCGAAGAGCTCCTGGGCGGCGCCTTCGGAAACGACGACGACTGCGCTCTTCTTCTTGGCGAGGCGGTAGCGCAACTCCTCCAGCAGTCCGCGCTGACCTTCCAAGCTGAACGGCACCTCGGGAATCAGCACGAAATCCACATTGCCACCAGCCAGCGCCGCGTAGCATGCGATGAACCCCGAATCGCGGCCCATGAGTTTGATCAAACCAATCCCGTTCATCGAGCCGACTGATTCAACGTAGGCGCATTTGACCGCCGCCACCGCCGCTGCGAACGCCGTCTCAAACCCGAACGACTTGTCCAGATACATGATGTCGTTGTCGATCGTCTTGGGGATGCCGACGATCGCCTTGTTCAGGCCGCGCCTCTCGCATTCGAGCGAAAGCTGTTCCGCGCCCCGGAGCGTTCCGTCGCCACCGACGACGAAGAACACATCGACGTTCATCTCTTCGAGTTGATCGACCATTTCGTCGATCGGCTGTGGCCCGCGCGAAGTGCCGAGAATGCTGCCGCCGAAGTTGTGGATCTGCGCCACGGACTCCGGCCGGAGCAGCAGGGGCGTATGCCCATAACGCTGGATCAGTCCTTCGTAGCCAAAACGGAATCCGAAAACCCGGCTGATCCCGTATCGGTAATGACACTGCGTCACGATCCCGCGGACGATATCGTTCAGGCCCGGGCAGAGGCCGCCACAGGTGACGATCGCGGCGGTTACTTTCGCGGGATTGAAAAAGAGCTTCTCTCGTGGACCAGCCGCTTCAAACGAGAGCGCGGTGTTGGTCCGGTCGCGCGGTTCGTCGAGGTCCAGCGTGTGGTCGAAGAGCACGCGATCTTCGTCGGTGCGGAAATTCACCTCGACGCCTCCGATGTGCCGCAGCGGCGAGATGTGCTCACATGGGCCGAGTGACTTGATGGAGGTGTCCATGCGGCGCAGAGGTGTGCCGGGCAGCCCGCGGAAGCTCAAGGCCAAACCCACACGAACGCGTTGCAAGCAGTCGCCATCCGCTTGCCACGTGGGCATCCGCTTCCCATGATCGGCGCGAAGACAGACACGCGGCTCCCCCGCGAGCTGCACAAAACCACACATTATGGCCCACGAACTACCCGCCCTTCCGTATCCCAGCAACGCGCTCGAACCCCACATCGACGCGCAGACCATGGAGATTCACCACGACAAGCATCACCAGGCTTACGTGACCAACCTGAACAAGGCGCTCGAAAGTGCACCTGATCTCGCGAACAAAAGCGCGGAAGAGCTGATCAAGGATCTCTCTGCGGTCCCCGAAGCGATCCGCGGCCCGGTGCGGAACAATGGCGGCGGTCACGTGAACCACACCTTCTTCTGGAAGCTGCTCGCCCCGAATGGCGACAAGCAACCCAGCGGTCCGCTGGCTGAGGCCATCACCTCCGCGTTCGGCGACGTCGAGCAAATGAAGGAGAAGGTGAATGCCGCCGGCGTTGGCCGGTTTGGCAGCGGGTGGGCCTGGGTTTGTCTGAAGGACGGGAAGCTCGAGATCTGCTCGACTGCGAACCAGGACAACCCGCTCATGGGCTCCATCGCAGGTTGCGGCGGCACACCGATCCTCGGCATCGATGTGTGGGAGCATGCTTATTACCTGAAGTATCAGAACAAGCGGCCCGATTACCTCAAGGCGATCTGGAACGTGATCAACTGGACGCAAGTCGCGGAGAACTTCAAAGCGGCTTCAACGAAGTAGGCGTTCCGACCAGCTTAATCTCGAGAGAGCAGCGTGCGACCCACGCTGCTCTTTCCGTTTGAGGCGATTCGCGCGGCGAAGATCCTCGTTCGCTGAGAATCTCGGCCGCCGGAAGGCGCTGAGTTAACGCGCAAGGTCAACGAGGCTCGCGCGACGAATCCCGCCCTTGCCCCCGCCGGATCGGTCGGAGTAGAAGCACCCAACAACAAACAACGGGAGGGTGTATGAAACTGATAGGATTGACTGCTGTGGCCGCGCTCGCATTTGCGAGCTGCCAAAAACAAACGACTCAAGACACCGCGGAAGCGACGCCAGATCCGATCGCAGAGAGTACGCCGTCTCCGGCGACTCCCGCGCCGGTCGCCAGGGGGACGACGCCGCCGCCCGCCCCGCAACTGGCGCCGGAAGGGATCTTCTACCTTGTCTCCGCGGCGCGCATCGAGACACCGGATGGCGTGGTCGGTCTGCCGGTCGGCACTGGGGTGAAGAAGATCCGGGACGGCGTATATCTAACCCCATCTGGCGAGGCCCCGCTGAGACCAGAGCAACTCACCAACGATCTCACCCGCGCCCGGGCTGCGCGGGACGCCGCCCTCGCGGTCGCAGCGACGGCGCGGCAGCGCACCGTACCGTCCAATACTCCGCGTGCCCCGAGCGCGGCCACAACCGCCGCGGCCAGCACCGCCGCGGCTGCCAGCAAGGAGGCCGCCGTGAAGCTAGCCGAGCGCGCCCGGATTGAGGCTCGACTCGCCACATTGGCCAGCGAAGAAGAGGCGCTCAAGGCACAGCTCTTCGGTCTGCATGAAAAGCGGAACAAGGAAATGGCGAACGCAGCTCTGAAGGGCCGGACCGTGAGCTCGAGCACCGCTCAGCGGATCAGCGCGATGGATGCACAGCTTAAGAAGATTCAGACGGAGACCACCACGGCGCGGCAGCAATTACGCAATAACTAGCGGACGTTTTCGACGCCGGCGCCTTCCAGGAAAGGGTCCGGAAGACGCATCACGTCGGATGGCGCAAGAACCCGGATGAGCGAGTCGAAGCACCGGCTCGCTTTGACCGCCGAGCAGCGCGAAGCCGTTCAGGCCGCCTGGGAGGGCTACGAGCGTGAGGGCAGTGGGTTCCTACACCGCCGCCGGTCGCCTGGCGGTCGCCAGCGAACCCCTTGGGCTGGAAGTCGCAATCGGCACCTTTCAAGGCGGGGAGTATCTACTGCACATGCACGTTGCGGAGGCCGCCCTGCCGGATCTTCGAGATTGGGAGACGTTTGAAGGCTTCCGGGTCCTCTGGCTGGCGAGTTCGCAGTAGCGTTTAGGTTTGCGCTTTGCTCGGTCGCGCCGAGAATCGCGCTCCTTTTTCCCAAGCCATGACCAAGCCCAAAGTTCTCGTCGCCGACCCAATCGCCCAACGTGGAATCGACGAACTATCCGCCGGCGGTGAACTGGAGGTGACGGTGAAGCTCGGCCTCAAAGAGGACGAACTGATCGCGATCATTGGCGAATACGCCGCTCTCGTGGTGCGCAGCGAGACGAAGGCCAACGCACGGGTCATCGAGGCGGCGCACAAGCTGAAGGTGATCGGCCGCGCGGGCGTGGGCGTGGATAACGTGGACGTGGATGCGGCGACGCGACGGGGCATCATCGTGATGAACACGCCGGGTGGAAATACGATCTCGACCGCGGAGCACGCGTTCTCGCTGATGGTCTCGACCGCGCGCAACATCCCGCAGGCGGATGCGAGCGTGAAAGCGGGCAAGTGGGATCGGAAGACGTTCGTTGGCGTCGAGCTTTACAACAAAACGCTCGCGATTCTCGGCATGGGCCGCATCGGCACCGAGATCGCCCGGCGCGCGATCGCCTTCGGGATGCGCGTGCTGGCTTACGATCCGTATCTCTCGCCAAGCCGAGCGCGCTCCCTCCAGGTGGAACTCGTCGAGAGCCTCGACGACATCATTCCGCAGGCGGATTTCATCACGCTGCACATGCCGCTCACGCCGGAGACGAAGTACATGATCAACGCGGAACGGCTCGCGAAGACCAAGAAAGGCGTGCGCATTGTGAACTGCGCGCGTGGCGGTTTGATCGACGAGATGGCATTGATGGAGGCCTTGAAAACGAAGCAGGTCGCGGCCGCGGCGCTGGACGTTTTCGAAAAAGAGCCGCTACCCGCCGATGTGCCGCTGCGTGACCTGCCGAACATTGTTCTCACCCCGCATCTCGGCGCCTCCACCGCCGAAGCCCAGGAAGGTGTCGGCCTCGAGATTGCCGAGCAAATCAAAGCGGCGCTTCTTCAAGGCGAGATCCGCAACGCGGTCAACATGCCGAGCATCGATGCGAAAACCCTGCTGGTCGTCGGGCCGCACCTCGCGCTCGGCGAAAAGCTCGGCCTTTTCCTCTCGCAGATCTCCGCGAAGCGTTGCGACAGCCTGAACATCAACTTCAGCGGCAAGATCAACGACGTGGACACCACGCCGATCACCCGCGCGGTGCTCAGCGGTTTCCTCCGGCAAGCGGGTGGCGGCGAAGTGAACGTGGTCAATGCGCCCGCGTTTGCGGAGCAGCTTGGGTTGAAGATCACCGAGTCACGGGAAAGCAGCGTCGGGGATTTCGCCGAGCTGATCGAACTCACTGCGACCGGCGAGACCGGCTGGGTCTCGGTCGCTGGCACCTTCTTCGGAAGCACGCCGCGCATTGTGAAAATCAATGGCCGCCACGTGGAGGCGAAGCCCGGCGGGGTCTTGTTCCTGCTCGAGAATCGCGACCGGCCCGGCATCGTGGGCCACGTGGGCACGCTCATGGGCAAGCACAACGTGAACATCGCCAGCATGAGCCTGAGCCGTGACGAAGCGGGCGGCAGCGCGCTCACGGTGCTCAATCTCGATTCGGTGCCGGACGAGGCGCTGATCCAGGAATTGCTCCAGCAAGGCGACATCATCACTGCCCAAGTGGTCACGCTCTAAGATCGAAGATCCCCCCATGCAAAACAGAACTCGCAGTGTTCGCCGGTCGCTCGGGATGGGTGCGGCCTGGCTCATCGGTTCAATCCTGACGGTGGCCGTAATCGCGGCCCCGACCGACGACGTGTATCGACTTGGGCCCGATTCCGAGCAGCAGCCGGGCGTGCCGCAAGGCAAGGTGAGCGAGTGGATGCAGCTCCCGAGCGAGGCCTATCCCGGAACGCTGCACGACTACTGCGTCTATGTGCCCGCGCAATACGACGCGGCGAAGCCGGCGGCGCTGATGATCTTTCAAGATGGCCAGGCTTGGGTCCGAACCACGGGCGATTACCGCACGCCTTTCGTCCTCGACAACCTCATCTACCGGCGGGAAATCCCGGTGATGATCGCGGTCTTCATCAATCCAGGCCGCAAACCAGATCAGCCGGAAGCAAGCGCGAAGGAATGGGGCGATCGCAGCTCGAATCGCCCGCAGGAATACAACGCGCTCGACGACAAATACGCGAAGGTGATCACCGACGAGCTGCTGCCGGTGCTCAGCAAGCAGTACAATATTTCGCCCAATCCGGAGGACCGCGGAATTGGCGGCGCCAGCTCCGGCGCGATCGCGGCATTCACCGTGGCCTGGCACCGGCCGGATCAGTTTCGCAAAGTGCTGAGCACCATCGGCAGCTTCACGAACATCCGTGGCGGCCACGTTTATCCGGAGCTCATCCGCTCAACCGAGAAGAAGCCGATCCGCATCTTCCTCCAGGACGGCGTGAACGATAATCGTGGGCTTCGCGGTCAGGGCGAAACCGCTACTTACGACGCCGAGCGCGACTGGCACGCGCAAAACCGCAAGATGGTCGCCGCGCTGACGGAGAAGGGTTACGACGTGAATTTCACGTGGGGGATCGGAACGCACTCCAACAAGCAGAGCGGCGCGATCCTTCCCGAGATGCTCCGCTGGCTCTGGCGCGACTACCCGCGGCCGGATGACGCTCGCGACATGAGCAATCGCACGTTGTTTGTCCCGACCGGCGCCGCTGCCGCGGCTCCGGCTGCCCAGCCCTGAGCCGTTTGGCCTGCGGGAGGCATTTGACCCGCAAACAGCTTCCGAGCGGGAGGCAGCAAAGGAGGCGGTTGCGCTTTGGGCATTTTCCTCGCAGCGAACACAAGACTCCGGCGCCTATTGGGTCTATAACGTGAACTCCCCCATGCACTCGCGACTCGCTCTTTGCCTGAAGTCTGGCCTCGCGCTCCTCCTCCTTTCGGCCCAGGCGCGCAGCGAAGAAATCACCACCGCGGCGCACTATCGGAAGTCGATCGAGCCGATCCTTGGCGACTACTGCTACGATTGCCACGCGGAGGGTAAGAAAAAAGGCGGCGTGGTGTTCGATGAGTTCCCGTCGGACGAGGCGCTGGTGGGTAAGCGCGATCTTTGGCTGAGCGTCTTGAAGAACGTCCGCGCCGGGCTGATGCCTCCGAAGAGGGAAGCGCAACCTTCCGCGGACGAGCGGCGGCGCCTGGAGGATTGGATCAAGTTCGAGGCGTTTGGAATTGATCCCAGCAAACCCGATCCGGGCCGCGTCACGGTGCGGCGACTCAATCGCGTCGAGTATCGCAATACGATCCGTGACCTGATGGGGATCGACTTCCAGAGCGAGGTCGAGTTTCCGCCGGACGACACCGGCTACGGGTTCGACACGATCGGGGACGTGCTCACCATTTCGCCAATCCTGCTCGAGAAATACCTGACCGCTGCCAAGTCGATCGTCAGCGAAGCGGTGCCGACGGTCTCCCGGGTAATGCCGGAGACAAAGATTCAGGGCATTCGTTTCCGCCGCGAGGGCGACGAAGATTTCGCCGAACCGCGGCGTGGCAATCGGCGCGAGACCTTCCGCTCGCTCTCGTACTACGAGCCTGCGAAGGTCGCCACCGTCTTCAATGCGCCGATCGCAGGCGAGTATCGGCTGGTGCTCGATACCGCGGTGCGCGGGAACTTCGATTTCGATCCGGGCAAGTGCCGCGTGATCTTCAAAGTCGATGACCGCGAGGTGGTGCAGAAGGAGTTCGGCTGGCACGATTTCAAGACCTTCCAGTTTGAGTTTCCGGAAGCGCTGCCCGCCGGCGAACACCGCTTTGCCGTCGAGTTACAGCCGCTCACGCCGGTCGATCAGAAGATCAACTCGCTCGCGGTGCAGATCGTCGCGCTGACGGTGAAGGGACCGATGGCGCAGGAACATTGGAGCCGCCCTCCGAACTACGAGCGCTTCTTCACCCGCGATGCTCCCAAGGAGCCCGAAGCCCGCGCCGCCGATGCGCGCGAGATTCTGAGGAAGTTCGCTTCCAAGGCATTCCGACGGCCCGTCGATGAACGGACCGTGGAGCGGCTAGCTGCGTTGGCCGAGAGCATTTACACCGCGCCGGGCAAAAGCTTCGAGG
>JAQGOK010000051.1 GCA_028293645.1 Chthoniobacter sp.
GGGCTTCGGCCGAGACGCTGGAAAAGCGGAGCAAGGAAGCGCGCGAAAAGTTCGACCGTTTGCCTGAAAACGATCCGCAACGGACGCAGGTGATCGTCGATGCGAAATCCGTGGCGCAGGACTTCGCGTTCAAGACTTCCGAGGTCTGGACCGTGCTCACGACGGTGCTCAAAAATGGGCGCGCCGATGCCAGCACCGCTGGCCTGGTGCAACTCGGACGCTTGCTCTCGCAGATCGACACCGGCGCGGCCGAATGGGGACGGAACGCGCTCGATGCCGCCGCGGCCGCTCCGACGGCGCCGCTTGCGCGGGAGCAGGTGCGTGAGTTTGCGGAAACCGCCGGCCGCGTCGTGCACCGAACGCGCATGGCGGAGCAAGCGCATCGCGTGCTGCTTTCGGCGGAGGAAGTGGATGCCCTCGCGGAGAACTTCCAGATCGTTGCGGGCGAACAGGAGCGGCTGATCGAGCTCGCGCAAAACAGCCGCGATGATGCTGCGCGTTGGGCGCAGTTTGACAAACGGCTGCGCGTCGTGCTCTCCGAACTTCGCAGCCTGGAGGAGTTGCTCGCCACGAGCGCGCCGCATGTGCCCGGTGATAAGCTGAAGCGTTATCGCGACCGGCTGCTGAAGGAACACGCCGCGCTCGAGAAGACGGTGGGCAACGCTCCGGCGAAGCAGAGCGTGATCGCGCCGCTGACGAAACTGGCGCAGCTCACCGCGGAGACTGCCCGCGGTTTGCTTGAGCATTCGCGTGAGCAGCAGGCCGCCGCCGTCCGGGCGCATCAGGATCTGCTTCGCGAAAATCAGCCGACCTATGTGACCTTGGAAAAGCTGCGTCAGGATCTGCAGCACCTCGCTGGCAAAAAGGCGGAACTCGGCCCGAACCTGGAGCGCCGGCTCGCAACGCAGCGCTGGAAATCGCGCGGCGACATCCTGAAACGGCACGGAGATCTGGAGGAAAGCCGCGCGAATCCGGATTCGCCCTTCGTGCACGACGTGCGAAAAACCACGCTTGCGCTCGACGCGCTGGCTTCCGCCCTGCCGTCGGATGCAAAGGACCAGCCCGGCCAGGCCATCGCGCCGATTGAGAAAGAATTCCGGCTTCTCGAAACCGCCCACAACGTCGCGGAAGCTTTGGAAGTGCTGCACTTTTTCACCGCCGCTGAGCGTTGGGAAATCGTCAGCTCGCGCTCGCGAACGACCAACCCGCGCGATTGGGAATGGATCGAGGCGCGCCTCCGCACGCTGCCCGAGGAGCTTGGAAAAACCCAGCAGGACGAGCCGGTGCGCGGGGTCGTCGAACAGGCGCGAAAGCTTCTGCGCGACGCGGAAAAGGAACCGGCCTGGAACGCGCTGAATCAGGAGATGAAAGATCGCAGCAACCCGAAGCGCCCGCCGATTGGGCGCGTGGTTGAGGCGGAGCACCTCGCCTCAGTCGTGAAGCAGGCGCTCGATCTTCTGCGCGAGCCGATCCGCGGTGCGCGCGAGCGACTTGCGGCGCTGGCTCCGAAATTGAGCGAAGCACTCGCCCAACTCGCGAAAGAAACTGCGGAGCTGAAAGCCAGGACGGAACACGCTGCGCAAGAGCCGGTCGAGAAGGCAGCGTCAAAACCCGGTGAAGCTGCGCAGCAGATGCTCGGGGAACAGCAGCAGCTGAACGCGAAGGTCGATGCGGTGAAGGATGCGCTCCGTGCGGATGCGAATCAGCAGAACGTGATGGAGCAGGAAGGTCGGGAGCGGGCGCGTGACGCGGATGACGCACTCGCCTTGCTCAAAGAACCGCCACCGAAAGCGGAGGAAGCGCTGACCAAAGCGGCGCAAACGCTGGACGAAGCGGAACGAAAGGAAGCACTGCAGGCGGCCGCACAGCCGCAGCAGAAGCTCGCGGATGCATTGAGCCAGCTCGCGACTCACTACGAAAATGTCGAGCAGGGCAAACCGGCCGAGAGTCGATTGGCCTTGCGCGCGACCGAGCAGGAAACCGGCATCAAGGCCGAAATGGACCGGCAGGCGGCCCGCGCGGAAGAGCTCACGAAGATGGCCGCGAAGTCGCCGGATGAATTGCTCAAACAGCTCGAAGCCGCGCTGGCCCAAAACCCGACGATGCAGAAGGAACTCAGCAGCATTTCGCAAAACACGCTCGATGCGGCGGCGAGCCAGTTATCCGAAGCGAGTCAGCAGGAGAGCCAGACTGCACAGGCCGTGGACAAAGCGGTCGCCGAGCAGAAAGCGAAAGCTGCCACAATGGCGAGTGCGCCCCCGGTCGAGTCCGCGGATGACTTGAAGAAGAAGCTGGAAACGCAGACCGCGGAGGTCGCACAGCTTCGGCAGGAACGCGCCGCGAAGCCGCCGGGCTCGCCGGAGTTTGCGCAGGCGAACGACAAGGTGCAGGCGAAGAAAGCCGAGATCGCGCAGACCCAGGCAGCAGTCGCCAAAGCTCCGAACCCGGGAACGCCGCCGCCCGATACGACGCCCACAACCCTCGCGGCAGCTGCACAGCAGCAGCAGCCGATCGCACAGGCCGCGAAATCGGCAGGGGAAAGCATGGAGCGCGCGGGGCGCCACGAGCAACGCCTCGAGAATCAGATCGCAGGCGAACGGATTGAAGCGCTCGGGACGGAGGTGAAAGAAACCGCGATGAATGAAGTGGCTGCTGCAGCACAAACCCTGACGCAAGCGGCGCAAGCTGGGCCGGCGGAGCAAATGGATTCCGCAAAGCAGGCGGTCTCCGCGGCCAGTGCCGAGCTGAAGCAAGAGCTTGCACAACTCGAAGCGGCGGCCAGTGCGCCGCCGGCTGGCGCTGCGCAGATGAACGCGCAACCGCCTTCACCTCGCGAAGCCGCGGCGTCCACCCCGCCAACGAACGCGCAGCCGCCTGCTCCAGGAACGAGCCCGCAGCCCTCGCCCAATGCCCTGCCGGAGGTTCGCAGCATCGGCGATCTCGCCTCAACAATGCCACCGGGCACGGCAGAACCAGCTACTTCCCCCGGAACGCCGGCAGCTCCAGCGACACCTCAGGAGCAGGTCTGGATGGCCCGGACGCTCGATGCGTTGGACGCGGCGCTCAATTCCGATCCTTCTGCCCCGAGCGCGAAGCAACCGGGCTCGGAAAGTGCGCCGTCTGCGGAATCACCGAAGCCAGGCCAGCCGGGGCAACCGGGACAACAACCAGGGAGCCAGCCGCAGCCGAGCAAGTCCAACGCAATGGAGCAGGCGCAGCAGGCGCTCGCTCAGGCTGCGCAAGCGGCAGCCGCAGCAATGAGAGCCGCGCGCGCCCCGACCCCGCAGGCTCCGCCGGGAGTGCCGGTTGGTCAGGGTCAGGAGCAGCTGGCTTCGGAAAGTGGAGCCGCCGCGGAGGCTGCGGGGCAAGCGATGGGGCAACTACCCGGCGCAAAAAGCAAAGGCGGCGAATGGGGCAAGTTGCCCAAAAAAATGGCGGAGCAACTCACCCGCGGCCAAAGCGAAGCTGTAGCCGGCGAGTATCGGAACCAGGTGGAAACGTATTACCGCGTGATCGCGGAGAAATCGAAAAAGCCATGACCGCGTCCGCTTTCTCGCGAACTCTGATGTCCAAGATGCTCGCGTGCGCGGCGTGTCTGTTTTCTCCATCCCTCGTTTCGGCGCAGGACGCGGTCGATGCGGCTTTGAAACGCGCGGCCGATTATCTCGTGTCGGTGCAGGATCAGAAGACGGGCGCAATCCAGAGTGAGAAGCGCAACGAAACGGCAATGACTTCCCTGGCGGTGCTCGCGCTGGCTTCGCTGGGTCATCAACCTGCAGATGTGAGCCGGGAAGGGGAATGCCTTCGCAAGGCGCTGGCCTTCGTTTTGCGCCCGGAGGGACAAACCCCCGAAGGTTACTTCGGGCGTGAAGACGGCTCGCGAATGTACGGGCACGGCATCACGACGTTAATGCTCGCAGAGATGCTCGGCATGGGTGGCGACGCCCGCCAGGACAGCCTTATCCGTGAGCGCTGTCAGCGAGCGATCGAGCTCATCATCCGCGCGCAAAAAGTTCCCAAAAGCGAACGCGACCACGGCGGCTGGCGTTATTCGCCGGATCAAGCGGAGTCGGACCTGTCGGTGACGGTCTGGCAGGTCATGGCTCTGCGTTCCGCAAAGAACGCCGGGTTGGAAGTGCCCCGCGAGCCGATCGAGCACGCGGTCGGTTATATCAAGCGCCTCTACAAACCCGAGAAGGGCGAGCGCGGATCGGGCGGCCCTGGCGGCTTTGGTTACCAGGGACCATCGCTGGAGACTTCGACCACGACGGAAGGCTTGCTCGCGCTGCAGGTGTGTGGCGAGTACGCCTCCGAGGAAGTGCAAGGCGCCGCCGCGAAGCTGATGCGCGATGGCATCCGCAAAGGCGACAAGTGGCTCTACTACACCACCTACTATTACGCGCAGGGCATGTATCAACACAGCGAGCAAGCCGCCGCGGCGGCGGAGCGACTGGTTGCCGATCTCCTGCTCGGCCAGCAATCGCGCGAGGGCTGGTGGGAAGGAGTAGGCGGTGAGGAACGGCAGGGCGGCAAGGTTTACGCCACGGCGATGGCCGTGCTCAGCCTCGCGGTGAAGAACCACTTTCTGCCGATCTACCAACGCTGACGCGGGCGCTGCAGGGGAAGCAGCCTGCTTCCCCTCCAGATACAACGCTGAGCGGGCGCTCATTGGAGTTGAAGGTTGCCTCTCCGTGGCGCGGGGACTAAGCACCGGGACGTATGTTTCCCTCTTCCATTGTTATCGGCATCATCGCGCTCGTCGTCATCGTCCTGGCGCTCGTGCTGTTCAACTTCGTCGGAATCTGGGTGCGCGCCTGGACCGCGGGCGCCCATGTCAGCCTGGCGACGATGGTCGCGATGCGGTTGCGTGGCGTGCCGGTCGGGCTCGTTGTCGATACGCGCATCACGTCGGTGAAGGCCGGTCTCGACGTCGATACCGACCCGCTCGAAGCGCATTACCTCGCAGGTGGAAACGTCAACCAGGTCATCCTCGCCCTGATCGCCGCGCACAAGGCCGGCATCGCGCTCGATTTCGACCGGGCCTGCGCCATTGATCTCGCCACCAAAGGCACGGGCAAGACGGTGCTCGAAGCGGTGCGCACGAGCATCAATCCGAAGGTCATCGATGTGCCGCACGCCGGCTCCGGGAAATCGACCATTGATGGTGTCGCGAAGGACGGTATCGGCGTGAAAGCCAAGGCGCGCGTGACGGTGCGCTCCAATCTCGATCGGTTCGTCGGCGGCGCCACGGAAGAGACGATCATCGCCCGCGTCGGCGAGGGCATCGTGAGTTCCATCGGCTCCGCGGATTCCTACAAAGTCGTGCTCGAGAATCCGGATCGCATCTCGAAGACGGTGCTCGCGAAGGGGCTCGATAGCGGCACTGCGTTCGACATTCTCTCGATCGATATTGCCGACGTGGACATCGGCGAAAACGTGGGCGCGAAGCTGCAAGCCGAGCAGGCCGACGCGGACAAACGCGTGGCTCAGGCCCGAGCGGAAGTGCGACGCGCCGCGGCGGTGGCGGTGGAGCAGGAAATGCGGGCGCGGGTCGAGGAGATGCGCGCCAAGGTCGTCGAAGCGGAAGCACAAATTCCGCAAGCGATGGCGGAGGCATTTCGCTCCGGGAATCTCGGCATCATGGACTACATGAAGATGAAAAACATCGAGGCCGACACGCAGATGCGGGGATCGATCGGTAGCAGCGACAAAGGTTCCGAAGCTGGGAAATGAACCTCGCCGCGATCGAGGGGCAGGTCGTCCTGCTCGCGCTGATGGCCTTGTTTGGCTTCATCAGTTGGATCTCGAAAAAGCTCACCTCCGGCGCTTCGCCGGACGAGTCGTCCTCGTCCGACGAAACGCCGCGGCCGGCTCAAACCCGGCGCCCTCCCGCAGAATCGGAGGAAGAGCGGATGCGCCGCTTCATGGAAGCGCTCGGGATGCCGGCCGATCAGGCGCCGCCACCGCCGGTGCGGCGGCCAGTCGTGCCTCCACGTGCTGCACCGCCAGTGCCGCAACCCAAGCCGCTGGTTACGCCTGCTCCGCCGAGCCGTCCGTATGTGCCGCCACCGATACCAACCACGGCACGTTCTCTGGATCCGCTTCCCGAAGTCGCCACGCCGGCAGGCAGGATGCATGTGCCGGAGCTGGTTTCGCGCAGCCCAGCGGCCTACGAAACAGTTTCCTCTCGTGTCTCCGCAGCCGGCACGCAAGGCGTCCGACCCGTCACCCCGCTCGATCCGTATCGCGGGCGCGCCGGGGAACAATCGGTCGCCGGTGCCCTGCGCCTCGCCCTCTCTTCACCGCAGCAAATGCGTTACGCGTTCCTCATGCGCGAAATCATCAGCCCGCCCCTCGCGCTGCGCTGAGATAGCCGCTCGGCGACGGCGCTGAGCATCAAAGGTGAATGGGGTCAGCGAGCCCGGCGCACGTCGTGGCAGACGAGCTTTTCGTGGAAGCGCAGGTAAAGGCGACCATCGAGCACGACCGGGTGCGCCCATGCATCGCGACGGTCCGCTTTGACAAATCGGAAGCGGCCGTGCTCGGTGAACTGCGTCTCGCCGGCTTCCAACAGAAGCATCCAGCCGTCCTCGCACAGCGCGTAGATGCGACCGTCGGCCACCAGCGGCGCGCCCTTCGCGGTATCCGCGAGAGTGTAGAGCACTTCGCCGGTTTGCGTGCTGATCGCCGCCCATCCTTTGCGCCCGCCGTAGAATGAGCCGATCAGCTTCTCCCCGACCTGCACGACGCAGCCTTGCAGCGTGTCGAGCGTGGTGCGCCAGCGATCCTCCGCGCCGACCGGAGCGCCCTTCGTGGTCGGCGGCTTGAGTTCGAAGAGGCCGCCGCCTTTGCCATGCGGTGCGGTCATGAAGACGCTCGAGCCGACCAGCGCGGGCATCATTGAGATGACCGAGTAGGTGGTCGGAAAGCGGCGCGTCCATTGCAGCGCACCGGTGGCTGCGTCGGCGCAGTAAAGCTGACGTTGCGAGCAGCCGAGCACGAGACGGCGTCCGGCAAACTCAATGAGGACCGGCGAAACGTAGCTCGCGGTTTCCACCGCGCGATCGCCCTCGGAATTGGGCAGCGGCGGGCTCTTCCAAATGACTGCGCCGGTCTTTTTGTCGAGCGCCACAAGCAGCGCTTCGCGTCCGCCCGCGGTGGCATAGACCGCCCGCTCATCGACCAGCAGGCATTCGCTCAATCCCCAGGTGATGTTTTGTCCGTTGAACTGTTCGAGTAGATCGACCGCCCAAACTTCGCGACCGGTGGCCGCGTCGAAGCACGCCACGCGGCCGTGCGCGTTTTCCAGGAACAAGTGGCCGTCGCTGAACGTCACCGACGCGCGTGATCCGGGATAAGGATCCTTCCACGCCGCGCCATGCTTCGTCTGCCAGAGCAGCTTGCCGCCGAGATCCAGCGCGAAGACATGCAGTTCATCGCCCACGTCGCCGGTCAGGTAAATCCGCCCATCGGCGATGATCGGTGAGGAATACCCGCGCCCGAGATTCTCGGCGGTCCACAGCGCTGCCGGTCCGGCTCCGGGCCACGCATCGAGCAAACCGCGTTCATCGCTCACGCCATCGCGCCGCGCACCGCGAAACTGCGGCCAGCCTGTTTCCGGCGAAGGAACAATCCGCGCGGTGGCCAGCTTCGCTGTTTCCGAGCCCAGCGAATTACCCACGCAAAAACCGAGCAGGGTCAGGACTGCGGCGTGTCGCAACGCGCGCCAGAAGGGAGGGGAGGGAAGGAGAAGCACCATGACAGTTGCAAAGATGATCCAACGGCGCGTGCGGGTGAAAAGCTGAATCGGAGCAGTCGGGTCCCACACCCGAGGCCGCTGCCGACAACCGACACCAATCAGTCGCTCGGAAATCGTCAGTGCAGTTCCGCCGTATCAATGCGAGTCTGGCCGAACAAGCTGACTCCCCCCCTTGTGAATTCGTTTATCGCGACAGCCTTCTGCGCCTTGATGTCGGCTCCGGCTCTGCTTGGGGAAAGTGCATCCGTCACCCCCGTTCAGCAGTTGGGTGGGGCGGCTCCGTCCCTGCATTCTGTCGTGGAGCAATACTGCGCTGACTGTCACGACGCCGACGAGAAGGAGGGAGGACTGAACCTTGCCGACGTCCAGTTTGATGACATCACCGGGCAGCCGCAGCTTTGGGAGAAGGTGGTGCGGCGATTGCGGGCGCGTCAGATGCCGCCGGCGGGTAAGACGCGGCCCGATGAAAGCATCTACTCGGCAGTGCTCGCACGGCTGGAGTCGTCGCTCGACCAGGCGGCGGCCCAGCACCCGAATCCAGGTCGCACCGGCACGTTCCGGCGGTTGAACCGGATGGAATATCAGAACGCGATCCGTGATCTGCTCGCGCTCGACATCGATGCTGCCGCGCTGTTGCCGAAGGAGGACGGCGGTCACGGCTTCGACAATGTGGCGGTCGGGAATCTCTCTCCGATGCTGCTGGATCGCTACATCTCCGCCGCGCAGAAGGTCAGCCGGCTCGCCGTGGGCGGAGCCCGCAGTACGGGCGGCGATACGATCCGCCTGCCAGCCGATCTGACGCAGGAAGAGCAGGTGCACGGTCTGCCGCTCGGCACGCGCGGTGGCGCGTTGGTTCCTTACACGTTCCCGCGGGACGCGGAGTACGAGATCCAGATCAGGCTTACCCGGGATCGCAATGAAGAGATCGAAGGCTTGCGGGAGCCGCACGAGTTGGAGCTGCTCCTGGATCGCGTGCCCGTGAAATCGTTCACCGTCGCGCCACCGAAAGGGCACAGGAACTACGAGCTGGTGGATCAACATTTGAAGGTGCGGATTCCGGTGAAAGCCGGTCGGCATCAGCTCGGTGTGACTTTCATCAAGAACCCTTCGGCGCTCCTGGAAACCAAACGCCAGCCCTACCACGCGCGCTTCAACATGCACCGGCATCCGCGCCTCACGCCGGCGATCTATCAGATCTCCATCAACGGCCCGTATGCCCCGGACAGCCCGGGCGACACTCCGAGCCGACGACGCATTTTCGTCTCCATGCCGCGCACGCAGGAGGATGAAGCAGGCTGTGCGAAAGAGATCCTGACGACGGTGGTCCGAAGAGCTTACCGGCGGCCTGCGACGGATGACGATCTGGCGAAGCCGATGGAGTTCTATCGTGAAGCTCATGCCGAAGCGGGCTTTGAAGCGGGCGTCGAAGCGGCGCTGAGCGCCGTGTTGGTCAGCCCGCAGTTTCTCTTTCGGGTCGAGCAGGATCCCGCGGGTGTCGCGGCCGGCTCCGCGTACCCCATCAGCAACCTCGAGCTTGCGAGCCGGCTTTCGTTCTTTTTGTGGAGCAGCATTCCGGACGACGAGCTGCTCGATGTCGCGACGAAAGGTGGTCTCAGCAAACCTGATGTGCTTGAAGCTCAAGTGCGCCGAATGCTGGCCGACCCACGGGCAAGGAGCCTGGTCAGCAACTTCGCGGGCCAGTGGCTGCACCTGCGGAATCTCGAATCATTAACTCCCGATCTGCGGCTCTTTCCCGACTTCGATGACAACCTGCGCCAGGCCTTTCGCCAGGAGACGGAGCTCTTCTTCGAAAGCATCCTCCGCGAAGATCGCAACGTCCTCGATTTGCTGAAGGCGGACTACACGTTCCTGAATGAGCGCCTGGCGAAGCACTACCGAGTTCCGCACGTTTACGGCAGCCACTTTCGCCGCGTGACCCTCGATCCGGCGAGCGAGCGCGGTGGACTGCTTCGCCAGGGCAGCATTCTCGCGGTGACCTCCTACGCGAACCGCACCTCACCGGTGATCCGCGGCCACTGGATTCTGACCAACTTGCTCGGAACGCCGACTCCGCCGCCGCCGGCGGACGTCCCTGCGTTGAAGGATAACACCGTTTCCGCGAACCAATCCGTCCGCGCGCGGTTGGCGCAACACCGCGCCGATGTGGCCTGCGCAAGCTGCCATAACCTCATGGATCCGATCGGTTTTTCACTCGAGCATTTCGATGCCGTGGGTCGCTGGCGAACGCTCGAAGAAGGTCAACCGGTGGACGCCGCGGGCGGGCTTCCCGACGGCAGCAAATTCACAGGCATTGCCGGACTTGAACAAGGATTGAGAAATCGTCCGGAGATATTCGTGGGCACTTTGGCGGAGAAGCTTCTCACTTTCGCCCTGGGTCGTGGCGTGGAGCACTACGACGGTCCCGCGATCCGCAAGATTGTGCGCGAGGCGCAGGCAGGAGATTACCGCTTCTCGTCAGTTATTATCGGCATCACTCGCAGCACCCCGTTCACCATGAGGAAGTCACTATGATCATCACCAAAAAAGCCCTTGGACGACGGACGTTTCTGCGCGGGATCGGTACCACGCTCGCGCTGCCTTTGTTGGACGCAATGATCCCCGCGGCGACCGCGTTGGCCAGGACGCCGGCCCAACCGGTGCGACGCCTCGGCTTCGTTTTCATGCCGATGGGCTGCGACATCACGCGCTGGACTCCGTCGGGCGATCAGTTGAATGAGCTTTCGCCGATCCTCAGTTCGCTGGCGCCGGTGCGTGAACACGTCACGGTGATTTCGAACATGGAGTTACAGAATGCCTATCCGGGCAGCCATGCGACTTCCAACGCGGCCTTCCTGAGCGCGGCCAAGGCGAAGTTAACGGAGAGCACGGATTACTATCTCGGGACCACGGTCGATCAGATCGCCGCGCAACGGATCGGACAGGGAACCCAACTGCCGTCCCTGGAGCTCGCGATGGATCTGCTCCAGGTGGTGGGCCAATGCGACAACGGCTACGCCTGCGCTTACCAAAACAATCTTTCGTGGTCATCGCCGACCACGCCGTTGCCCGCGGAAGCTCATCCACGCATTGTCTTCGAAAGCCTGTTTGGGGAAGGGGGAAGCATCGCCGAGCGCCGAGCCGCGCTGCGCAAGAAGGCCAGTCTCCTCGACGCGTTCAACCACGATATCGCCCGTCTGCAACGCGACCTCGGACCCGGCGACCGCGCGCGGGTCAGCGACTATCTCGAAAGCGTGCGCGAAGTGGAACGCCGTATTCAGCAGGCCGAGGCGGACACCGCAGAAAATCCGTTGCCGGATCTGGACCGGCCCGTCGGGGTGCCGGCCGCTTACGCCGACCACGCGCGCCTGATGTTCGACTTACAGGTGCTCGCGATGCAGGGCGACGTCACGCGCGTGATCACGTTTCAGCTTGCGCGCGAAACCAGCAATCGCACTTACCCTGAGATTGGCGTGTCCGATCCGCATCACCCGCTCTCGCATCACGGCAACGACCCGGAGAAAATCGCGCGCATGGCGAAGATCAACGCGTTCCATGTGTCGCTGTTCGCTGAGTTCCTCGGGAAGTTGAAGGCCACACCGGAAGGGAACGGCACCTTGCTCGACCATTCGCTGTATCTTTATGGAAGCGGCATCGGCAATCCCAACATCCACGATCACTCGAACCTTCCGGTCCTCGTTGCCGGTGGCGCCGCGGGCGGGATGAAAGGCGGGCGTCACATCCAATACGACAAGCCAACTCCGCTGGCCAATCTCCACCTCACCTTGCTCGACAAAGTGGGCGTCCACCTCGACTCGTTCGCCGACAGCCATGGCAAGGTGGATGAGTTGTTCGAACCGCTGTCGATCTGACCACGACGGTCGGCCATGAACGTTGATGACTCCGGGGTGGGAATGCGTGGTGTTCCGTCACCACACAAAGAGGTGATAAGCCGAACGGCTTCCTCATTAGGCCGCTTCGCGTTTGCCGCGTTCTTTAGTGCGGCACTTACTGCGACTGCCGCTGAGTCGCGCCTGGCGGACGCCGCCGAGAAGTCAAATCACGCCGGCATCCGTGCGCTGTTGATTGAACAAGCGGACGTCAACGCGCCGCAGGCTGATGGCATGACCGCGCTGCATTGGGCGGCGCACTTGAATGATCTCCAAGCGGCGAAACTGCTCGGTTCCGCAAACCCGAACGCCGCGAACCGCTATGGGGTAACGCCGCTCTCGCTGGCGTGTCAGAACGGGAATACGGAAATGGTGGAACTCCTCCTGCAGCAAGGAGCTGATCCGAATGCGACACTGCGAGGCGGCGAAACCGCACTGATGACCGCAGCACGCACCGGCAAGCTCGGCCCGGTAAAAGCGCTGCTATCGCGCGGCGCAATCGTTGAGGCCAAAGAACGGCGGGGGCAGACCGCATTGATGTGGGCGGCCGCGGACGGCCATGCGGAGGTGGTGGAATCTTTGCTCGAGGCGGGCGCGGACTTTCGCACGCCGCTGCCCGACTCCGGCTTCACCCCATGGTTCTTCGCCGCGCGTGACGGCCGGACAGAGGTAGTCCGTGTTTTGCTGAAAGCGGGTGCGGACGTGAACGAGCCCATCCAACCGCAAAAGCCGACCGGCAAAGGTCCAAGGAAAGGGTCAAGCGCGCTGATTCTCGCCGTCGAGAACGGTCACTTCGATCTCGCAGTCGCTTTGCTCGAAGCCGGCGCCGATCCGAATGACCAGCGCTCCGGGTTCACCGCGCTTCACGTGATGACCTGGGTCCGCAAACCGCAACGGGGCGAGGACGACGGAGATCCCGCTCCTTTGGGTTCGGGAAAGCTGAGCAGCACCCAGTTCATCAGGGAGCTGGTGGCGCACGGGGCAGACGTGGATGCACCGCTCAAGAATGGAAAGGGCGGACCGGGTTTGTACAGCAAAGCCGGCGCGACACCTTTCCTGATGGCAGCCGCTACGGCGGACGCCACTTACATGCGCCTGCTCGTGGAGTTGGGCGCTGACCCGAAGCTCACCAACGTCGATCAATGCACGCCGTTGATGGTCGCGTGCGGGATCGGAGTCGGCGGAGCCGCTGCGAATGAAACGGCGGGAGAGGAGCCTGACGTTCTGGAAGCAGCGGAACTGCTGCTACAACTCGGCGCCGATGTGAACGCGGTCGATGCGAATGGAGAAACCGCCATGCATGGCGCCGCTTATAAGAACCTGCCGAAAGTCATCCAGTTCCTCGCGGACCGTGGCGCGAGGATCGAAGTCTGGAATCAGAAAAACAAGTATGGCTGGACGCCGCTGCGCATCGCGGAGGGTCACCGCCCCGGCAATTTCAAGCCGTCCGCCGAGACCATCGCGGCGCTTCAGAGCGTGATGCTTGCCGCGGGGATCAAGCCGTCGCTCAGTAGCTCTCCGGCTTCTCCCACCAAGTCGAGCTACGCACCGGACGAGACCAGGCGGCCCTGAACCGGAACCGTTTGGTTCAAGCGTTATGCTTCCGCGCCTTGGCGGCCAAACGCCTCCCGTTCGAAGCAGTTGTCCCGATAGGCATCGCGGCCGCGCAGCAGGGCCACGAGACTGGCAATCAAGTAAGCAGGCAAAAAGAACGGTCCCCACCGCTCGGTCTGGCGAACGTGAATCCGCTCATGCGCGCGGCTCCTTTCCAAGGCGTGTCGGTCCGTACCGAGGACCACGTGGCCGAGCGTCATGGCTGCGACTCCGCCCGGAAACCCGGAGGCCTTCTCGAGAAAAGCCCGAACCCCGCCGCCGTATAATTCCAGCACGCCATCGACCACCTGAAAACCGCCGCGCGTCAGCACCAACGGAACGAACAGCAGCCCGACGACAGTTGTCGGAAACGCCCAAAGGTAAACAAGGACCCGGAGCGGAGCGGGGCAGGTATCCGCAGTCATCCTGAAAGTCTGAGCAGTAGCGGACTGCTCTGCTCACGAGAGCCAACTACTTCGCCTGCGCCTCTGCTCCCAGCCGCTTCACGCGAATGTTCCGGTAGCGGACGAACTTGCCGTCATAGTCCTCCGGCTTGCCACCGCCATGCACCTGCAAGGCGATGTGACCTTTCACCGGCAGACGCGCTTCCGCCTCGGTCCACTCCATGATCTTCACCCCGTTGATCCAGGTCGTCATCGTCGGCTTGTCGCCGCCCGTGATCCGCGCACGGAGCTCGTTCCACTGACCGGGTTTCCAAAGCTTTTTCCAGGCTTCGGCATCCGGGATCGGCAGCGGACTTGGCGTCCGATCCGGGTGCAGCGTGATCTGGTCGGGTGTCTCGCCGAACGAGAAGAAGCGCAGATGAGGTTTGCCACCGAGCCCTTCACCGTAGATGCCCATGAGCGAGCCGCCTTGGTGGTAATCGACGAGCGCCTGGTAGCACTTGCCGTCCTCCGTGCTGCGCAAAAAGAGCCCGCTATCCGGACCGAAGTCGTTGTTC
The DNA here is from genome assembly GCA_028293645.1 of Chthoniobacter sp. Lineage (GTDB taxonomy): Bacteria > Verrucomicrobiota > Verrucomicrobiia > Chthoniobacterales > Chthoniobacteraceae > Chthoniobacter. The sequence continues at coordinate 14,201 of JAQGOK010000051.1, forward strand.
ATTTCGAGCACCACCTCGAACTCGCCAAACAACTGATCGCTCAGCAAGAGGCCGCCATTCCCGGGTTGATCCTGGCTGCCGTGAATCGCGCCCTCTTTCACCTCCCACTTGCCTCCCGTGGCGTTGCCGCTCTTGCGACTGTGACCGGACTTTGCGCTCACGTGCCACCCCTCCAGCGACTTGCCTTCGAAGATGGTGGTGAAGCCTTCGTTGGACGGCTTTTCCTCAGCGCGGAGCAGCGCAAGCGGCAGAGCGAACAGAGCGGCGAACAGGGGAGAAACTCTCATGCGCTCAGTGAGCGATCTCCGCCCGTGAGGCGGCAAGCACGAAGTCGGCAGCGCAGCTCCGGGTTCAGGCCTCGTCAGTGGCGCACCGACAAGACGACACCGCGGGAGCCTGCGACGTAACTGCTCAACGTCTCGAGGTTCTTGCTGAAGACTTCACTCGCGATGAATGGCTCACCCGGTTTGAACTTCGGATTTCCGGCCAGTCCCGCCTCGGGATTGGTGCTGATCCAGCGGCCTTCCGCATCCAGCGCGCTGAGGATTTCGCGAACTTTGTCTTCCTTCACCTTGCGCGGAGCGGGTGCGGCTGCATTCGCCTTCGCATCCGCCAGCTCGGCTTCGATGCGGTCGAGCCGTGACTTGACCTTCCAGCCATAGTGCTCCGGGAGGTCCGCATCGCTGTGGGTTGGTTGGTAGTCACGGGTCATGTAGAGCGGGGTGTTCGTTTGGAGTTCGTAAAAACGCGCGAACCGCCCGTCTGGCAGGAGCGAGCGGCGCAGCCACGCCAACGCGCCTGGAAACGGATCCAGGTATTTCGTCTCGCCGGTCAGCCGATGCACGCGCAACAGCGTTTCCAGCGCGTCCATTGACTCGTGGCTCGCGAGCGCCGGCGGCTCAAACCTTCGCGCCCACGCCGGCCGCATCTTCGTGTCGTATTGCTGCGCCCAACCCGGCTGCGGCTCCGGCATTTGCGCAAGCAGGAGAAAGTCGCCGAGCCGCAGGACCGCATCGCGGCAGCGTTCGTCTTGATAGATCTCCCAGCCGTCGAGCAGCGCGCGCGCGAGCTGGCCCGCCAGACCGTCGTTCAAGGTCGGCAGGTCCCAGTATTCTTTGATCCGGTTTTCCGTCCGCCAATCGTACTCGGGATAACTCGCCTTCTGGGGGGAGTGCGGAACCACTGGTCCACTCCACGCCTGAGGGAAGCCTCCGCTCGGAAACTGCGCCGCCAGCAACGCGCTGCGCGCAAACTCCGAAGCTTCGTGAATCTCCGGATTGTTGAAACCGAGCGCGCGGTCCACGTGCATGATCAGGCGCAAGGCACCTTGCGAGATGCCGTCATCGAGCGTGGAGTAGTTCCGGCCCCGGCCTTTCCCGTTGCGATACTGCGCGACCAGTTTGCCCGCCGGATGGAAGTCCACGGCATTGGTCCAGCCACCGGAGGCAAGCTGTCCGTAGAACAGCGCCTCCGCCGCTTCCCGGGCTGCATCGAGATAGAACCGGTCGCCCGTAGCCTCGCAAGCCCGAAGGTAAGCCAGCCCGACGGTGGGCGTGCCCGGCGGTTGCACCCAGATCTGTTCCGCCGTCGCTTTGCCTTCGCCCCAACGCTGCGTCAGATCGAGCGAGTAGTAATAAACATAGCCGCCGTGCGATGCCACTTTGCTGCGGAAAAACGTCGCCGCTTTGTGCATGGCCGTCGCCGCTTGCTCTGGCAGCGGAAGCTCGGCACCGGCCTGGAACGGAAACCAAGCCACAACCACCGAGCCGGCCACAACGCCGAGACGCGTCAGCAAAGCCCGGTGTATGTTCATGCGCATCTTGGCCTGCCGCCATCCTGCGCCGCTACGCAGCGCCGCGAAGCGTCTGATTGAAAAACTCGATGGTGCGTTCCCACGCGAGTTTGGCGGCAGCTTCGTCGTAGCGCGGAGTCGTATCGTTATGGAAGCCGTGGTTCGCGCCGGGATACATGTGGGCGGTGTAACGGACGCCCGCCTGCTTGAGCGCAGTTTCGTAGGCCGGCCAGCCATCGTTCACGCGCTGATCCAGCTCGGCGTAGTGGAGAAGGAGCGACGCTTTGATCTTCGGCACATCCTCCGCCGCAGGCTGGCGTCCGTAAAACGGAACCGCCGCCACGATGGTCTCCGGAATCCGCACCGCGAGCGTATTGGCCATCAGGCCGCCGAAGCAAAATCCGACCACCCCGATCTTGCCCGTCGAGCCGGCGTGTTGCGCCAGCCATTGCGCGGCGGCGATGAAGTCTTCGGTCATCTGCGCGGGATCACGCTTCGCCTGCATCTCGCGACCTTTGTCGTCATCGCCGGGATAACCGCCGAGTGGGAAAAGTGCGTCTGGCGCAAAGGCCAGGAACCCCGCGACGGCGAGACGTCGCGTCACGTCCTCGATGTAAGGATTCAACCCGCGGTTTTCGTGAATGACCACGACGCCCGGCAGCTTCGCGGCGGCACCGGCGGGTTTGGCCAGATAGCCGCGCATTTTGCCGGCGCCCTTCGGCGAAGGATACTCGGCGTATTCGGTCGCGATCCGTTTGTCATCACCCGGCACCTGCTGGGCAAAGGCATACTGCGGAGTCAATGCCTGGAGCAGCCCCGCGACCGTGACGCCGCCAACCGCAAAGCGCGAAGCACGCTCAAAGAAACCACGGCGGTCCACGCGCCCATGCGCATAGTCGTCATAGAGGTCGAGGAGTTCCTGGTCAAAGTCTGAGGAGGTCTGGCGTTTCATGCGGCAGATCCTAGCGGGGCCAGGGGGCATGTGAAGCCGGGGAAATGTACCCGCGCGAAAACGTCGCCAAAAGCGGCAGGTGCGTTCCAAGTGCAACTTTGGAACGAGCGATATCGATTTCATTCAACATCGCCACTCCCCTGGCGCGGAGCCGGTACCTGGGCCGAATGTTCCGCCTCCCCCAAAACGCGCCGGTCGAAGAAGCCGGAAGTCGCCGCATTCGATGCGCAACGCGAAGAAGCCGCCAATGCAGTTTTCCGCCTCGGCGAATGACCTGCCACACGTTCTGCGGGAGTTGAAGGCGGTCTAAAACCTGAACGAGATTCAGATGCAGGCGCGTTGGTTTGCCGATCCCCCGCGGCTTCGCGCGCCGGCGCTCAATCGGCAGCAAGTGGGAACCGATGTGCATCGAAACGACAGGCACTTTTCCGATTGCGGGAATCACGGGCGGCGATCAAGTTCGCCGCGTGCTTGCCAGTGCAAGAGCGTCGCCCTTCGGTGCAATGCTCCAGCACGAGCGCTAGCACGAACGAAGCATTGCTTCGCGTTCACAGTTTAGCCGGTGTGGCGGAATTGGCAGACGCGCCGGACTCAAAATCCGGTTCCCGCAAGGGAGTGTGGGTTCGATCCCCTCCGCCGGCACTGCTACGCACGACTGAGCTTCGCCCCTCGGCACAAGCCGGTTTGTTTGTAGGGGAAGCTGCCAGCTTCCCTTTGTTCAACCCAAACACGAGGGAGCGCGACGGGTTCCCCTACAGATCGCCGGTCTTCGCAGCGCGGTTCAGGCGAATAGGTCGGAGACCACGTGCCCGTAAACGTCAGTCAGCCGGAAGTGCCGGCCGGCGTAGTGGTAGGTGAGCTTTTCGTGGTCCAGGCCCAGCGCGTGGAGCAGCGTGGCGTGCAAATCGTGCATGTGGACTTTGTTCACGACTGCGTGATGGCCGAACTCATCAGTCTCACCATAGGCCACGCCGCGTTTGAAGCCGCCGCCCGCAAGCCAGACGCTAAAGCCCGCCGGGTTGTGATCACGGCCGGTCCCATTTTTCTCGGCGTAGGGCGTGCGCCCAAATTCGCCGCCCCACCAGACGATGGTATCCTCGAGCAAACCGCGTTGCTTCAAATCCGTGAGCAGGGCGGCCACTGGTTTATCGACGGCCTTCGCGTGCTCGGCGTGCTTTTTTAAATTGGAATGCTGATCCCAGGCCGGGTTGTTCGAGTTGTCGCTGTAGTTCACCTGCACAAAGCGCACGCCGGCTTCGCACATGCGCCGGGCGAGCAGACATTGGCGACCGAAGTTGTCGGTGTCTTTGTCGCCGACTCCGTAAAGCGCCAGCGTCTCGGGTGATTCGCTGGCGACATCCAGCACTTCCGGCGCAGTGGTTTGCATGCGCCACGCGAGTTCGTAGCTGTTGATCACGGCTTCGAGTTCGCTCTCGCCGGGCTTTTGCGTGAGTTGCTCG
>JAQGOK010000066.1 GCA_028293645.1 Chthoniobacter sp.
GAGGAACGCATTCGCGCGCTGCTTGCGCTGCCGAACGGAATCATCCTTGTCACCGGCCCGACCGGCTGCGGCAAGTCGAGCACGCTCTACACTTTCCTCCGCGAGCTAAACACCGAGGAGCGGCGCATCGTCACCATCGAGGACCCGGTTGAAAACAAGCTCGATGGCGTGGTTCAGATCGCGGTGAAACCGGAGATCAATCTCACCTTCGCCACCGGCCTCCGCAGCATCCTGCGCGGCGATCCGAACGTCATCATGGTCGGCGAAATGCGCGATCTCGAGACGGCCGAGATTGCGATCCGCGGTGCGCTCACCGGCCACCTTGTGTTCAGCACGCTGCACACGAACGACGCCGTCGGCGGCATCTCGCGCTTGCTGGACATGGGCATCGAGCCGTTTCTCATCGCCTCGTCGGTCCGCGCCTTCCTCGCGCAGCGGCTCGTGCGTCGGCTGTGCCCGCAATGCTGTCAGCCAGCGCCGCTCACTCAGCACCTGCCGCGCTATCTTGAATCCATCGGCTTCCCGGTCGATCGGAAGCAGCACATCTTAAATCCGGTTGGCTGTCGCGAATGCCGCGGCACCGGGTATCGCGGCCGGATGGCGATCATCGAAGTCTGCACCGTGGCCGGCGACCTGCAGGAGCTGATCACCGGTCGCGCTTCGGCCAGTGCACTGCGCGCGAAAGCTTTGGAAACCGGGATGATCTCCATGCGCGACTACGGCTGGCGCAAAGTGATCGCGGGTGAAACCACGGTGGAGGAAGTGATCGCCGCGACCGCGGCTGACCATAGTCACTGACGCTGCTGATGCCGGAGTTTACCTTCCAGGCGCTCGCCTCGAGCGGCGAGCAGATCACCGGCACGCTGGACGCGCCGAGCCGTCGCGAAGCGTTTCGCCAGATTGAATCGCGGCAGTTGTCACCGCTTCATGTCGCCGAGAAATCCGCGCAAGCGACCAACGGAGCGAACAAGAAAAGCACCCGCTCGGCGTCCGGCTCTGCCGGGCCGGACCCGACCGGCCCCGGGCCGCGTCTGAAAGCGGCGAGGCTGATCTTTTTCACGAGCGAACTCGCCGACCTCCTCGAAGCCGGCCTCCCCGTCCAGCAGGCGCTGAATGTCATGGCCGAGCGGCAACAGGATCCGGTCATCCGCCGGACTGGCGCGCATCTTCGCCATCACTTGCGTGACGGCCAGACTCTCGCCGCGTCGTTCCGCCAGACGTCACCCAGTTTCGACGATCTTTACACGTCGCTCATCGCCGCGGGGGAAGCCTCTGGCACGCTGCCCGGCGTTTTGCACCGCATGGCCCAAAGCATGACGCAGCTGCACGATCTGCAACGTCGGTTCGTGCAGGCACTGGTCTATCCGGCGTTCATGATCGCGGCATGCGTGGCGCTCATGGCGGTGTTCACCCTGGTCCTCGTCCCTCAGCTCACCAGCCTGCTTGCAAAGAGCGGCCAGCAGCTCCCGCCGATCACCCGCTTGCTGCTCGATTTCAGCGCGTTTTGCACCGCGCACTGGTGGCACATGCTGCTCGGAGCTGGAGCAGCGGCCACGCTGTTTCGTGTGCTCATCGCGACGACCAGCGGCCGTCTTTGGTGGGATCGCGCGAAGATGGCGATCCCGCTGATCGGTCCGATCATCGAGACCCGCTTCTACGCAGGGTTCACGCAGGCCCTCGCGAATCTGATCACCAATGGCGTTCCACTTCTCTCCGCGCTGAAGCTCCTGGTGCGCGGCACCCAGAACCGTTTCTACCGCGCGCGTCTTGGCGACGTGATCGAGGCCGTCTCCGCCGGCGAACCACTCTCTGCATCGCTGCGTCGCGCCGGCCATTTTCAATCGCTGATGACCGACATCATCGCCGTCGGCGAGCAAACCGGTCACCTCGCCAAGTCACTGGAGAAGGCGGGGCTGCGTTACGACAAGGAACTCGATAGCCGCATCAAACGCCTCACCGCACTGATCTCGCCAGTGATCATCGTCTTCCTCGCCGGAGTCGTCACCGTGATCGCCTACTGCATCGTCACATCGATCTTCTCGGCTGTCTCGGGCATCCGCAGCCAGACAGGGTAAGTCGGTTCGAGAACACACCAGCGGCGCCTTCGCTGCGAGGTCTGATGCTGAGTGGCCCTCGTTGCGCCACACACTAAGGTGAGGGGATGGCGAGCAAGCTGCTAAGCCCTCAAGGATGCTTCGCACTACGTGTCTTCACATCCTGAAGATCGACCCGTCGCCAGCCGACCGGACACCACAACGGTTCGTGTGCCTGCGGGTTGGACTGCGAGCATGGAAGATGGGGGAGCTGATCCTCGGCCGAAGGTGCGCAACTTCGGAAGATGTCGATGAGGTCATCGACGCCTTGAAGGCGCAACTGGAAGAGCTTCGGGAGCGCATGAAGCGGACGCTGGCCCGCTAAGGCTTGTCACCGCCAGGAGAAGGCGAAGGGATTTCGGCCTTACTACCTGAGAAAGTCCCTGCGTGGATTCGCGCGCTCGGCCTTTCAGCTGCCCGGTAACTTCAAGACGCTGTCTATGTGCGTCGGCCGGACTGCCAGGTTATTGAGCGTCTGCTTCAACTTCGCCTGCTCCTCCGCATTCTCGGGTGATGCCTGCGGCTGGATCGCGGGAAGCAGCTTATCCCAGACGACGTTCAGTTCACCCTGCATGTCTTTGGTGTTGGCGGTGATGACCACCATCATGTCTCGCTCCGGGAGCACGACGCAGAATTGACCATGCGCACCGTCGGCACGGTAAGCGCCGTGGCGGCAGCGCCAGAATTGAAAGCCGTAGCCTTGGTCCCAGTCTTTGGTGGGGTCGCTGCCGTTGGAGACTTGCTTCGCCGTTGCCTGCGCGACCCAACTCTCCGGCACGAGCGAGCGCGGCTTGCCATGCCAGGGTCGCCTGCGATCCGCGGTGGGATTCGCGAGCTAAATCAACTCCTTCGTCTCGACGAACTCGAAGTCCTGGCCTTCCACGGCGGCGAAAACTCCGACGCCCGTCGCCACATACATGGTCGGGGACTGCTCGTCGGCCTGGAGCGGCGTAACGTCACCTTTGAGGAAGGTGACCTCGCCGGAAGCTACGGTTCCGGTGCCGTCTCCGTTATCAACGACTCCCTGCGACGGGATCGTGAAATCTCTCAACCAACGTGCATGTCTCGTCATTCCCCCACGATCCACAGCACCGCTCGGGGCGTCAACGGTCGAGCTTTGGGGTGCGGGGCTTTGGTCAGCTGCCTTGCGTCTTGCGCCGGGAAGCTTCGCAGAGCTCGATGCCCGGAGAGTTCGCGGTGCGAACTAATGCCTCCCTCGCGTGTAGTAACTTGTGACCTACCTCCGGAAGGTATGAAGAAACTTATCCTCGTCGCGCTTTACGCGCTCGCTGCCAGCGCTTCCGCCGAAGATCCAAAAGCGGGCGCACAAACCATCCCGGACCTGGGGGACTGCAATCGATCCCGCCGGCGCCTGTAAGTTGGAGGTGAAGGATGGAAAGTTGACGATCCTCGTCCCTGGCTCGGAGAAGGCGCATGAATCTCGGAGCGGAACTCATCTCCCGATGCAACTCCGTTGGAGTTCGAACCCTTTCCCCTGAATCCCCAGGGTAGCTCGTGCCTCGCAACCGGGGCTGATGGATGCAACGCCTTCGGCATAAGAGCCACAAAGTGCATAACAACAAAGCATGTCGGTAAGTGGGCTTCCTTGGAAGTGGCTCGAATCGAACTGCATGCGCTTGGCTTTTGCATGAGATTTTGCGAAAAGGAAAACTATGACAACGCAGGCTGAAGTCATTGTTCGTGATGGGTTCCGAACCCTTGGCCGCTATTTCCTGGATCCTGGGGAATACACGATCGGTCGGGACATCGATTGCGACATCCTGCTCGACTCGGACGGCACCTCGCGCCATCACGCGCAGATTGTCCTGCAACCCGAGGGGCTGCTCGTGCGCGACCTGGAGAGTACCAATGGGACTTACCTCGGTGATCACCGGGTGCAGGGTGCGGAGGCGGTCTCGCTCGGAGATCCGATCCGCTTTGGCGCCGAGGGTACGGCGGTCATCCGCTGGATCGAGCGGACGACGCCGAATTCAAAGGCCAACGGAAAGCACGCAGCGTCGGCGAGCGGGTCGGAGGAGGAGTTGAAGCAGGCGCTGGCGCAACGTGACGCCGCACAGCGGGAGAGGGAGGAGATGTCTGGACTCCTCGCCGCGGCAAAGCGCGAACTCGATTCGGCGAAGGCTGAGCTGAAGCGAGTCGCGGAGGAGCGGGTACAGGCGATCGAGAAGTTGCGGAAGGACCACGCCAGCGAGTTGCAGCGGCGGGACGAAGCCTGGACGAAGGAGCGTGCCGGGCTGAGCGCAGTAAATGAGCGCGCCGCGGCGGAACTTGCGGAGATGCGCCGGGCTCACATTGCCGAGATCGAATCACTGCGGAACGGGGGCAGCGCGGAAGCGGCAGCATTGGCTGCGCAACTGGAGCAGGCAAAAGCTTCGTTGCGCGCCGAGTCGGAGAAGCTTCAGGAAGCGCACGGGCAGGAACTTGCCGCGCGGGACGCGCAGCGGGAGAGCGCAATCCACGAGCGAGATGAGATGCAGCGGCGCTTGCAGGTTCGTGAAGCTGAGCTGGAGAAGCTCGCTGAGACGTCGCAGGCGCGGCAGCGCGAATTTGAGACGGTGACCGGGGAGCGGGATGAATTGGCAATCGGAAAAAAGTCGCTCGCTGACGAACTCGCAAAACTGATCCAAACGCACCAGGCGCAGATCGCCACGCTGACCGCGGAGCGGGACGCGGCGGCCCGCGAACGCGCTGACGCGCAGCGGCAGCTTTCGGAAAGCGGCGACACGCTTCGGAGCCAGCTTGGTCGTCTGGCGCAGGAGCGGGAGCAGATGGAGAAACTCGCGAGAGAGCGAGAGGCGGCGCTCGCCGAGCTGTCCGGGAAGTTGGAAAGCCAGCGCGCAGAGCTCGAGGCGGTCACCCGGGAGCGCGACGAAGCGTTGCAGGCGAAGGAGGCGCAGGCGCGCGAACTTGCGCAGCAGATCGAGGTGCTCACCGCGGCGCGGCAAAGCCTTGTCGAAGAGCGCGACCAGGCGCGGCGCGAGTCGATGCAGCATGGGAGCACAGCGAAAGGACAGATCGCCGCGCTGATCCAGGAGCGCGACGAATTCGAGACGCTGGCCAATTCACGCGGAGCGAAGCTCGCGGAGCTGAGCGCGGCGATCGAGGAGAACCAGCGCGAGCTCGCCGCGCTGACCCAGGCGAAGGAGACACTGGCCGCGGAGAAAGAGTCGATCGTCGCGGACCTCACGCAGCAGCTCGCGGCGCGGACTGCGGAGTGCGACAGCCTGCGAAGCGAGCAGGAGGCGGTGGTTCAAGCCCGCGATGACGCGCAACGCCAGCTCACCGAGAGCGGCAACACGCTGAAGACCCGGGTCGCGGAACTCTCGCAGGAGCACGAGCAGTTGGGTGTCGCGGCGCGGCAGCAGGAGAAAGAGATGAGCGCGCTCAACCAAACGATCGAGGCCGCCCGGCGCGAAATCGCTGCGCTCAGTTCCCTCCGGGACGAGATCACGCGCGACAAGGAAACGGTCGTGGCAGATCTGACGCAGCAGCTCGCAGCGCGGACTGCGGAGTGCGACAGCCTGCGAAGCGAGCAGGAGGCGGTGGTTCAGGCTCGCGACGATGCGCAGCGACAGATCACGGCAAGTGACAACACGCTGAAGGCGCAGATCGCGGAACTCTCGCGGGAGGGCGAGAAGCTCGGGGTGGTGGCGCGCCAGCGCGAAAAGGAAATTACCGCGCTCAACCAAGCGATCGGCGCGGCGCGGCGCGAAGTCGCTGCGCTCATTCGCCAGCGGGACGAGATCGCTCGGGAGAAGGAGAGGAGCGTCGCGCACTTCACGCAATTGACCGAGGCGCAGAAGACGCAGCTCGACGCGCTCACCGAAGAACGCGGCGAACTGATCGCCGAGCGTGACAGAGCACGCACTGAATTGGCGGCGATCACGGCGGCGCACCAGCAGCACCTGGAAGGGCTGGACGAGGAGAGGCTCAATCTGGTGAAGGATCGCGAGCAGGCGTTTCAGCAGTTCGCAGCGCTGCGCACCGGGGTGGAAACGGAGCTGACGCACTTGAAGGAAGAGCGAGCTCTCGCGTGGCTCGAACGGGACGAAGCGGTGGCGCGCATCACCTCGTTGAAAGCAGCGCAGAAAGCGCAGACCGAGCTGCTTGCGCGGGAGCGGGAGCAAGCGCAGACGGAGAAGTCGGCCGCTGAGGCCGCGGCGGCGGCTGTCGCGAAGGAACTCGAGGCTTTGCGAGGGCAGTGCGCGACCGTGCGGAAGGAGAAGGATGAGGTCGCCCGCGAGGCAGAGGAGGCCCACGCGGAGATCATGAGGTTGCGGGAAACTCTCGAGATTGAGCGGACCCGCGCGATCGCGGAACGGAACGAGGCGAGCGCCGGCTTCGAGAAGATCGCCGCGGAATTGCGTGAGCAACTCCAGGCGGCGAGCGCCCAGCGCGATGCAGTGATGCAAGCGCGCGATCAGGCGCTGGCGCAGATCGAGGAACTGCGCAGGAATCTCGCGACGGAGGTCGGCGCGCACAAAGAGGAACTGGCAATGGCGCTAGGCGAACGCCACGCGTCGATTGCGCGGCTCGTCGAGGAACACGCTCTCAAGCTCGACGAACTCAGCCGCGAGCGCGAAGCCGTCGCAGCCGAGCGGGACGCGGCGCTGGCCCGCATTAAGGAAGTCGGCGAGGCGCGAGCGCAGGAGTTGAAGGCGCTGCGCGCAGAGCACCGCACGGCGCTCGCCGACAAGGCCAGGGCGGCGACAAATTCGCAGCAGGCCATCGAGTCGCTGAACGGACAGGTCGCGGCGTTGAAACGAGACCATCTGACAGCGTTGCGGGAGAAGGATGCGCAGTTGGAAGCGCTGCACCGGGAGCAAGCCGGTCAGCTTCAAAGCCGAGAAGAAACGATCTCGAACCTGCGGGTGGAGCACGAAGCCCAGACGGAGCAGCTCAAGCGGTTGCACGAACAGCTCGCCGCCTCGACTCGGGAGAAGGATGACTTGCTCGGGGAGTTGGCCCGCCTGAGCGCAGCCCATGGTGAGCAGATCCGCTCCTTCGAAAGCGAGCGCGCTGGCCTCGTGCAGGCGCGTGACGAATCGAAGGCGCAGCTTGCCGCCGTGATCGCCGGTCAGACGGAACAGATTGCAGCCCTCGAAGAGCAGCGGGACGGACTCTTGCGCGAGCGGAAGGAAATGGCCGGACAATTTGAGGCGGTGACGAAGGCGCAGAAGCAACAGATCGCAGCGCTGGCAAAGCAGCGGGACAGCTTGCTCGCGGAGAAGCCGCAGCCCGCGGTGCTCTTCGCGCAGATCAGTGGCGCGCAGAAGCAGGACGTAGCCTCGTTGACTCGGGCGATGGAGCAACTCCGTGAAGAACGGAATGCGGCGCTAAACCAACTCGCGGACGTGAATGCGGCGCAGAAGGCGCAAATCGAATCGATGGCTGGGCAGCGCGACCAGTTGCTCGCAGCACACGAGGAGGCGCGGAAGCAATGGACGGCCCTCAATGACACGCAGCGGCAGCAGATCGAATCACAGGAGCAGGAGCGCGCCGCGTTGATCGCCGAGAAGAACGAAGCCCTCGCCCGCCTCGACGAGGTAAATGCTGCACAACGTGTGCAGATTGAATCGCTGAACCGTCAGCGCGACGACCTCACGAAGGAGAAGGAAGACTTGCGCGCGCGTGCGGCGGAGATCGCCGAAGGACAGCGGCGTCAGATCGAGTCGCTCGAGGAGGCACGCGCGGCGGCAGTGCAGGAGAGCGAAGCGACGGCCGCGCGGATGGGCGAACTTCACCAGACGCAGCAGAAGCAGATCGACGCGCTGGCGGCGGAGCGGCTTGCGGCAATCACGACGCGTGACGCGAGCCACAAGGAACTCGCCGCGCTGGATGCCGCGAAGGAGAAGCAAGTTCACGCGCTGACAGTGGAGCGGCAGAACTTGATCGAAGAACGCGATCGGTTCGCCGCGGAGCTCGCGCGGAACAAGGAGGCGCACGAGAAGCAGATCGAGTCGCTGGCGGCGGAGCGGCTGGCGGCGATCACGGCGCGAGACGCGAGCCACAAGGAACTGGCCGCGCTGGATGCTGCGAAGGAGAAGCAAGTCAACGCGCTGACGGTGGAGCGGCAGAACTTGATCGAAGAACGCGATCGCTTCGTGGCGGAGCTGGCGCGCAACAAGGAAGCGCACGAGAAGGATATCGCCGCGGGCGCGGTGGCCGTGGCGGAATTGGTGGTCGCGCGCGACGAGGCTCTGAAACGCTTCGCTGAGACGGAGGAAGCGCAGCGGCGCCAGGCCGAGTCCCTCGCGAAGCAGCGTGACGATGCGCTCCGCGAACGCGACCAGGTGCGCGCCGATTTCACGAGGGCGATGGAGACAGGCGCGGCGCAGATTGCGGCGCTCGAGCAGCGGCAGGCGCTCGCAGAGCGGGAACGCGACGCCGCGCTGGCGCGATTCGCCGAGGTAAACCAGGCGCAGGCGGCGCAGCTCGCGTCCTTGCACGAGCAGCGCGCCGAACTGGCCCGCGATCACGAGGAGGTGGTGACCCGCCTGTTGAAGATCAACGAAACCCAGAAGGCGCAGACCGAGGTGATTGCCCGCGAGCACGCGGCCGCATTGGCTGATCAGGAGGCGACACGCGGCGAGCACCGTCGCTTGCACGAGGCGCAGCAGCAGCAGATCGAAGCGCTTAATGCGGAGCGCCGGAGCTTGATCCAAAAGCGCGACGAATCATTCGCGCAGATGGAGCAGGTGAACGCGGCGCAGCAGGAGCAGATCGCGGCCCTCGAGCAGCAGCGGCAGGCTGCGGTCGAGGCGCGCGACGAGGCGCAGGCGCAGTTTGCGCAGCTCAATGAAGTGCAACAGACGCGCATCGCGTCGCTCACGCAGGAACGCGACGGGTTTGCGAACGAGAAGAAGGCGGTGACGGCGCAGCTCGCCCGCGTTCAAGCCCACCATCGCAAGGAACTCGAGAAGCTGACGCACGATCGCGAGCATCTCGAGAAGGCCCTGGCCGACATGCGCTCCGCGCGCGACGACATTGCACGGGAGCGCGACGAAGCGCTGGCGGTGCAGGCGCGGACGAAAGAGACCCACCGTTTGCAACTCACCGCAGTCACCGAGGAGCGCGATCGGTTGATCGAGGAACGGGATCGCGTTCTGGTGAGGCTGGATTCGGTGACTCACACCCACCTGGGCGATTTGCAGACGCTCGCGGAGGCCAAGGCGGTCCACGATGCGGAGCTCGCGGAGATGGCGGAGAAGCAGCGCCTCACCGAGACGGAGCTAGAGGAGGTGCTGGCCCGCAGCGAGCGGCTGAAAGAGACCCACAAGGACAAAGTCGCAGAACTGATGCGCGGCCAAATGAATATCGCCGAGGACCGTGACAAGGCGCTGGTACGGATGGAGAAGGCGCGGGAAGAACTCGCGCAGAAGACCGCGCACTTCGCGCAGGAACGCGAATTCCTGAACAAAGAACGGGAGAAGGCTCTTGCCCTCCTCGATGAGGCCCGGCAGGCGCAGGCGCAGGTCGAGCAGGCGCTCGATCCGGACTCCGCGCTGATGCAGGAGTTCGGCAAAGTCGAGGAGCGGGTGCGCGAACTCGCCGCCGGCGGCCAGCTCGCAAGCGAGCAGAACATCCCGAGCATCGATGAGCTCTTCGAGGGGCTCAAGGCACAGCTCGGCGGCGCGCGCAGCCGAACGCATCAGGCTGCGCAGCTCCCTTCCTTCCGGCTTTCAGCCGCGGAGAAGCTCCTGACCCGGAACAAATACGATCTGAGCGCTGAACTCTCCGCCGACGAGGCTGTCTCGATTGTCGAAGCCACTGACCGCAACATTGGTCGCACCGTCCTGATGAAGATCGTGACGGATGAAGGCGACGCCAGAGAGGCCGCGATCGACGAGCTGATCGCAGAGGCGAAAATGATGGGCAGCCTTGAGCATCCGAATATTCAGCCGCTTTTCGAACTCAGCCTGGACGAAGACGGACGCGCGTTTTTCACCGCCAAGGTGATCGCGGGCATCCGCCTCTCCACGATCCTCGACAACCTCCACGCCCGGCGCTCGAACGCGATGCTGCACTACGATCTCAAGCGGCTGCTGGCGATCTTCCACACGGTCTGCGACGCGCTCGCTTTCGCCCACAGCAAGGGGATCAGCCACGGCCACATCACCGCTGACTGCGTGACCATCGGCGACTTCGGCGAAGTGCTGGTGAGCGGGTGGGAGCGCGCGAAGCGCATCCAGGATCAGAGCGTCAACGCCTACGAAGAGGACGTCCGCGCCGACATCGCGCGGCTGGCGGACCTCCTCTACCACCTCCTCACGCTCGCGCCGCCAGTGCCCGGTGAGAAGAAACCGCAGAGCGCTCCGCACCCCACCTGGGAGGTGCCGAAAGGCTTGTGGAATATGACCCGTCACATCCGCAGCCACCGCGGTTCATTCAACCTCACCAACATCAAACAGATGCAGGCCGAGGTGGAAGCGTTCCGCCATGATCTCGGTCCGCGCGGCGGCCGGGCGGGCGCGCTCGGACTGATCAAGCATCACGTGCAAAACTGGCAGTGATCCCGAGGTCGAGTGCTGGCCGCTTGATAGCCCGGCCGCGGGCTCACCGAGATCGCGGCCATGGATTTGCTGCCCGATCCAAGCCCCGCCCTTCGCGTTGGGCGGAATTCCGCCCTGCCCCGGAGGTCACAGGAAATGTGGGGCTCGGGGAGCGCGCCTTGTCGGATGCCTTTGTGACGTATCCTGCCGCGGGTTGCCCTGCGCCACTCCTTGCTCGGGGGTGGAGTTCTAAACCTCTTCGAGCGCCATCGTGGCGTCGCCGAAGGTCTTGGGACGCACCTCCATCTTGTCCATGAGCGAGAGGAAGAGACGACACATCTGGCGGTTCGGTTGGTCTTTGTAGTCGAGCACACGACCGCCTTTGATTCTGCCTCCACCGCCGCCGAGCAGGATCACGGGAAGCTGCGAGGCATCGTGGCTGCCGGTGAGCATCGAGGAGCAGAAGAGCAGCATCGTGTTGTCGAGTGCGGTGCGCGGGCCTTCCTGGATGGCGTCGAGCTTGCCGGCGATGTAGGCGAGCTGATCGAGGAAAAACTGGTTCACCTTCAGCCAGTCGGCGGTGTCGCTGTGCGAGAGGAGGTGGTGGATCATGTAGTCCACGCCGAGGTTGGGAAAGCGAAGTGAGCTGTGATCGTTGTTGAGCTTCAGCGTGCAGAGGCGCGTGGTGTCGGTCTGGAACCCGAGCACAAGGATATCGCTCATGAGCCGCATGTGTTCGCCAATGTCCTGCGGGATGCCGTCGGCGGGGCGGGGGATGTTTGGTTTGTCCAGCGTAGGCCGCCAGCCCTGCAACTCGCCGCGTTTGCCGGCGTTCTCGATGCGCTGCTCCACTTCGCGGACGGAGGTGAGATACTCGTCGAGCTTCTGCTGGTCGCGGGAGCTGATGCCGCGGCGCACGTCCCTCGCGTCGGCGAGCACGGCATCGAGCACGCTCTGGTCGCCGCGGCTCGCCTCATCTTTGAAGAGCCGATCAAAGGCCAGTGCGGGATACAACTCCAGCGGCGTCGGCGTCGTCGGCGAGCTCCACGAGATGTGCGAGCTGTAGAGCATCGAGTAGTTTTTGTGAACGCTCGGATTCGACTTCTCGCAACCGAGCACGAGGCTCGGCACCTTGGTTTCGCGCCCGTAAGTCTGCGCCAGCAGTTGATCCACGCTCGTGCCAGAACGGATTTCGCCACCGGAGGCGAGCGGCGCGCCGGAGAGCAGGTTGCCGGTCTGCGAACTGTGGATATTCCCCTTCTGCGCCTCGGCGTTTTGCAGCCCGCGGATGAACAGCATCTTCTCGCGCATGCCCGCCAAAGGCTGGAGCACTTTGCCGAGCTCCATCTGCGCGCCTTCGCCGCGCGCCCACCACTCTTTCGAATGAAAGCCGTTGCCGGAAAAGAGCACCGCGAGCCGCACGGGCGCTTCGCTGGCGGGCTTCGCGACGCGCGGCTCGTCGCCCCAGACCGTCATCGATTCCATCCAGGGCAGCGCCATCGTGACGCCGAGTCCGCGGAGAAAGGCACGGCGGGTGAACTGGTGGGTCGGTGGCGTGTTCATGGGGGGTTCGGTCAAGGTTCGGCAGCGTACTCGGTTCCGCGGATTTCGCGGAACTGGCGGCTGCAGACGATCATCTCAATCGCCGTGCCGACGCGATGCCCGCGTTGCGAAAGCGTCGCGAGCATCTCATCGAGCAACGGATAATCGCTGAGGATCACAGCACGTCCGAGCGCATAGCCGAGGAGCTTTTTGCAAAACTGCCGCTCGAATGTGTCGCGACGCTCCACCAGCAGGTAATCGCGCAGGCCCGCGAGTTCGTTGAGCGCGGTCCCGTTCGCAAGCTTCGCGTGCGCATCAATGGGAAGACCCGCGGCGTCCTTCGTGCGAAAGCGTCCGATGGCATCGAAGCTCTCGAGGGCGTAACCAAAGGGATCGATCCGCGCGTGGCAGGTGATGCAGTTCGGATCGGTGCTGTGCCGCTCGGTGAGTTGCCGCTCGGTCAGGTTGGTGGGCACTTCCTCGGGCAGCACAGGCACGCCTTTGGGCGGTCGCGGCAGACGCTCTCCGAGGAGCGTCTCGCTGAGCCAGGCACCGCGCAGGATCGGGCTGGTTCGCGAGGCGCCGCTTTGCTTCGCGAGCGTGGCCGCAAAGCCAAGAATGCCGCCGCGTCCCTTGGCGCGAATGCCTTCGACGCGACGCCACTCTTCACCGCTGATGCCGGGAAAAGTGTAATGCTCAGCGAGCGCGGCGTTCACAAATGTGTGATCCGCATCGAGCAGCGAAAGCACCGAGCGATTGTGCTGGAAAAGGTCCGTGAAAAAGAGAACCGGCTCCTCGCTCATGGCTCCGCGCAGCTCATGGAAGGTGGGGAAAAGCCGCTCGCTCTTTTCATCGTGTTTGTCGAAGTCGCGGACGTGGAGCCATTGCGTCCCAAACTCCACCGCGAGCCGCCGCACCCGCCGGTCCGCGAGCATGCGCCGCATCTGCGCGACGAGCACCTCCGGCTCGCGCAGCTTTCCCTCTGCGGCGAGCGCCAGCAACGCGCCATCGGGCGCGGACGACCACAGAAAGTAACTCAAGCGCGAGGCGAGCTCGAAGTCATTCACCGGCGCCTGCTCCGTGCCCGGTCGGGGCGCCTCCAGCTTGTAAAGAAAAGCGGGCGCCACGAAGACACGCGCGAGCGTGAGGCGGAGCGCTTCGTCATGCGGCATCTCCTGCGCGCGGAGTGAGCGGTAAAGCTGGCGCAGCCCGTCTTTCTCCGACGCAGTGAGTGGACGCCGCCAGGCGGTGTCCGCAAATCTCAGCACCCCGTCGAGGTGCGCCGGCTCGGTCTCTGCGAGCTGCTTTTGAAACTCCGCCGCGCGCTCTCTGATCGGCCCGCGCATTGGCTCAAAAACCGTTGGATCGCCGTCCTGGGTGGCAAACTGCCAGAGCTGCTCAAAGACATCGACGAGCTTCAAAGCGTCGCGGCTGACATACCGCAACTCGGCCCAGAGCCGGTCGAGCTCGGCGGCTTGCGCTTCGTCGAGCATCAACCGTCGCAGATGTTCATCCTCGCGGTGGAAAAGCGTGAGCGTCACGACTTCATCCACCGGCACGATCTTCGAATAACATAGCGCCCCGGGGAAAATCTGGCGGAACTCGTCAACGGCCGCCTCGGCACGTTCCCGCGCGGCGCTGCCCTCACTCGCGATGATCGGCAAACCGGGAATCGCGCCGGTCTTGATCGCAGCCGGCCGGCTTGGCAGCACCTGCATCTGCACAGTCCCTTCCGTGCCGGTTTCCCGATGCAAAGCAGCCGTGGTCACCAGCTCGCACCCTTCAACAAGTTCGGCCGGCAGCCGCACCTCGATCATGGAAGGCGCCTGCACACCAAGACTCCTGGCATCGATCGCTGCGCCGCTGGGATGCCTACCGAAAAGCGCGGGGTCGAGGCCGTAACTCGAATTCATCTCCGACACCGCTTCGCTGCTCTGCCGCAGATCGCTTCGCACGGCGGAAATCAGCGGACCGCTCCAGGAAGTGAGCTGCCGATACAGCAGGGCATCCGGCGCGTCTGTCACGAGACCAATGCCGCCGCTGAGCAGAAGCGCCTGCACCTTTTCCGCAAGCTGCCGCTTCTCTTCGGCGTTCGCACTCGCCTGCCATTTCGCGAGGAGTGAACCCGCCGGCAGCGTCGTCTCCGCGCCGGTATCCTTCTCGGGCTCGCTGTAGAAATGCCACGCGTCGCCGTTGCCGAAGCGGTCGGGATGCGGGTTGCCGGCGAGAATGTTGGGCGACACATCTTGAGCAAGATCCCATTCGCGCGCGCCGTCGCTGAGTTTGAAATCCACCGAAGTCAGGTCGCAGGAATGATCGCCATCACGCGGTCCGATCACCACCGAGAGCACGTCGCCGGTCTCCACCGCGAGGTTTTCGATAGGGCCAATCTTCACCGCTCCTGCCCCCTGCGCTGTTCCATTCGCGAGCCGCTGCCGCGTCTTTCCGCGCCGCAACTCCAGCACCCACATCACCCCATTGCCGCACTCCGGGTGCGCGTGCTGCACGACTCCCTCGATCCGCATTCTCGCAGCCGCCGGACTGCGCCAACCGATGACGACCCGTCGTTTCGGGGATGGATGCACCGCAACGCTGTGCGGCTTCACATTGCCCGGCACGCGCACATGCTCATCGGAGGAATTCGCGATCACACTCAGCGCATCGGTGCCGGTCCAGCCTGTGATGAAGTCGAAGCCAGCCGCGCCGACGGTCTTCGCCGTCAGGTGCGAATCAATCCGCACGCTGCCCCCGCCGATGCCGAGACACTCCAGCCAGGCCGTCAGCACTGCCGGTTCCAATCCGTGCTTCTGCGCGACGCGCGGCACGGCTTCCTTCTCCGGAGAGCTGCCGAGTTCTTCCGCCGCAGCAAGGCTCCGTGCCGCGCTGGAATAGAGCTTCTCGCGAACCGCAGCCGTCGCGTTCACCACCGCGCGCACTTCCCGCAGGGAGAGATCCGGCCGCCCCGGAGCCACGAGGCGCGGGTTCTCCCACACGGCGAAATCATTCACGTTCCCATCGCCCGCGTCGGAAGCGGCCAGATACAACGTCACGTCCCTTCCCTCGGCAGGCGGTGGGATCTTCAGTCGCACTTCACTCGCGCTGACGAGCGGAGTCACGGGAACCTGCCACGCCTTGGGACCGTCGCGTTTGCCAATGTGTCCGACTGTTGTGAAGCGCCAGAGCGCCTTCTGCCACGGCGCGATCGCAGCCGCGATGGCCACGGCATCACCGGCCTTGGCGCTGCGCCATTGCGCGCGAACGGGATCGAGCAAAAGCGAGCGCTCCGGCTGATTCAATACGCTCCACAACGCGCCGAGATACTTCGCATTCAGACCGCGTTCACTTGCGACCGCGGCAACACTTTTCGCACCGCTCGCAAGCGCCTCGCGATCTACGAGGGTCGCAGTGAGGTACTGCTCGAGTGGGAGAACGCCTCCCGCGTTCGTGTCGAACTTCACTCCCTGCAGATTCACCGCCGCGCCGCTCCCCGCAGTGGTGAACCGCGCATAGAACGAGCGGATCGCGGCGAGCGCCTCTTCGGTCCGATCTCGCTCGGACGTGTGCGCTGAAAACCGCATGCCGTCCGGCAGGAGCACGGCGTGGCGCGCGATCTCTTTCGCGGCCTCCAGATACTTTGCGAGCAGCGCGGGCGACATCACGAGCGCAGCGCCGGCGTTGGTGAATCCTTCGCCCGCGGCGCCATCGACAGGAAATTCCCGTGCCGGATCGAGCGAAGCGACACCGGTCAGATCTCTCACCGTGTGGGTGTATTCAGAGTTCGATAAGCGACGCAGCACCACCGGCCCTGGGTCGCCCGCGTGCTCGCGGGCCATTTCAGCGAGCGCACCCTGCACCCAGCTCACGAGCCGCGTGCGTTCCGCCGGCTTCATCTGTGGCTTGTCCTTCGGCGGCATCTCGCCGAGTTCGAGCTGCTCGGCAACGAGCTGCCACACCTGCGGGTCACGCTTCACTCCATCGGCGGTCGTGAAACGCTCAAGATCCAGATCGCCCTTTTGTTTCTCGGTCGAGTGGCACTGATTGCAGTATTCCGCCAGCAGCGGCCTGATCTCGGCGTCGAAATCCTGGGCAACGCACGAGGAACCCATGGACATGATGGTGAACAGCGCGGCAATGCTGACCGCGCTCATCGCCGTGAACCGCAGCAAGCTGCCCCGCTCCAGCGGCGCGATCACAGCCGTGCCCAAGCCAGCGAGGGGAGGTGATGACGGGGGCTGATGCATCCGGTTCGATGGATAATCCCCGAGAACGGCTCGCGCTTGTGAATTCTTTGGCAAAGGTCGGCCTCTTGTTGCTCCGCGACAAAAGCGATATGCGCAAAAGGTGTAATTTTCTGACGGAGCCGGTCACTGACAGTGTAGGCAGGCGCCGTATCTTGCCCTCCCGCCCATGAAAATATTTTGTTACCTCCTCCTGACTTTATTGATCCCCGGGTTGGTCTGCGCGCAGGTCCCCGCACCGCCGTATCTGCCTGACTCCCGCGCGGCGGCGGCGAAACCAGACGG
>JAQGOK010000085.1 GCA_028293645.1 Chthoniobacter sp.
CTCGCGCCGATGTTCCCGGCGAGACTGGCGGAGGAATTTGCGCCGCTCTGGGGTGCGAAGTTCGACAAGAACTGGATCGAACGACTCGTGATGGTGAATACCAACGCAGTCGCCGCTTATGAAGGCGGCGCGCAGGCGGAGGATGGCGAGATCAAGGGTTTCGCGGAGAAGATGCTGCCGGTGGTGAAGGCGAAGCTGCAGCTGGCAAACCGTCTCGCTGGCGTCTCGACGCCAAAGGCCGCCGCTGCTCCGACCGCTGACACGGAGCCAGCCGACGATACCGGGAAGCAGGCACCGGCCACCGGCCCCGGTTCGACCCCTGCACCGAAAGCTGCCGTGTCTGCGGCCAAGGTTCCTCCTGCCGAGCCCAGCGCGCCGGGCTCAACACCTAAAGCGGCTGTGCCCCCAGCGTCCAAACCCGCGCCGGCTCTCCGGTAGCTCTGCGGTCGCGGGCCGCGCCTCATGTGAAGACATGCGGGCGAACGTCCGCCACCCCGCCTTCGGCATCGAGCTGTAGGGGAACCCGCTGGGTTCCCCCGGTGAGGTCCCGCGAGATAGGGGAAGCTGGCAGCTTCCCCTACAGAACTAGAGAGGACCGTCTTTAACCACCTAGCTAACAGCAGCGATTGACGCCATCGAAACGGCGGTTCGCAGCGGTGAGGAATACATTTTGGCGGCCCCGCGGGCTCTGCGCTTGTGTGCAGTCGCAAAGCTCCGCGCGCGCTTGCTCGCGGTCCACGGCGGCTTGTCCCGAAAGCTCCTTGAGCAGGGTGAAGCCGAGGACCGCGACGCCCATCATCGGTAGTGGGCGCTCGGGCACGAGCATTCCGGCGGGCAACCAGACCGGCTCCGTTTCGCTGAGCCGGGCCGGGCGTGCGCCGCGCAGCAGCTTCAGCCATTCGGTAACGCTCAGCACCACGATCGCGGCGACCAATGCGAGAAAAGCGCACACCACCACCGCATCGATGCGGTTGTTGAAGCGCAGCGTTCGCGCATCTCGCACCGCTTTGGCCGCCTTCGACGCGAGCGGCAAATCCGCACTGGCGCGTGCCTCCTGGGCGGCTTTCTCCAGGATCGGCAGCTTCGCATCCTGCGCGCGGGCCGCGGCGAGGAAGCCAATCCGTTCACTCGGGTGCCACACCTTTTGCACCCCGGCAGTGACCGTTATGATCAGCAGACAGGCCAGCGGCACGAGCGTTACCAGGATCAACGTGGCCGGGCGTTTTCGCTGAAGCTGCATCTTCAAAATGATCGTCGTGCCGAGGCAAAGCGCGATGCCGGCGAGCAGTTGATTCGCAATGCCAAAGATCGGCCAGAGCGCCTTGACGCCGCCGTCGGGATCGCGCACTCCGGCGATCAGGAAGAAGCCCCACGCGAGAACAATCAACCCACTGGCGAGGAAGTTGGCGCCCAGGTTGTGGGTGTTTGCGAGCGGCTTCCAGACGCGGCCGAGCGTGTCTTGCAGCAGATAGCGCCCGACTCTCGTGCCCGCATCGAGCGTCGTGAGAATGAAGAGCGCTTCGAACATCAGCGCGAAGTGATACCAAAGGTCCAGCCAACGGCCGGCAGTGAGTCGGCCAAAGATTTGCGCCATGCCGACCGCAAGCGTGGATGCGCCGCCCGTGCGGCCGAAAAGCGTCACCTCGCCCATTTGCGTCGCGAGCGCGCTCATGGCCTCGGGCGTGACGGTCACGGGCACCATCTGGAAGGTTGAACCGCCCGTACTCTGGAGCGCGGTGAAGCCGGAAGCGGCGACTTTTTGTGCGGTCGCGACGCCGTCCGCGCCGGGCAAATTCATCGCGAGGTAAGTGCCCGGCTCCAGCGTGCAGGCGGCGATCATCGCCATGATTGCGACGAGCGACTCGAGGCACATAGCGCCATAACCGACCGAGCGCGCGTGGCTTTCGCGGGCGATAATTTTCGGCGTGATGCCGCTGGAGATGAGGGCGTGAAAACCGCTGATCGCGCCGCAGGCGATCGTGATGAAGCAGAACGGAAACACCTTCCCCGGAACGACCAATCCGGAGCCATCCACGAACTTGCTGATGGCCGGCATCTGTAACTCCGGAAGGACGAGCAAGGTGCCGATTGCCAGCGCGCCAATCGTCCCGAGCTTCATGAACGTGCTGAGATAATCGCGCGGTGCGAGCAACAGCCAGACCGGCAAAACGCTCGCGAGGAACCCGTAACCGATGATCGACCAAGCCAGCGGCTCGGCTCCGATTTTGAAAGCCTGATGCCAGGTCGCATTCGCATGCACCGCCTGGCCACCCCAGACCGCCAGGAGCAACAGCACGACACCAATCGCCGACACTTCGAGGACTTTGCCGATCCGGACAAAACGCAAGTAACCGCCCATCAGCATCGCGATGGGAATGGTCGCGCCGACGGTGAAAACCCCCCACGGGCTGTCCGCGAGCGCTTTCACGACCACCAAGGCAAGCACCGCGAGAATGATGATCATGATCGCGAGGATCGCGATCAGACCGATGATGCCAGCGGTGCGGTTGAGCTCGTCGCGGAGCATTTGTGCCAGCGAACGGCCGTCCCGTCGCATGGAAGAGAACAGGATGATGAAGTCGTGCACCGCGCCCCCGAGCACAACGCCAATCAGGATCCAAAGCGTTCCCGGCAAGTATCCGAACTGCGCCGCGAGCACCGGACCGACGAGCGGCCCCGGACCGCTGATCGCCGCGAAGTGATGGCCAAAGACGATCCACTTGTTCGTCTTCACGAAGTCCTTGCCGTCTTCGTGCACTTCGCAAGGCGTCGCCCGGCGATCATCGAGCGCGAGCACGCGCGCCGCTATCCACTTCGAATAAAAGCGGTAGCCGATCGCGTATGTGCAAAATGCCGCGATGAGCAGATAGGCAGAATTGAGCGGCTCGTCGCGTCGCGTCGCGATGACGAAGTAAGTGGCCGCGCCGGTGAGCGCGACGGCGAGCCAGATGAGGAGGGAAACGGCTTTCTTCACGTCGTAAGCTGTAATGGAGCGCCGCAGCCGTGGGGAGAGGAATGCGGGCGCGAGCACACATTCCATAGGTCTGCCCGGCGGCTGCGAGCTTGCAGATAAGAGTCAGCCGGATGAAATAGCCGGCCCGATGGATTGGTCCCCCCCGCATTTCTCTCATCTCGTCCTGGCGAGTCTAACGGCCGCCTCGCTGCTTTGCATCCCGACGCTCTCCAGCGCTCAGGAGCAAAACGAGACGCTCATCGAGATCAAGGCGGTGGCTGGAATGCGCTACGATTTACCGCGGATCAAAGTCGCGCCTGGAGCAAAGGTGCGGCTGCGGCTCGAGAACGTCGATGACATGGCCCATAACCTCGTCATCACCGCGCCGGGTGCACGGGTGGAGGTCGCGAACGCCGCGATGATGATGCCTCTGACGCCGACTCAGGATTTCGTCCCGAAGACCGACAAAGTCTTGCACGCGATCCCGGTCCTGACGCCGGGCAAGAAGGCCGAGCTGACCTTTACCGCACCGGAGAAAGAGGACGTCTATCCTTACGTCTGCACTTATCCCGGGCACGGCATGGTGATGTTCGGCGCGATGTATGTAACCCGGAAGGAGCTGCCGCCGCTGGAGAAAGATCCGCACGTGCCCGCCTCGGCCAAAGAGCTCGCCAATCCGGCGCCTTTTCACGCCTTCACGCCGACCCGGCCGTATCTCTATCGCACGTTTCTGCGCGACAGCGGACCGGCTTCCATCGCCGTCGCGTTGCCCGGTGAACAGAACTACTGCTGGGATGCAGGCTCCTGTCGGCTGCGTTATGCCTGGCGCGGAGGGTTTCTCGATCCACTGCCGCATTGGCGCGAGAAGGGCGATGGTTTTGCAGAAGTTACGGGCCGTATCTACTGGCGCGCGGGAGCGGACTTTCCGTTGCGGATCGGAGCGCGGGATAGGGTGCCCGCCGCGAAGTTCCGGGGTTATCGTTTGCGCGATCGCTACCCGGAGTTCCATTACGAACTCGATGGAGTGGAAGTGCGCGAGTTGATCAAGCCGCCGCATCATGGCTCCGGCCTCGCGGTTACCTTGACGATCCCGGCCGCGAACTCACTGGTCTTCTATGTGACGGATCCGGAAGGCGGCGCCACGTTCACCTCAGATGTCGGCGCATTCGACAAAGGTGTGCTTGTGCTTACTGCCGGACAGGCCCGCGCATTTACGGTGACACTCACCGAGGTCCCCGGACGTGAACCGATCGGTTATTGGTCGATGGACGACGTGCTTTCGGTGAAGAAGCCCTTCCCGGTGCCGGGCGTGAGAGGACGCGCGGTAACCTTCGATGGCAAGAAGGCCGAGTTCGCCACCGGCTTGAATACGGATGCGCTTGCGGCGGGCGCGACTTTTGTGATGTGGGTTAGAGCGAAAGCTGCGCCGGTGACGAGGCAGGTGGTGCTCGGTGCACGCGGCGAAAGCGGAGAGTTTGCCTTGGGTTGGAATCTCGTCGCCCCCGGAACCTTCGGATTGCGAATAGGAAGTGAGCCGGCAAAGGCGGAGATCATGGCGACGCAGCAGTCGGATGCCGACTGGCATTTCGTTGCCGTAGTGTTCGACGGGAAGCAGGCTTCCATGTTCCATGATGGCCGGAAGATCGGTGCGGCAGCTGCGACTTTACCGGGTAACTCACAGATCTTTCTCGGCTCGATCGGCGGCAGGGACTTCGCCGCAGCAACCCTTGATGATGTCCGGATCTAT
>JAQGOK010000100.1 GCA_028293645.1 Chthoniobacter sp.
CGCTGGTGGTCGGACTGACGCTAGTGGTGCGTCTGCCGCGGCTCGGCCATGGAAAGCGATGGCAATGGTACGGCTGGATCGCGCTGGTAATTGGGATGGTGCTTTACGCCGTTCTCGTGGAAGCACCGACCCGCTCACGCATTGGCTTCCCTTTCCTCTACTTTGCCGGAGCCGACAACCCATGAATATCACGCTGCACTTCCCCCGTGCTTGGGCCGAGTACGACCACCCGCTGCTCCTAGGCCTCCCGATCGACATCCCGACCGCGGGTGTGCTCGCTTCTGTCCTGGTTGTGGCGACCGTCGTGAAGGTTTTCTTCAAGGCTAACTCGCTGCGTTGGCTGATGATTTGCGGCGGGCTGCTGATGTCTCTTCTCGTGATCTCACTTCTCCTGCAGACTCCTCGTACGCAAGGCGAAGATCCGACGCTTTGGCCCGTAATCCTTGGCGCGGGCGTGTTTCTCTATCTCTGGTGGCTCGCCGGGCTCCTTCTCGAGTTAAGTTTTACCTGGCACCAGTACATGCGCGGCGAAGTCCTGAGCAAGCGGATGCAGACGTGGTTTGAAGAGAAGGTCGTGAAAGCGTCGCAGTCCGCGAGCGGAGGGACGGACCAATCTTCCTGATCCTTGCAAGATACGTAATCCAATAAGGCGCTTCGTGCTGTCGGGCAATGATCTCTCGAATCTGCTGCGCGTGATTGCGCTGGGTTACCGTCGACGATTTCTGCGACGGAGCGGAACGCCTACGCCTGCGCTTATCCGCGGCGCTCTTTAATCGCCGCAAGGATGTCGGAGATGACTTCGGCGCGCGGTCTGGCGCCGAGATTGCCCTGGCCGTGGATGCGGACGCTGACGTTGCCGGCTTCGAGGTCGCGGGGGCCGATGACGAGCATGTGATGGACTTTCATCTGCTCGGCGTTGGCGATCTTGGCTTTGATCGGGTCGGTGCTGGCGTCGAGCGTGGCGCGGACGCCTTCGGCGCGGAGTTCGGCTTGCAAGGCTTTGGCCGCGGCGACGAGCGGTTCGTCGTCACCGAAGGGGAGGACGCGGACCTGCTCGGGCGCGAGCCAGAGCGGGAAGTTGCCGGCGTAATGTTCGATGAGGAAGCCGATGAAACGTTCGTGCGTGCCGAGTGGGGCGCGGTGGATGCAGAGCGGCGTCGCGTCGGTGTTGTCGCGGGTCTTGTAGTGCAGGCCGAAGCGCGCGGGGATGGCGAAATCGACCTGGTTGGTGGCGAGCGTGAACTCCTTGCCGATGACGTTCCAGATCTGGATGTCGATCTTCGGACCGTAGAAGGCGGCTTCATTCGCCACCTCGACGAACGGCGCGCCGGAGGCGACTAAGACGTCACGGACCATGTTCTCGGTCTTAATCCAGAGCTCGGATTGATCGACATACTTCTTGCCGAGTTCCTCCGGGCTATGGGTGCTGAAGCGGAACTGGTAGCGGTCGATGCCGAAGATCTTGAAATACTTCAGATACATCTCGTTCACCGCCTGAAACTCAGACGCGAACTGCTCCTCGGTGCAGTAGATGTGGGCGTCGTTCATCTGCATGGCGCGGACGCGCATCAGGCCGAAGAGTTCGCCGCTCTGTTCGTAGCGATAACAGGTGCCGTATTCGGCGAGCCTTAATGGTAAGTCGCGATAACTCCGCGGCACCGCTCCGAAGAGCTTGTGGTGATGCGGGCAGTTCATGGCTTTGAGGTAGTAAATGTCCTCGCGGGGTAACGCGGCGTGCTCCAAAGCTGCGAAGCTATATTCCCGGAACATTTCCGGAAGCTTCTGATGAGCGAGAAAGACCTCTGATGGGAAGTCAGGACTCAGTCGTTCCTCCTTTATAAGTTGAGTCCACTCCCTCTCCCGATCGTCATCGTCGAAAAGGTCGTACCACTCTGCCGAGGTGTAAATCGAACTGAACTTTTTCTGGAATGCATATTCGGAACAAACGTGCCTTAGGTCGTTCCAATTCTTTTTCGCCTCCTCGAAGGTCGCCGTCACCTCTCGCCTCTTATCGGGAATTTCGTCGAAGGACATCGGCGGGAACATCGATTCCGCGTAGTAAGGCAGGTGCCCGCTGGTAAGATACATGTTTTCACGAGCTAAGTGTGGCGTCCTGACCCGCTCATAACCCGCGGCGAACTCCGTCTCTTTCGCCAGCTTCTCCAGCTCTTCAATCAAGACTGTGCCGCGCGGCAGCCAGAGCGGGAGGCCGGGGCCGACGTCGTCGTCGAAGCAGAACAACTCCAGCTCACGTCCTAGCTTTCGGTGATCTCGCTTCTTCGCCTCCTCCAGCATCGTGAAGTAAGCCTCCAGCTCGGTCTTGTTCTTGAAGGCCGTGCCGTAGATGCGCTGGAGCTGCGGGTTCTTTTCGTCGCCTTTGTAATAAGCTGACGCGACATGGGTAAGTCGGAACGCTCCGATGTTCCCGGTGCGCATGACGTGAGGGCCGGCGCAGAGATCGAGGAAGTCGCCGTTGCGGAAGAGGCTGATCTCTTCGCCTTCCGGGATGTCCTGCA
>JAQGOK010000119.1 GCA_028293645.1 Chthoniobacter sp.
CTGGTGAACATCGCGAACAAGGACAAGCGGCTGAAGCCGGGGATGTTTGTCAGCGCCACGATCCGCGCGGGATTGCTGGCCAATGGGCAATTCGCGCCGACGGGTGTGGAGGGCAAGTGGACGTGCCTCATGCATCCGCAGGTGTTGGAGGCAAAAGACGGACCGTGCCCGGTGTGCAAAATGGCGCTCACGCAAATTCCCGCTGCCGCCCTCGCAGCGATACCCGAAGACGAACTCATCGTCGCGGTGCCTGTCACCGCTGTGCTCGACAGCGGCGTCCGCAAGATCGCCTACGTCGAACGCGCGCCGGGCCAATACGTTCCCGCCGCTCTCAAGCTCGGCTCACGCGCTGGGGATTTCTATCCGGTGCTCGATGGCTTGAAGGAAGGCGACCGCGTCGCCGTGCGGGGAAATTTTCTGCTCGATTCGCAGTTTCAAATCAGTGGCCTGCCGAGCCTCTTCTACGAGCACGGCCAGGCACCCGCCGCCGGACATCAGCACGGCACTCCGGCTGACAAACCAACGCCTGCGCCGAAGCCGACCGGGCACGAAAGCCACGCCATGCCAAAGCCGTCCGCAGTGATCTTTTATGAAATCAAACGAAACCTTCCCGATCGTCTGCGGAACTGACTTTTCCGAGAACGCCCAACAGGCCGCAAACGTCGCCGCCGCTCTTGCGAAACGGCACGGTGCGCCGCTCGTGCTCGTCCATGCAAAAGGAACGCTCATCCACGCATCTACCCCGGACGTGAATGACGCATTGATCACCTCCCTGCGAGACGCGTTGCATGCGGAAGCCGCCCGCCTGCGCGCACTGGGCGCGACCGTCGAGGAGATCCTTTCCGACGGGCCGCCGGATGACGCGCTCGTACAACTCGCGCAGGATCGGCACGCCCGCCTGCTTGTGGTCTCCTCCCTCGGGAGCCGTGCGTCCACGCGCTGGCTGATCGGCAGTGTGGCGGAGCGCGTAGCGGAGTCTTCACCCGTGCCGACGCTGGTGGTGCGGGAGGCTGCGCGCTTCGAGGCATGGGCGCGCGGCGAGCAGCCGCTGAAGGTTTTCATCGGCACGGACTTCGGCGCCAGTTCCGACGCGGCGCTGCGCTGGGTTTCCGATTTGCGGCAGCTCGGTCCCTGCGAAGTGATCGCGGGCTACGTCGCCTGGCCGCCGGAGGAAGCGTCCCGGCTGGGCGTTTCCGCTCACGTCGGCCTGAGCAGCAATATGCCCGAGATGCAGCGCATGCTGGAGCGGGACTTGCGGGAGAAAGTCGCGCGGGTGCTGGGCGAGGAGAACGTGGGCATCTCGGTCCGCGGCAACTATGGACGCGCGGATCACCCGCTCCTCGAAATGGCCATCGAATCGCACGCCGATGTGATCGTTGTCGGCACGCATCAATGGCACGGCATCAGCCGGCTCCAGCACGGCTCCGTTTCACGCGGCATCCTCCACCACGCGCCGATGAACGTGGCCTGCGTCCCTACGTCTTCCGCCGCCCGCATGGAAGGACCGCGCATCCGCGCCTGCCAGCGCGTGCTCGTCGCGGTCGATCTCAACGAGCCGCACGGCTTCGCCGCGCCCTACGGATATTCGATCGTCAATCCCGGCGGCACCGTGCGCCTGCTGCACAACATCGTGCCGCTGCTCGCGCTTCACCGCACGGACGAGAAGGAACCCGCGCAACTCGTCGCAGAATCGGAGGCGAAATTGCGCGCACTGGCACCGGAAAAAGGCGAAGCGCCCGGCATCACGACGGAGGTGGAAGTCACCGAAAGTGGCGAAACCGCCGAGGCGATTTGCGCCGCGGCGGAGCGCTTTGGCGCGGACATCGTCTGCATCGGCAGCCACACGCGCCCCGGCTTCACCGCCAAAGTCCTTGGCTCGGTTGCGCTCGCGGTGCTTCAGACCAGCCGGCGTCCGGTGCTAACGGTATGGCCGCCCGCCGAATGAGTCTCACGAACCCGGAGAAATACCGTCTGCCCGCCCAGGTCGCAAAACGATCTCACCGAGCCCTGCGAGGGTTGCGCGCGGATCATCACCACGACACAGATCATGGCTGAAATCTCCTCCGGCCTGCGCGCATCGGTGCTGGGCATCGCCGTGAATGCGACCCTGGCCGCCGGCAAGATCGTTGCCGGCATCCTTGGCAATTCGTATGCGCTGATCGCCGACGGCATCGAATCCACGGCGGACATCATCAGCTCGGCGGTGGTCTGGAGTGGCTTGCGGCTTTCAGCGAAGCCAGCCGATGCCGAACATCCTTATGGTCATGGCAAAGCGGAGCCGATCGCTGCGATGATCGTGGCGGTGATGCTCCTCGCGGCGGCAGTGCTGATCGCCGTGCAAAGCGTGCAGGAAATCCGCGTGCCGCATCATGCACCAGCGTGGTTCACCCTGGTTGTTCTCGCCGCGGTGATCGTGATCAAGGAGCTGCTCTTTCGCTTTGTGGGCGAGATTGGGCAGGATCTCGGCAGCACTGCGTTGAAAGGCGACGCGTGGCATCACCGCTCGGATGCGATCACCTCCGCCGCCGCGTTCGTCGGCATCGCGATCGCGTTGATCGGCGGACGCGGCTACGAGAGTGCGGATGATTGGGCCGCGCTGATCGCCTGCGCGGTCATCGCGTGGAACGGCATCCAATTTCTCCGGTCTGCTCTCGATGAGGTCATGGATGTCTCCGCGCCACCCGCGGTGATTGCGTCGGTGAGGGAGTTGGCCGGCACGGTTGACGGCGTCGTCGAAATCGAGAAATGCCGCATCCGCAAAAGCGGCCTGCATTTGACGATGGATATCCACGTTCTCGTGGACGGCGCGCTCACGGTCTGGCGCGGCCACGACATCGCCGGGCAGGTGAAAAGACGACTCATGGAGTCGCAGCACCGCATCAACGACGTGACCGTCCACGTTGAACCGGTCAGGAGACCGCCGGCGGAGCAAACAGAACCGTCGCGTGAGAGAGGAGCGACGTTGTGACCAACTGGCACGAGCTGCCCGCAAACCAAGTCGCAGCGACACTCGAGAGCGATTCTGAAGCGGGATTGGCGGCGGGCGAGGTCGAGGCACGGCTGCGGCAGTTTGGGCCGAATCAGATGACCGCAAAGCAGCGGCTCAGCGAATGGATGCGCTTCCTTTTGCAGTTCCACCAGCCGCTTATTTACATCCTGCTCGCCTCGACTGGCATCGCGGCGGCGATGGGCGAATGGGTGGATGCGTCGGTCATCTTCAGCGTCGCCTTCATCAATGCCGTCGTCGGCTATTTGCAGGAAGCAAAGGCGGAGAAAGCCATCGATGCGCTGGCGAAAATGGTCCTCACCGAGGCCACGGTGCGGCGCGCCGGTGAGAAGCTGCGGATTCCCTCGGCGCAGCTCGTGCCGGGCGACCTGGTGCTGTTGCAATCCGGCGACCGCGTCCCAGCCGATCTGCGCCTGCTGCTCCAGCGCAACTTGCACATCGAGGAAGCAGCGCTGACCGGCGAATCGCTCCCCGCCGAGAAGCAAACCGAGCCACTTCCCGCGGACACGATTCTCGCCGACCGCACCAATCTCGCTTTCACCGGAACGTTGGTCACTTCGGGCCAGGGCGAGGGTGTCGTCTTTGCCACCGGCGACCAAACCGAGATGGGCCGCATCGCGGGGATGATGAACCTCGCCGAGGATTTGCAGACACCGCTCACGCGCAAGATCGCGCAGTTCAGCCGGCTGCTGCTCTATGTGATTCTCGCACTGGCAGCGTCGATTTTCGTCGCTGGAATCGTGCGCGGCAAACCGTGGCCGGAGATGTTCATGGCGGCAATTGCGCTCGCCGTCGGCGCCATCCCGGAAGGCTTGCCGGCGGTGGTGACCATCACGCTGGCGATCGGCGTGGGGCGCATGGTTCGGCGGCACGCGATCGTCCGCAAGCTGCCCGCCGTCGAGACGCTCGGCAGCACCACGGTCATTTGCTCGGACAAGACCGGCACGCTCACTCAGAACCAAATGACCGTGCAGGAAATCCACGCCGGCGGGCGGCTCTATCACGTCACGGGCAGCGGCTACGAGGCGGAGGGAAAAATCCACTTTGAGCAGGCGCCGGTCGTCGTCGGTGAGAACGTCGCGCTCATCGAAACGCTCGGCGCGGGCTTGCTGTGCAATGATTCGCAACTCGTCCGCAACGACGAAGGCGAGACCATCGTGCAAGGCGACCCGACCGAGGCGGCGCTGATCGTGGCGGCGCAAAAGGCGGGGCTGGAGGAGGCAGAAATGAGCGGGCGCCTGCCGCGGATCGAGACCATCCCCTTCGAGTCGGAATACCGCTACATGGCCACGCTCCACGGTGCCGAGGACGAGCCGAAGATCATCTACATCAAAGGGGCGGTGGAAGCGCTAATCGGAAAATGCACGCACGCGCTCGGTGAGGATGGCAGCCTCGCGCCGCTGGACGGAGCGCTCGTGCTCCGCCACGCCGAGGCCATGGCCGCGCGCGGCTTGCGGGTGCTCGCTTTCGCCCGGCGTGAAATGCCCAAGACGCACGAGGGCCTCGAGCACGAGCACGTCGCGGACGAGCTCACTTTCCTCGGCCTTCAGGGCAAACTCGATCCGCCGCGTCCCGAAGTCATCAAAGCGATAGCCAAGTGCCGCGCGGCCGGCATCCAGGTCAAGATGATCACCGGCGACCACGTTCTCACCGCGACCGCCATCGCCGCGCAGATCGGCCTGGACACTGGCTCGGGCGTCGTCGGGCTCACCGGCCGCGATTTGGAAAAACTCGCCGATGACGATCTGGCCGCCGCCGCCGAGCGCACTTCCGTCTTCGCCCGCGTCGCGCCCGAGCAGAAACTGCGGCTGGTCAAAGCGCTGCAATCGCGCGGCCATGTCGTCGCCATGACGGGCGACGGCGTGAACGACGCGCCCGCGCTCAAACAAGCCGACATCGGCATCGCGATGGGCATCACCGGCACCGACGTGTCGAAGGAAGCCGCCGACATGATCCTGATCGACGACAACTTCGCGTCGATCGAAGCCGCCGTGGAAGAAGGCCGCAGCGTCTTCGACAATCTCACGAAATTCATCCTCTGGATCCTGCCGACCAATGGCGGCGTCGCGTTGATCCTGCTCGTCGCGATCATCGGCGGAATCACCCTGCCCATGCTGCCCACGCAACTGCTCTGGATCAACCTGGTGACCGCGCTCTTCCTCGGCCTGACGCTCGTTTTCGAGCCAAAGGAAAACGACATCATGCAGCGCCCGCCGCGCGATCCAAAGAGACCGCTGCTCACCTTCCCGCTGCTCATGCGGACCGGGCTGGTGACGCTCATCTCGACCGCAGGCGCGTTCGGCGTCTTCGCGTGGGAGCACGGCATCGAAGGCACGAACCTCGACGAAGCCCGCGCCGCCGTCGTCAACGTGATCGTGATGGTCCAGAGCTTCTATCTGCTCAACTGTCGCAGCCGCACGCGCTCGATCTTTTCCATCGGCCTTTTCTCCAATCCCTGGCTGCTCGCCGGCATCGCCGCGACGTGGCTCGCGCAGCTCGCCTTCACCTATCTGCCCCTGCTGAACCGCCTCTTCCACACCGCCCCAGTACGCGCCGAAGCCTGGCTCTACATCGTCGCCATCGGCCTCTTCACCTTCGCCGCGGTCGAGTTGGAAAAATGGGTGCGCTTCCGCACGCCGCAGACGGCCAGGACCTCATGATCGACGGGCTGATCCGCTGGTGTCTGCGCAACACCTTCCTCGTCGTCATCGCGGTCGCGGGCATCGTGTTCGGCGGTTACTACGCGCTGAAAAATACGCCGGTCGATGCGATCCCGGACATCGGCGAGAAGCAGGTCATCGTCTTCGCAGACTGGCCCGGTCGTTCGCCGCAGGACGTTGACAACCAGGTCACGTATCCGCTGACCACGGCGCTCACCGGCACGCCCGGCGTGAAGACCATCCGCAGCATGTCGGGCTTCGGCTTCGCGATGGTCTTCGTCATTTTCAAAGACGAGGTGGATTACTACTGGGCGCGC
Source organism: Chthoniobacter sp. (assembly GCA_028293645.1). Lineage (GTDB taxonomy): Bacteria > Verrucomicrobiota > Verrucomicrobiia > Chthoniobacterales > Chthoniobacteraceae > Chthoniobacter. Next base: position 5,985 of record JAQGOK010000119.1, read on the forward strand.
TCGCGCGTGCTGGAACGCATCAACGTCGCGCAGCAGCGTCTGCCCGCCGGTGTCACGCCGGTGCTCGGTCCCGATGCCACCGCACTTGGTCAGGTCTATTGGTATACCGTGGAGGGCGAAGGCTTCGACCTCGCGGAACTGCGCAGCATCCAGGACTGGTATCTGCGCTACCAGATCAACGCCGTCGAAGGGGTGAGCGAAGTCGCGAGCATCGGCGGCTTCGTGAAGCAGTATCAGATCGACGTTCACCCGGACAAACTGCGCGCGCACCGGGTCTCGCTGTTCGATGTCTATGAGGCGGTCCGGAAGTCGAACATCGATGTCGGCGCGAAGGTGCTGGAGAAAAACGGCGTCGAGTTTTTCATCCGCGGCGTCGGCTTCATCAAGACGGTGGAGGACATCGAGAAGGTGGTCATTCGGCAGGAAGGAGGGACGCCGATCCAGGTGCGCAACGTCGCCACCGTGACGCTCGGTCCAGACTTCCGCCGCGGCGCGCTGGACAAGGCGGGCGTTGAAGCCGTGGGCGGCGTGGCGCTGATGCGCTACGGCGAAAACCCGCTGCACGTCGTCGAGCG
>JAQGOK010000131.1 GCA_028293645.1 Chthoniobacter sp.
CAGGAAAATTAGGCAGGCTGCAAGCAACCCACTCGTTCAGTGTCCGTTGCGTAACAAGGAGCGCCAGCGTGTCGCCATCTCGATCACGCGAAGGCCCTATGTGTCGCATAATAGAACGCAGCCGGAAAGCCGCTGTAGGTGACTGCCAGCCCTTCATCGAATGTTTTCTCTGTAAAACCGCTGGAGCTCACCTCAAAGGACGCGTGGCATAAGCACGGCATGTCGGTTGCTAATTTAATAATCAGCCGAATGTTGATCCCTCTGACTGAATAGCCCTTCCCGTAACGCGTCCCACTCGCGGCTCTCATAGTTATGCTTTACCTCAAAACTCATCCGAAAACCCAGACGGCCGAAACTCACCGCGCGCTCCGCGCGGTCGATGGATACCTCTTTTTGGGTATGCCGAAGGAGGCCATGCAGGAACTTGATGGGCTGGGTGACGTCGAAGTGCATTCTTCATCGGTGATGCTCGCGCGGATCCGGGTGCTGCTACACCAGAAGCAATGGAAGAAGGCCGAGGTGCTTTCAGGGCGCGGCGTGAAGCTGCATCCGCATGAGGAGGAGTTCACGGTGCAACGAGTGTTCGCGCTCCATCAACTGAAGGAAGGCGAAGAGGCTTTCAAGGTGTTGCTGTCCGCGCCGGAATGGATTCGGCGCACCGGGATTCTTCACTACAATCTGGCCTGCTATGAGGCGCGGCTCGGTGACATCAAGACCGCCAAGCGGTGCATCGACGCTGCGATCGAGATCAACGGAGCGATCAAAAAGAACGCGCGGACTGATCCGGACCTCGCCGGGCTTTGGAACTGACCCTTGGGCTCAGCGGTGCCGGGGCGCCCACTCCGTCTCGACATAGTCGGCGACGGCGTCCTGCCATGAGCGCGGAGACGTGCCGGTCAGTTGGGTCAGCTTGGACGTAGCCATCGCGGTATAAACGGGCCGCTTGGCGATGAACGCGGTGAGTTCCACCATCCGTTGAGGTAAAACGGTCTGGGTCCGCAACGGCACGCCGGCCTCAGCGGCGCGATCGAGCGCGAACTGGCCATATTCCTGCCAGGTGCAGGCGCCGGCGTTGCACAAATGCACGACTCCGCCGGCAGCGTTCGGCTCGAGCAAAGGACGCAAGAGCTTTGCTGCATCGAGCGTGTAAGTAGGGACGGCGGTCTTGTCGGCGATCGCCTGCGCAATGTCGTGTTCCAGCGCGCGCTTGAGGATCTGATCCACAAAGCTCGGCCGATCGGGTCCAAAGACCCACGAGACGCGGACTGCCAAATGGCTCGCCAAAACTGCATGCAGTTCCGTCTCTCCCCGAAGTTTCGAGGCGCCGTAAACGCTGATTGGGAGCGCCTCGTCTTCCTCTCGATATGCCTCCGTCTTCTGTCCATCGAACACGTAGTCCGTGCTGATGTGCACGCAACGAGCGCCTTTGGCGTTGCAAGCCTCCGCAATCACGCGCACTGCGTCCCCATTGATCCGGAACGCTTCTTCTTCGTGCGTTTCGCAGTAGTCCACATTCGTGAGAGCTGCGCAATTGACGACCACGTCGAACTGCAACGGCTCAAGCGTCTCGCGAATCCGCGGCAGATTGCCGATGTCGAGTTGCTGCCTATTTAGGCCGATCACCTGATCGCCCGCGGCCTGCCATTCACGCACCAGCGCCGCGCCGAGGCGACCGCCACTGCCTAGAACCAGAATCCGGCGAGGCATCTTCAGCGCTTGAGCAGCGGCTCCCACCAGGCGCGGTTCGCCACATACCAGTCGATGGTCTCGCGAATGCCCTGCTCGTGCTTGTGGCGCGGCTTCCACTTCAGCTCGCGATGCGCTTTGGATGAATCGATGGCGTAGCGGCGATCGTGGCCGAGTCGGTCTGGCACATACTTGATCAGCGACTCCGGCTTGCCCAACTGCGCGAGAATCATCCGAACGACGTCGATGTTCCGCATCTCGCCATCGCTGCCCACGTTGTAAACCTCGCCCGGCTTCCCTTCGAGCAGCGCAGCGAAGATCGCAGCGCAGTGATCTTCCACATGGATCCAATCGCGGACGTTCAAGCCATCGCCATAGACCGGCAGCGGTTTATCCGAGAGCGCGTTGATGATCATCAACGGGATCAGCTTCTCCGGGAATTGGTAGGGGCCGTAGTTGTTCGAGCAACGCGTGATCACGACTTCCTGGCCGTAGGTGTGATGAGTGGCGAGTGCGAGCAGGTCTGCGGAGGCTTTGCTCGCGCTGTAGGGCGAACTTGGCTGGATCGGTGACGTCTCGGAAAACAGTCCTTCCGGCCCAAGTGAACCATAGACTTCGTCCGTAGAGACTTGCAGGAAGCGACGAACACCGTGACGCCGTGCTGTATCCAGCAACGTCGCCGTCCCAACGATGTTGGTGTGGATGAAATCGCCCGGCGAATCGATCGAGCGATCCACGTGAGATTCCGCGGCGAAATTGATCACCGCGTAAAACTGGTGCTTCGTGAAAAGCGCCGTCATCCGCTCCTGATCGGAGATATCCGCGTGGTAGAAATCGTAGCGTTCTCCGTAGGTCTCGGGCACGCCGGCCAGGTTCTGGATGTTGCCGGCGTAAGTCAGGGAATCGACATTGGTGAGCAGTGCCGGCCCGTAATGTTCGAGCACGTAACGGATGAAATTGCTGCCGATAAAGCCGCAGCCGCCGGTTACGAGGAGTCGCATGAGGGCGCGCTTTCTAGCAGCGGAGAGCTTGGTGCGCCACGGAGAAATGACGTCCGGTTTGTGCGCTTAAAGCCTTGCCGCGGAACTCGCCGCCGCTAGCCTCGCCGCCCATGAGTCCCCAGCCTCCAGGCGATCTCACTCCGGAATCCGCAGCGCCCACCGACATCGCGCCACTCGGGCGCGGCCCACTCAAACCCGAGCACGAAAAGACGGCTGGCGAGGACGGCACTCCGGTGAATTGGGACGAGATCGCGGCCGATGCGGATTTCAAGCAACTGCTCGCGGCCAAGGTGACCTTCATTGTGCCGGCGACGGTCTTCTTCGTAATCTACTACTTCGCGCTGCCGTTTCTCGTCGGCTACCATCCTGAGCTGATGATGAAGAAGGTGTGGGGCGAGATGAACTGGGCGTATCTCTTTGCCCTCTCGCAGTTCTTCATGGCGTGGATCGTGGCCGCTTTTTACGTCGTCGTGGCGGCGGGCTGGGATCGCAAAGCTGCCGCGCTGCTCGCCAAGTACAAGCACTAATCGGCCATGATGATTTCTTTCCTCGCGCAGGTCGCGCCCGCTGCGCCCAAGCAGAGCAACACGGCGCTTTTCATGTTCCTCGCGTTCGTCGCGGCGACGCTGGTGATCACCTATTTCAGCGCGAAGAAGTCGAGCGGATCGAGCGCTTACTTCGCCGCGGGCCGCCGCATCACGGGCTGGCAAAACGGCCTGGCCGTCGCGGGCGATTACATGAGCGCGGCGAGCTTCCTCGGCATCGCGGGCATGATCGCCTTCAACGGCTACGACGGCTTCATGTATTCGGTCGGCTTCCTCGTGGCTTACCTGACTGTTCTGCTGATCGTCGCCGAGCCGCTCCGTAACGCCGGCAAATACACCATGGCCGACGTGCTCGCCTACCGGCTCAAGCCGCGCCCGGTGCGCGCGGCGGCTTCGCTTTCGACGCTCACCGTTTCCATCTTCTACATGATCGCGCAGATGGTCGGCGCCGGGACGCTCGTGCGGCAACTCCTGCCCGGCGTGAGCTACGAGGCCGCGGTAATCGGCGTTGGAGTGCTGATGGTTGTGTATGTGGTTTTCGGGGGAATGCTGGCGACGACCTGGGTGCAAATCATCAAGGCCGTGCTGCTCATGAGCGCCAGCTTCTTCCTGAGCATTCTGGTGATGGCGAAGTTCGACTTCAGCATCACGAACTTCATGGAAGCGGTCAGCCACGTGACTTTCACCGGCAAAGACGGCGCCTCAGTCACCCAGAATTTCCTTACCCCCGGGCTGCTCTTCAAAAACCCGCTGGATCAAATCTCGCTCGGGTTGGCGCTGGTTTTCGGGACGGCCGGGCTGCCGCACATTTTGATCCGCTTCTACACGGTTCCCGACGCGAAGACCGCGCGGGCCAGCGTGGTCTGGGCGATGATCCTGATCGGCCTCTTCTACATCATGACCACGTTTTTCGGCTTCGGCGCGGCGACGCTGCTGGGCCCGGATTACTTGAAGGTGAACGGTGGAACCAACATGGCCGCGCCGGAGCTGGCCCGCTTCCTCGGCGGCGAATGGTTCTTCGCTTTCATCAGCGCCGTCGCCTTCGCCACGATCCTCGCGGTCGTCGCCGGCCTCACGATCAGCGCCAGCACCAGCTTTGCGCACGACTTCTTCACGAACGTCATCCATCACGGCAAGGAACATCGTCCGGGCGAAGAAGTGCGCGTCGCGCGCATTACCGCCTTCGTCGTCGGCGCGCTGGCGATCGTCATCGCCATCGTCCTCGGCCCCACGGTCAACGTGGCGTTCCTCGTCGGACTTGCCTTTGCCGTTGCCGCGAGCGCGAACCTCCCCGTGATCCTCTTCTCAATCTTCTGGAAGCGCTTCAACACGTCCGGCGCAGTGTGGGGCCTCAGCGTGGGTCTTGCCTCCAGCATCGGACTCATCCTGATCAGCCCGGACTTCATGAAGAACCCGCTCTTCCCGCTGAAGAATCCGGCCATCCTCAGCATCCCGCTTGGCTTTATCGGCGCATGGCTCGGCACGCTGCTCAGCCACGAGCCGGAATCTGCGGAGAAGTTTACCGAGTTGACGGTTCGCGCGAATACTGGCCTTGGCGCGGAGAAGGCTACGGCGCATTAGGCGCGGTTTGAGCAACTTCTGGAAAGCGCTCGGTATTGCGCTGATCGCCTACGGGGCGGCGTTGCTGTGCCCGAGTCTTTTGAGCCCAACTTCCGTGCAAATTGCAGCGGGAGGGGCCGGTGCTCGCCGGCCACTTTGATCGAGCGCATGCGGTTTCTCTTCCTCAATCAGTACTTCCCACCGGACCCTGCGCCGACGGGCGTGCTGTTGCGTGAGCTGGGAGACGAATTGCAGCGACTTGGCCACCAGGTCGAATACGTCGCGGCGCGCCAAAGTTATCGAGCAGGGCAGGGGAAACGCGGGCGCGCTCGCCGTGAACTGGCGGCGCTCGGGCGAATGCTTATCGCCGGACTCCGAGCGCGGCGTGCTGACGTCGTGATTTCCGCGAGCTCTCCCCCATGTCTCCTGGTGGTCGCGATGTTGGTTGCGTTGCGCCACCGGGCGCTCCCCGTGCATTGGATCATGGACCTCTACCCGGAAATCGCGGTGGCGCTGGGCGAGCTTCGGCCGGGCACACTCGCGGCCGCGATTCGCCGGCTGATGGCGTGGTGTTATCGAAAGTGCGAGCACGTGCTCGTGCTGGATGAAGATATGGCGGATCGGGTCCGCGTGCATGGCGTGGCGCCGACGGTCATCCGCCCGTGGGTTTTCGCCTCGGTGCTTTCGCAGATTCCCACGACGCCGATGGTTCCCGCGGTCCCATGGACGTGGCTGTATTCGGGGAACCTCGGTCGCGCACACGAATGGGAAACATTGCTGGAAGCGCAGGCGCTTCTCGAACAGCGCGGGACGCAGATTCGGCTGCTCTTTCAAGGCGGCGGTCCGTCCCGGCCTCAAGCCGAAGCGCGCGCCCGCGAGCTCGGGCTCAGGAACGTCGAATGGACGGGGTACGTGGATGAGGCAGAGCTGCCGACTTCCTTGCTCCGCGCCGAGGCGCTCGTGGTCTCGGAACTGCGCATCGTGCAGGGGCTGCTCTGGCCGAGCAAACTGGGTCTCATTTTGGGCCTGCCTCGGCGCATCGTCTGGGTGGGTCCGACCAATGGTGCCGTCGCGCGTCTGCTCCGCGAAATTCCGCATGCCGGATTGTTCGAGCCCGGCGCAGCGCTCGCGCTCGCGGACTGGCTCGAAACGCGATGGCAAGACTCCGACCGGCCAATTCGTGCAGCCCTGGACCCCGCGACACATCGGAGCGAGTCGCTCGCAAAGTGGTGCGAGTTGCTGGCGGTTCGATCATGACCAACCACGCTCGGTCGGCTTGCGGCGCGCGGCCCGTCCATGGCACCTTGCCTGCTTCGATGTGCGACCTCACATGAGCCTTTCTCTACTGATGCTCGGCTGCGCGCGTGAAGGACACATTGCGCCGCAGCCATGATGTATTCGCTCCTGTTTCTCGGGCTTGGTTTTCTGATCGCGGTGCTATGCACACCGTGGGTGATCCGGCTTTCCGCCAGCGGCATCGGGCTCGATCACGCGAACGAATCCCGCAAGCTGCAGACCGAGCCGATCCCTCGCCTCGGCGGCATGCCGCTCATGTTGGCCATTTCGCTCGGCTTGCTGGGGATTCTCATCGGCGAACCAGATCGAGGCTCCGACTGGCTCCCGGTTTTCACGGGCAGTCTGTTGATGTACGGGCTTGGTTTGTGGGACGACCTCCGGCCGCTCGGCGCTCGGTGGAAGCTCGCGGGACAGGTCCTCACGGCCTGCCTCGTTTACAGCATGGGGCTGAGTATCGAGAAGTTCTCGATTCCGGGCTCCGCCGGCAGCATTGACCTCGGCTTCTGGAGCCTACCGGTGACAGTGATGTGGCTGATCGCGGTGCCGAATATCGTCAACTTGATCGACGGCTTCGATGGCCTCGCCGCCGGGCTCGGGCTTTGCATGTCGGTGACGCTCGCGATCGTCGGTTTGCACAATGAGCAGGTCGCCGTCGCCTGCTACGCCTTCACCATGGCGGGCGCGTTGCTCGGTTTCCTCGTGTTCAACTTTCCGCCCGCCCGCATCTATCTCGGCGATGGCGGCGCTTATCTCATCGGCTTCACCATCGCGGCGCTTTCGTTGACCAGCTCGAACAAAGGGTCGGTGGCTGCCGCACTCTTTGTGACGCTCGTCGCCCTCGGAGTGCCGATCCTCGATACCGCATTCGCCCTGCTGCGGCGCGCGGTTCGCGGCTACCCGCTTTTCCACGCCGACGACGAACACTTCCACCATCGCCTGGAGAAGCTCGGATTCTCCAAGCGCCGCATCCTGGTCGGGATCTACGGTGTGTGCGTGGTGCTCTCGCTGGTCGGGCTGAGCATCATCTGGAGCCAGGGACGCACGCTGCCGATCGGCATCTGCCTGATCTTCATCCTCGTGCTGTTCGTGCTGCGCTATTTCCACCTGCTACGCACCTGGGATGATTTCCGTCAGAAATTCGACCGCATCCGGAATCGGCGCCGAAAGGTCGTGCAATACGCGGTGCTTCAGGCGCAGGTGCTCGAGATCGAGGTGGATCGTTGTGAAACCAGCGGAGAATTCTGGCCGGTCTTTCACCAGACCCTGCGTCGCGTGGGCTTCGTGGAAGCGGGCGAGGTCGAGAATGCGTTGCAGATCGACGTGAAGTATAACGGGAGCACACCCTGGACGCTGCATGCGCCGAGAACCAAAGGCGCGATCGAAGAATGGCGGCGCATCGCGGAGTGCTTCCGGCCGGTTTACGTCAAGGCCTTGGCGAAATGGAAATCGTAACGCCGTCGAGCCGATCGTCGGCATCGGCGCCGCTGCGGCGCGCGACGACTGGAAGGCGCGCCGCGCTCGGCATATTCCTGCTTCTGATTGTCGTAGCGCCGCTGGCTTTTGGAGCGGTCGATCGCATTTCACAGATCGCGCTGCTTGGGCTGCTCGGCGTCGGCATGCTCGCCCATCCTCCGGCGATGCGACCGTTGAGTCGGTGGGGCAATCGGCTGGCCATCGCGCTGATCGTAGTCGTTCTCGTGAAGGAATTCGCGCCGGCGGCGTGGTTCGGCACCACTCCCTGGCGGCTCACGCTCGCCCAGGATCATGGCCTCGGACTGCCCTGGACGCATAACCCGGAGCCGGCGCGGGCTTTGGACGGCTTGCTGGGCGCAGTCGTAGCGGGGATTTGGTTTCTTTGGGTGCGCACGCTCGCGGCAGACCGCGACCATCGGCTCGTGATCGCCTGGAGTTTGTTGCTGACCGCGGTGCTGGTGACTGCCGTCTCTTTCGCGACGCGAGGCCTGGATCCGCAAGCGATCTACGGCTGGCGTTTCACCCCGGGCTGGACCGGCTTCGGGCCGTTTCCAAATCGCAATCACACCGCCAACTTCCTCGCCATGGGAATGGTGCTCGGGCTCGGCTGCGTGACCTGGGCCGGAGCCCGCAAGCGCTGGTTTGCCGCAGTGGGTGGCAGTCTGCTCGTGGCCTTTACGGCCGTCGGCCTGTTCGCCACGCAATCGCGGGGCGGGCTCCTCGCGGCTTGTTTCGGAACGGCCGTTTTCATCGCGCTAGCTCTTCTCAAGTCACGGAATCGGCGGGCGGTTGCCGTCGCGAGCGGCGGAGTACTGGGCCTCGGCGCGCTCGGGCTTGTGTTCGGATTGCCCGTGCTCGCACGATTCACCTCGGCCGACAGCGGCACCGTCTCCAACGTGATGCGGCTCACCATTTGGAAAGACGCGATTGAGATGTGGAAGGACGCGCCGCTCTTCGGCCATGGCATTGGAACGTTCGCGCAACTGATCGGCCTGTATCAGAATCTGCAGCTCGAAGATCGCATCGTGTTACACCCGGAGAGCAGTTGGTTGCAGTGGCTCACCGAGATGGGTGCTGTTTCCGTGGGTCTGGCGATGGCGGCTTTCGCCTGGTTCTCGTGGCGGCAAATCCGCGATGCATTTGAGCACGAAGGCGGCTTTTTCCTGCGCATCGGCGGTTTCGCAGCGGCGGCGGTCCTGCTTTTTCATGCACTGATCGATGTTCCCGGCCACCGCTGGGCAACCGTTGCGTTCGCGCTGGCTGCGCTGGCGCTCGCCTGTCCGCTGTCGCGCCGCGGAATGCGAACTGCCCCCGCGCCCCGAGCCGCCTGGATGCCGCTGGCGATCGCTGCATTCTGGACGCTGCCGTTCGTTTTCAACTGGCCCCCATGGTCACCACTCGCCCTGCAACGATTGATCACTCGCGAGAACACGCGTGGCGGAGTGCAGCTCGCGGAAGTCGAGGAAGCCTTGCGCTACTTTCCGCTCCAACCCGAATTGCATCAATCAATCGGGCTGCGTCAGGTCGGCATCCTCGGCCGCAGCGCGCCCGCAGTCTGGCAACGTCACTTCAGCATTGCCTCCACCCTGGTGCCGGGTTGGTGGTCGCTGACGGCCGCCCAGGCGCGGGCGGTTGCGCCGATCACCCCTGGTCTGGCGCTCGGTTACTGGCAGGAAGCGATCGCGCGGTGCGATCTGCATCGCGAAGACGTCCTCCGCACGGCCGTCCGCGAGACTTCGCGGTTTCCGTCTGTGGCCGCTTCGTGGGGACGCTACATCGAAGCCAATCCGGACCTGTGTCTCGCTTACGCTCCACTGGTCACAGACGCGGCGGCGCGCCATTTCTACGGGATCTGGTGGAAGGAGCGCGCGCTCACTGCCGAACTGCGTCAGGCCGAGATCGATGCCTTCTACAGCAACGCCAGCCGCTGGGGGACTCGCGCGCAATTTGATCAATGGATGAAGCATCGCGCTGCCTGGCGGGAGCGGGACTTTCGGCAATGGGCGACCCTGCTGCACGAGTGGAAAGACGACGTCGCGGCGTTCCAGTTGCTCGCGCACTTCATGTCCGAGCCCGAGTTCCCGAAGGCGAAGCCCAGCATGCCGCGGGAGCAGCTGGAAACCCGCTGGCGGATCTCGCCGACGAACGTCGTCAACGCCCGGGATCTCGCATCGGCGCGGCACCGCGATGGTGAGACACTTCAGAGCGATCAGATCATCGTGACCGTCGCCGCGCAGGAAGGCGCGCCGCCGTGGTTCCTGCGCAAAGCGGCGCACATCTATGCGCGCGATGGGCGACACTCGGAGGCGGTCGCGATTCTGTTGCGGTCCAGGTGAGCGTCACGGCAGGGGTTTGACGGCCCGGATACCGGCCCGCATACTCCCGTCCATGCTCCCTGGCGTTCGCGAACGCATCTACGCTTTCATCTCCGAGAAAGGTCTGCGCAAGACTTCGCAGCGGGACGCGATCATCGAGGCAGCGTTTAACACCTCTGAGCATTACACGGCGGAGGAACTCCTCACGCTCGCCCGTAAAATCGAGCCGACGGTTTCGCGCGCGACGGTCTATCGCACCCTGCCGCTGCTCGTGGAATGCGGCGTGTTGAAGGAGATGGATTTCGGCCGGGATCACAAATTCTACGATCCGAATTACAACGAACATCCCACGCACAATCACCTGATCTGCGTGGACTGTAACAAGATCGTGGAGTTCGAAGATCAGCACATGGAGCTGCTCGAGAACTGCATCACCAAGCGGCTTGGCTTTTCGCCCGCTTCCAAATCGGTGCGAATCGAGGCGCGCTGTGACGAGCTGAAAAAGCTCGGGGCCTGCACGCATCGCAAAGCGGAGCAGTAAGCAGTAGTCAGCGGCGGGGTGCCGTGTTTACAAGCTGTCGCGTCATCGCCCGCGCATCGTCGCGGCGCACCTGCCGAACTTCGTTCCCACCGCTACTTCAACATGTGGAAAGGCCGCTTTTCTCAACCGACCGCTGAGCTGCTCCAGAGCTACAGTGAATCGATCAGCTTTGATTGGCGGCTCTGGCGACAGGACATCGCCGGCTCGATTGCGCATTCGGCCGCCTTGCTGAAAGCAGGCCTGCTCACCGAGGCGGAACGGGACGCAATCGTCCAGGGATTGCAGGCTATCGGCGCGGAGATCGAAGCGGGGACGTTTCAGTTCAAATTGGAGCTCGAAGACATCCACATGAACATCGAGTCCGAGCTCACGCGCCGGATCGGTGACGCGGGCGCGAAGCTGCACACCGCCCGCAGCCGCAACGACCAGATCGCGCTCGATCTGCGGCTCTACCTTCGGGAGGAATGCGACGCATTGAACGCAGTCGTGCGGGACTTGCAGCGGGCGCTCGTGGAGCTGGGTGCGCGTAATGCCGAGGTGGTCATTCCCGGTTACACGCACTTGCAACGAGCGCAGCCGGTCTTCTTCGCGCATCACCTGCTTGCTTATGTGGAAATGCTCGACCGCGATGCGGGCCGCATTACGGACGCGCGGCGCCGCTTGAATGTGCTGCCGCTTGGTTCAGGCGCGATCGCTGGCTCGACCATCGTGCTCGATCGCGAACTCGTGGCGCGCGAACTCGGTTTTCCAGCCGTGACTCAAAACAGCATGGACGCGGTGAGCGATCGCGATTTCGCCGTCGAGTTGCTCGCCGCGCTCGCGCTGCTGGCGGTGCATCTCTCGCGGCTGAGCGAAGACGTGATTTTGTGGGCTTCGAGCGAGTTTGGTTTCGTGACGCTCAGCGACGCGTTCACCACCGGCTCCTCGCTGATGCCGCAGAAAAAGAACCCGGACGTCGCGGAACTCACGCGCGGCAAGACGGGCCGCGTGATCGGCAACCTCCTCGCGTTGCTCACCACGCTGAAAGGGCTGCCGATGACCTACAATCGCGACATGCAGGAGGACAAGGAGCCGGTCTTCGACTCGGTCGATACGGTCAAAGCCGCGCTCGCGATCTTCGCGGCGATGCTCTCCGAAGCGCGCGTGAATGCGCAGGCCTGCGCCGCCGCGGTCGCAGATCCGCTGCTGCTCGCCACGGACCTCGCGGATTACCTCGTGAACCGCGGCGTGCCGTTTCGGCAAGCGCATGAAGTCATCGGCCGCGCTGTCGCTCTGGCTGCGGAACGGAGCTGTCCGTTGCCGCAGCTCACGCTCGCCGACTTCCAGACCTTGAGCCCCGTCTTTGCGGACGATCTTTACGAATGCTTCGATCTCCGGACCGCGATGGCGGCTCGGCGGGCGATCGGCGCGCCTTCGCCAGAAAACGTCGCCGCACAGCTCGCACGCTGGCAGAGCGCTCTGAAGCAGAACGTGTAACTGACGCGTCGAGCGTCAACTGGCATGGCAGAGAACTTCGCCCCACGACGCCGGCCGTGGTACCAGATTCTTTACGTGCAGGTGCTGATGGCGGTCGTTCTCGGGATCGCCGTCGGGGTTGCATTCCCGGCGGAAGGCAAAGCGCTGAAGCCGCTGGGCGATGGCTTCATCAAGCTGGTGAAGATGCTCATCGGTCCGATCATCTTCTGCACCGTCGTGCACGGAATTGCATCGATGTCCGACCTGAAAAAGCTCGGGCGCGTTGGATTCAAGACGCTGCTCTACTTCGAAGTCGTCTCCACTCTCGCGCTGGTGATTGGGCTCGTGGTCGTGAACTGGCTCCAGCCCGGCGCCGGTTTCAACTTCGATGCCCGTGCGGCGGATCCGAAAGTAGCGGCGACTTACGTTGAAAAGGCGCACGCGCTGAGCACCGTCGATTTTCTACTCAACATCATTCCGAACAGTTTCGTGGATGCCTTTGCCAAAGGTGACTTGTTGCAGGTTTTGCTCGTTTCAATCCTCACTGGTTTTGCGGTCGCGATGATGGGCGAGCAGGGGAGGGTGGTGCTGCATGCGATTGAGACGGTCGCGAAGATCTTTTTCGGAATCATGGGGATCGTGGTCAAGGCGGCTCCCGTTGGTGCGTTCGGAGCGATGGCATTTACCGTCGGCAGTCACGGCATCGGGGCTTTGCAAAACCTGCTCGCGCTGATGCTCGGCTTTTACCTCACGGCCGGACTGTTCGTGGTCGTGGTGCTCGGCTTGATCGCGCGCGTCGCCGGCTTCTCGGTTTTCAAACTGATCGCCTATTTGCGGGAAGAATTGCTCCTCGTGCTCGGCACCAGCTCTTCCGAAACGGCGCTGCCGGGGATGTTGCAGAAGATGCGCCGTCTCGGCTGCGCCGAGTCCACCGTCGGCCTGGTGATTCCGACGGGCTACAGCTTCAATCTCGATGGGACGAACATCTACATGACCATGGCGGCGATCTTTCTCGCGCAGGCGACGAATACGCCGCTGGACCTCGGTCAGCAGATCGGTCTGCTGGTCATCGCGATGATCTCTTCGAAAGGCGCGAGCGGCGTGACGGGCGCGGGTTTCATTGCGCTCGCCGCGACGCTGGCCGTGGTGCCGGCGGTGCCGATCGAATCGCTTGCGCTGCTGGTGGGGATCGACCGTTTCATGAGCGAGTGCCGGGCGTTGACGAACCTGATCGGCAACGGCGTGGCGACCGTGGTGATCAGCCGTTGGGAGAAAGAAGTCACACCCGCGCAGCTCCATGCGGCCCTGCAGCAGCGGCTGACCACGCCGGATCCAGCGCCGCCCGTTTAGCCCGCTTTAGCCGCCGGTGAACTCACCGACCCGGCGATACTTGGCGTAACGGGCGGCAAGCAGTTCATCCAACGGGATCGCCGAGAGCTCATCCAGGTGCCGTGCGACGGCGGTTTTCAAATTGCTCAGAGCGGCCGCGTGATTCTGGTGAGCACCGCCCAGCGGTTCCGGGATGACCTCGTCGATCACCTTCAGCGCCAGCAAGTCGCGCGCGGTCAGCTTGAGCGCGGCCGCCGCTTCCGGTGCGTGCTTGCGGTGTTTCCAGAGGATCGCGGCGCAACCTTCCGGGCTGATCACCGAGTAGTAGGAGTTTTCGAGCATCAACACGCGATCCGCGACTCCGATCCCGAGCGCCCCGCCACTCCCGCCCTCGCCGATCACAACGGCTACGGTCGGCGTGCGGAGGATCATCATTTCGCGAAGGTTCACGGCGATCGCTTCCGAAATATGCCGCTCTTCGCTGCCAATGCCCGGATAGGCGCCGGGCGTATCGATCAATGAAACGAATGGCAGCCGGAACTTCTCCGCGAGCCGCATGAGCCGCAGCGCCTTGCGGTAACCCTCCGGATTCGCGCAGCCGAAATTCCGCTTCAGGTTCTCTTTCAGCTCGCGCCCTTTCTGATGGCCGATGACCACGCAGCGCCGGCTCTCCAGCGTCGCCAGCCCGCCGGGCATGGCTTTGTCATCCGCGAAGAGCCGATCCCCGTGCAGCGCGGTGAAGCCGGTGAAGGCGAGTTCGAAATAATCCAGCGTGTAAGGCCGTGCGGAATGCCGGGCGATCTGCACGCGCTGCCACGGGGTGAGGCTCAGATAAATGTCCTTCTTCGTCTGATCGATCTTCGCCTCCATGCGGCGGACCTCGACGTCGAAATTGATGTCGGTTGCCTGTGAATGCCGTTTGAGCTCAGCGAGTTTCTCTTCGAGCTCGACGATTGGCTTTTCGAATTCAAGCGGCTGCAACTTCATGGGCATTATTCGAGGGTCACTGGGGTGCCGCGGCTGAGCATTGTCGCCAGCTCGACCGCAGCGGTGGGCGGGATGGCGATGCCCGAGGGCGGCTTGGAGGCGGTCTTCGGATCGATGCCTTCCGGCAGCGCTCCGTACAACGTGCAGTGCGCGATGTTGATGTTGATCCAGTGTGTGGCCTCGGAGTAGCCGGGGTCGCTGAAGATCACTCGGCTGCCGTTATGCCACGCCATCTTTTCGGTCACCTTGCCCGTCTGCTTTCCCGGCGCGGCCTTTTTAGGTTTCGCCAGCAGGGCGGGGGGCACCTCGAGGATCGGGTATTGTTTGAAGAACTTGCCGTTGTTGCTGAGGATAACCTTCGATCGTTTGCGGCTGATCACGAGCGAGAAGTTGGAGGGGGATGTATAAAGCTTTTGATCAATCTTGAGCATCGTGCCCGTCAGATTGTTCCCCTTCATGATGAGTTCCGGAGTCGTTTTCGTCTTGTTCGCGACGCGGTTCAGCACGTCTCCACTACGCACCACGTATAGCTGCTTTTCGGGCGCCGGGATCGGGGTCAGAAAGATGGTGGTGTTGATCTCGCCGAGTAGATCCCGCGCGTCCTCCGCCTTGGAAGACTCCGGGTGGTGATCGAGGAAATCTTCGAACGCCTTCCGGGCTTCGATCAGCTTTCCTTTCTCCTTCAAAGCCACGCATTTGTTGAACTGCGGCAACGTCGAATCGGGTGGCGCTGGAGTCGCCGGGGCCGCCTTCTCCTCGGCCAGTTCCCGTTGCGGACGCACGAAGAGTTCGTAGGTAAAAAACCCCGCGGCTCCAAAGATCGCGCACGCAAGGAAGATGATCAGAAGAGCTTTCACAGGGCCGGGAGCAGGCGAAGTCAGGCAAGGGCTAACGGAGGAATGGACCGGCCGTCGAATGGAAAATCGCCCTCCCGCATTCGGTGCGCGTCGGCTGTGGATGCAATAAACGATGAGCAGGGTCCGGCCCCTCGCTCGCCTCGCATGACGAAGACCTGCAACAGGATCTTTTGCGGTCGCGAATGTTCGCGAGAGCTAGAGCAGTCCGCGGTGGCGAAAGTCGCCGAGATTCTCCCCGATGGAGCTTTGGATGAGATCGGCAGCAAACTTCAGGAGGCAAATCTCCCAGCCCTCATCGACGCCTTCGATAATGGCGCTCAGCGGGTCTTCCGAGCGATCGATCCCTTCGCGAAGCCGCGCCACGACTTCCTCCACCGGACTGTGCAACACGCGATCGCTCAAATCCGTTTTGCGGAATTGGAAGCCGTACTTCATCACGGCGAGCTGCGGTGCGTTCTCGCGCAGCCAGTCCACGAAGTCCTCTGCGCGTTCCCCGAAACCATCGAGCAACATGCTCTGATACTGGCCGGGAGTGATGATCTGGGGGCGGTCGGCGTGAATGCGCCCGTCCCGCACGCGCACCTGGTTCACCGAATCCATCAGCTCGGTCACCAGATAAAAGCGGAACGTCGTCTGGCCGAAAGTCGCGATATTCCGCTGGGGTGCGTGCAGGACCCGGGTGTTTTCGATGGCATACTGAACCGCGTCCTCATTGAGCATGGAGGCGGCGAACGTAAGGCGCACGAATTCTGGCGCAACGAAAGATTGCGGTCGTGATCATCAGCGCATCGCTCCGCCCGAGCACTACCGGCGCGGTGGTTCCGCCGAAAGCGCGCGCGCGCGGAGAAACCCTTGCCGGCAATTCAGGAAGACGAACACGGCGAGGATTCCCAGCCAGATCGACCCCTCATGATAAGCGTAGGCCGCTAATGCCGCGACGCCGATGAACCCGATCATCGTCGCGATCTTCAGACTGCGGACATATCCCAAGCGGAACCAAAGCAGCGCCTGCAGGATCTGCCCGCCGTCGAGAGGATAAACCGGCAGCAGATTGAACAGGAGCAACGCTCCATTGATGTAGCTGAGCATGCGGAGAAGGTCCGCGGCGTTGGGATTGAGGAGCGGCCAATCCGTATTCCCCAAGGCAATCGTTGCGCCGGTGAAAACCACATACAGCACCGCGTTCACCAGTGGCCCCGCCGCAATGCTCCAGAGCACCGCGCCCGGCCGATGCGGTGGCGCGACATACGCGACTCCGCCGAGGGGCCAGAGCACGATTTCCTCCGCCCGACCGCCCACCTGCCGGCAAGCCAGCGCATGACCGTACTCATGCATCAGCACCAACACGAAGAGCGCCAGATATTCGCCGATATTCCAGGCAAGCGAAGAGTAGGCGCCCCGCCGCTGGTCGATTACGTAATAGGCGACCAGCAGCCAGGACCAATGCACGAACACATTGATCCCAGCGATGCGAAATATGCGGAGCGAGCCTTCCCGGGTCGGAGTCATGCGGGACTCTCACTGGCGGCATCTGCAGTGACAAGGCAGCTTACCTTCCCCCCGAGAGTTTGGCCTTCCTACGGCTGCTACCTGGCGGGAGAAGCAGGTCTTCTCCGGCCGCACCCGAAGAGCGCGAAGCTGGCAATCAGCATCGCGGAGGTGGTCGGTTCAGGCGTGGCGTAAAGGACCACATCGTTCCCATCGCCACCGAAGTAGCTGAGCTGCATCTGCTGGCCGTTCACAAAGAAGCTCTCTCGCTCGTCGAGATCGTTGCCGTTGAAGCGAAACAAATGGGGCGACGCGCCGGTGATCGGATCGGTGCCATTGTGGTCAACCACGAGAAACGAATCCATGCCATCCCTCGGATTGTAGCCCAGCGTGAGTTCAAGTTCGACGCTTCCTTCCAAGGCAAACGTGCCGCGCACGACGAGACGATCGAATTCCGAGGCAGAAAGGATATCCAAAGCGAGCGTCGCATTTCCCAAAGGATCAGGCGACGACACCAGTGTCACGTCACGGGCGCTGATTGTGCCGATTCCCGGTCCGGGAGATAGCGTTCCAAAGCTGTGAATGCTGCGCTCCCAAGTGCCATTGCCCACCGCCGTGCCGCGCTCGATAAAAACCAAACTTTCGCCGAGTGGATTCCCGGCGAGCGCACCCTCGATCACGACGGCCCCTTGCCTGACAGAGATGCCCCCCGAGAACTCGTCAGCATCGCGGAGGGTCAGTGTCCCCGTACCCCACTTGGTCAGTTTCTCGCCAAAAAGTCGGCCGTTCAGTGTCACGTCAAAGGTGCCCGTGGAAATCGTCGCATTGCCACTGAGATGCAGGTCGCGGGAGGTCACCCAATCAAACGTCGGCTCCAATTCGTCCGCGTCAAAATGCAGGTGAGTGCTTTGCCCCAACGCCGAATCGGAGTTGAATTTTACGGAGGTGCTGATGGTCGTTTTGCCGGTGTAGTCGCTGGTCCCGGTCAAAAGGATGGCTCCCTCCCCGCCGAGGTTGATCGCTCCGCTGCCGCTGATGCTGCCGGAGATGGTCAGTGTCGCCGCCCTGTCGCCGTTCGAGATGCGCCCCCCATCGCTTCCGAGGAGGATGGAACGCGTGATCGTGGCCGGCCCGGTCCCATTGTAATGCAAAGCACCTCCATCAAAGTGCAACGCGTCGCCGCCTGTCCCGAGCGCCTGCGGTTTGGTGATCGCGAGGGTTCCGTCGAGGAGCCGAACCGCACCGCTTAATACATTGTCTCCGCTGAGGGCGAGTGTCTGAGACCCTGATTTGGTCAATCCTCCCGCCCCGCTGATCTGTCCGCTGACCGAAAGGTAACCTTTGTGGACATGGAAGAGCGCCTCCTGCGTCCCGAAGTTCAGGGGCGCAGCGATGGTGGCGGTTGACGCATCCATCAGCACAGCACCGCTGGTGATGGCAAGTGACGCCGGACCATTCAGCGCAGGCTGCGAAACATGCTCGCTCAGGAGCAGTGAGTTGACGGTCAGCGGGCTTGCCAGCGTCTGAGTGCCGGAAAGTCGGAGATTGTCGGTCGCCGCGCCAACGCCGGCGAGACCTTGCGCAAACTCGGTTGAGGGATCGAGCGGACGAAGACCGCGGATCGGGTCATGCGTCGTGAAGGTCACAGTTGCATTGGCAGCATTCGGCGTTGCGACGATCCACGGAACGATGCTTTGGCCTGGGCCACTCGCCGCGCCACCCCCGATCAACTCTGGGACAGCCGCAGGATGAATCTGCACGTGATGCCCCATTTCGACACTGGCGAGCCGGTGCGCAAAGATCCTCAGCGTTCCGTGGTTTTCGCGCACAATCTCCGCCGGTCGCAAAGCCAACACCGAGGTGGTGGAGAACTGGGTATTGGGCAGTAGTTCGATTTCACCACGGGACCCCGCCACGAGACGGCCGATCCGTTCGACCGCTGTGTTGTTCCAGGGGGCGAAACCAATCAAGCGACCGCCGTTGAGGTAAATCGGGGCGGCATCATTCAACCTTTCGGAGGAACTGGTGCCGTAGTTAACAACAAGGCGTCCAGATTCGATGAGGCGGATTGCCGAGGTGGTGTGAAGCGCGCCATCTGCGCCGGTCAAATTAAGTGTCGGACTCCCGCTGCCGGACAGGACTGTTTCGCCGCTGTGCCGGGCACCGACCTCAAGGGTTACGGTGTCTGGTCCTTCAAGGTGCAAGGAACCGGGTCCGGTGATCGTGGCTGGCGCGGCAATCGATCCGCTGGAGCCGATCCGCGCGGCGCCGGTGAGAATCAGCGGAACCCGGAACCCACTCGGGATCTCGAGCACGCCGCCAGCCAGGGTGAGCGGAGTGGGATTGATGGCATTCGAGTCGTGATAACTAAAGCGTCCAGAGGCGAGGGTGACGGCAGCACCGCCGGGCGCGCTTCGGACATTCAGGATGCGCAATTGGATCCGCTCGCCTCCGTCCTCGATCCGCACCTGACCGGGCCCGAGGAATGTCGGAGAAGCCTGGAAGAATGCTCCCGTACTCCCGAGGGTCAGGGTAGCCCCGCCGAGGTTCACCGAACCGGTCCCGCTTAACCCGCCCACCGTGGTATCATTGCCAGCAAGATCCAAAAGAGCGCGGAGGCCTCCAAAAGGAACCACCTGATGCGCCAGTGCGGTCGGCGACGACACGCGGACTGGTCCGCTGCCGATCGTCAGCGCCGCGGCGCCCGCGGGCTGGATGCCGAGCGTCAGCACACCTGGTCCGATTTTCGTCCAACCAGCACTCCCGCTGACCGCGGCGTCGAGCACCAGATCGCCGAAGAGCCCCACGGTTCCGCCTTGCGATGCGAACGCGAGCGTTCCTCCGGAGAGCGTGGCCGGTCCCGCCCCGGACCGAACGAGCACCTGCCCGCTGCTGAGCGTGAGTGTCTGCGAGGCCGACTGCGAAAGGGTTCCTCCGCTTTCGAAGGTAAGGCTGCGGACGGTGTTGCTGCTGCCGGCCGTGGTCGCGCCGGGCTGGATCAGCGCGTTTGTGGTCGGAGGAGTCGCAGGATTCTGCAACAGAGTCGTCGCCACGTAGCTCGGGGCGAGGGATTGCAGCCCGATCACTCCGGCGGCGTCACTGTTGGCGTTGTCGGTCGTGAGGCTTTCGCCACCCATGCCGCCGGGCGTCGTATAGATCCCGGGGTTGATGCCGTCCCTCGCCCCGAGAAGGGTGGTGAATCGGAGCCGTTGAAACGCGGTCCCGCTCGCACCGCCGAGCGAATTCGCGCGCACCAGCAACTCAGCGTTCTGACGGCTCAAAGTGCTGATCTGCAGGGTCACGGAACCGCTGCCTGGCGTGACCAGCGCAATGTTGCTGCCGAGCGACGCGGGGACGACCCGCAGTGAGC
This sequence comes from Chthoniobacter sp., assembly GCA_028293645.1. Lineage (GTDB taxonomy): Bacteria > Verrucomicrobiota > Verrucomicrobiia > Chthoniobacterales > Chthoniobacteraceae > Chthoniobacter. Next base: position 19,904 of record JAQGOK010000131.1, read on the forward strand.
CGAGGTCCTCCCGCACGGCGTTTGTCGCATCCCCCACCAACCGGATTTCACCTCCCGTCAGTGTTGCCGCCAGACTCGATTTCACCCTTGGGCCGGTGGCTCCGGTGCCATCGAGCTGGAATACACCTCCGCTCGCTACCGTCACACGATCGCTTTGGATTGCTCCGTTTCCGCGCAGAACCATCGTTCCGCCGTTGACCGTGACGCTACCCAGGAATGGCACCGGCCTGGTGACGGCGAGGGTCCCCGCTCCGCTCTTGGTGAGCGCAGCAAAGCCAGACAGCGAGCCGTTCCAGACGGCGTCGAAACCGTTCGTGTCCACATTCTGCCGGAGGTCCACGTTGTTCGGGTTTCCGCCGCTGCCGGGGATGTGGATCGTGCGCGACGTCGTCCAGGGAGCGAGGAGTCGCAGGTTTCCGCCGATCCAAACTTCTCCCGAGCCAAACACCGCGTCGTCCGCAAACTCCAGCGTTCCGCTCGAAACCACAGTGGGACCGGTGTGAGAGTTCGCGATGTTCAATCGGACCGTGCCGAGACCACCCGCACCGACGCGCAGTCCGCCCCCTCCAGTGATCGGAGCATCCATTACGAGCGTTCCGGAGCTGTTTGACGATTCCACGGCACCAAAGCCGGTGGCGATCTCGAGGGACCGAGTGAACGAGCGCGCTGTTGCCCCGATGTAGGTCAATCCTGCTCCGACGCCATTTAGGCGAAGGGCGCCGGTGTCCGTCCCGAGCTGAGCAATTTGGCTAAAGCCGACCAATCCCGCATTCACCGTTAGCGGGCCGGAGAAGGTGTTGGTGCCGAAAAGGTAGAGCGTGCCGCTTCCAGACTTCGTCAATCCTCCCGAACCCGAGAGCCCTGAGACAAACAGATCTTTGATCGCGAAGATTTGTGCTTCCGCCGCCCCGAACGCGAGGGGGACGGTGATTTGAGACGCGCTGTGATTACTTGGATTGGAAATGATGGTGCCGCTCGCCACAGAGAGAGTTCCACTGCCACTAACCAAGTGGGCGCCGCCAGTAAGCACGAGCGCGTTCACAGTGGTGTCGCCAGCGAGGATTGCGGGCTCGGTCAGGCGCACGTTGTTTGTTGCTGCCGCAGCCGGGAGCGTGGCGGCGTATTCGGTCGCTACGTCGAGCAGCCGCACGCCACCCGCGCCTCCGTATGTCACCAGGCCCGTCCCGGCACCGTTCTCCATCTCGTCGCCGATCCCGTATGGGAGAATGCTTTGATTTGCGCCCGTGCCGCCGCCTCCCACGAGGCCGGTCGGTGCGGTGGTGAAGACGATCCGCGCGCCTGCCGCCGTGGATCCTCCCATCGTCGGACTGCGAAAGAGCACGGTGCCGCGTTGCACACGGGTGAGCGAGGCCGCAACGAGATCGACGTCACGCTCGGTAGGTCCCGCGGAGATCGAAGCAAATCCCGAGATGTTCACCGGACCGACCTTCTCGATCTGCGCGGATGCGCCGCTGTTCACCGCCTCGATGAGCAACCGACCTCCGCGTAAGTTAATCGGCAAGTTGTCCGCGACCCGATTCGTCGTTCCGCTCTCCAGCGTGTCGATGGCAAGCGTTCCCCCGGCGCGTATCTCGATCGCGGACGTGTTCAAGATGGAGCCGTTCTCGGCAATGCGCAGAATCCCTGCGTCCGCATACGGGGTATGCGAGGTGAGTCCGAAATCCACGATGGTGGCCCCGCTGTAGGGGGATGCTGCCGTGAGCTGGAGCGTTGAGTTGCTGGTGCCGGTCCGCAGGCTGATCCCTGTTCCCGGCGTGATGCTCGACAGCTGACCGGCTAACGAGGCGGTGTTTGAGCCGCTCACGACCAGATCGCTCTCCAGCTCGACCGGACTGGAGATGATGCTGTCCGGCGTAATAAACCGCACCGTCCCACCCTGGACCCGCAGCTTTGCGCTCCCGAGTGCCGACTGGCCGATTGCCAGATTGCCCGCCGACAACGCGACTGTTCCGGAGATGGTATTCACTCCCGAGAGCGTCACGACCGCGCCATTGGGAGAGGTGGCGATCGGATTGATGCGCAACGTCTGAGTGGAACCGAGCCCGCTCAGCGGACCGGAAATTGTGAGGTTCCCCAGACCGCCGCCGTCGATCGTCACCACGTTATCCGCCGGCTTAAGGACGACGGGTGCAGTGATCGAAATCGCGCCGGTGCCAGCTTGGGTAATCCGCGCACCGGTGCCGCTGAAGGAAATGGAACGCCCACTTGCCGCGCTGAGGGTAAGGGCGCGACCCAGCGGCTGTTCGAAAGAGAGCCGCTTGACCTGAAATACATCGTTCAGGTCGTGGTTCGAGACCGCGGTCGTCCCGATCGAGGTGGCAAAGCGAAGCGTGAGCGACGTGCTGCCGGCCCCGGCCGGAGCCGTTCCATCGAGCCAATTGGTTCCAAGCGACCAAGCTCCCGTTCCGCCGGTCGGGTCGATCCAGACTTCTTCCTGCGCGCGACATTCCAGCCCCGCCAAACTGAGCCACCCAGCCAGGGCAGCCAGCCAGCCTCGGCTCAATACCAACGATCGTTTCCACACGCACACTTCGGGGGCCGCCTTCATGAGCGCGTGACTAGAGCGCCGCGCAGCGCGTTGTCACCGCCTAATTACCGCAATCGTTCTAGAGCAGAGAACATGATGCGAGCTTCTGGCCAGAATGCGGCGCTGTTCAGCGACGCGATCTGATCAGCAGAAATTAATCCTAGCGAAAGAGCTGCTTTCCGTTACGAGGAGCAGCTTCATGAATGTGCTGAGCAGGGTTGGATGGTTCCCCCCGAAGATGTTTGCAGGAGTGCTTTGGCTCGCTGGAGCCGCGCAGCTTTTTGCGCAAATCGGAGGGCTCGACGCAGGGTTTACCCCGGCCAACATTCAAAACGGTGCGCAGCCGGGCATCGTGAAGGCCGTGGTGACGCAGAGTGATGGAAAAGTGATCATCGCCGGCGATTTCACCTCGATCGGCGGAGTGGCCCGAGGCCGCGTCGCCCGGCTCAATGTGGATGGCTCTCTGGACACGAGTTTCGCGGCAGGGATTGGCGCAGACGGGATCGTCAACGCGGTGGCGCTCCAGACGGACGGCAAGCTGGTGATCGGCGGCGACTTCCTCCTGGTCGATAACGTCGCGCGGAGTCGGATCGCCCGGCTGACCGCGACCGGGGCTCTCGACACGACTTTCAATCCAGGCACCGGAGCCAATGCAGCGGTGTATGCGGTGCTGGTGGTCAGTGGATCAATCCACGTCGGCGGCGATTTCACCCAGATCAATGGCGTGAATCGAGGTCGTTACGCGAAGCTGCTCAGCTCGGGCAGCATCGATCAGTCGTTCAGCGGGACGGGCGCAAACGGATCCGTCTATGCCTTGGCTACCAATGGAGCCACGGTCTACGTCGGGGGGCTTTCACCACGTTTAATGATACCCCCCGCAGCCGATTGGCTGAACTGAGCGGCAATTCTCTGGGATTTTTCAACCGCAGCGGCGGACCGGATGGAGCGGTCTTCGCGTTAGCCTTTTCCCCCGGCACCTTCGGTAACAACCTGCTGATCGTGGGCGGAGATTTTTTGAATTTCGGAACCTCCGCGAGAGCACGTCTGGCCGGCGTGCAGCTATCATTCACCCCGTCCGATCCGCTGGACATGGGCTTCAACATCGTAGCGGATGGGAGAGTCCGCACGATTGCTGTACACAGCGGGCGGCTGCTCATCGGCGGGGATTTTATGACGGTGAATGGCCAGTTTCGGAGCCGCCTCGCTCGGATCAAGTCGGTCACTGGCAACTCTTTTTCCCCCTCCACTTATTGGGATCTGGATACCACGTTCAACCCCACCGGTGGAGCGAATGCGCCCATCCATGACCTGAGTGTGACCTCCGATGGCAAGGCCGTGGTCGTCGGCGAATTCACCACTTTTGCGGGAACGTCCATCTCGAGTGTAGCGCGACTTTATGGTGATGCCGGCAGCCTTCCTCCCGGTATCCCGACCAACCTTGCTGCCAAGGCGCTCTCAGCTTCGCAGATTCTCTTCACGTTCAACTTCGTCAGCCATGCCTCCTCCTACCGGATCGAGCGCAGCCTCAACGGGTTGGATGGCTGGGCGCCGCTCGCGTCGCAGGGAACAACTTCGCTGCTGGACTCAGGTCTCACCCCAGGAACCGCGTATTTCTATAGAGTCAAAGCGACGAACTCGAACGGGGACGGCGCCTTCAGCGCGGCAGTCAGCGCCACCACCGACGCCACTGTCTGGACAGGTGCTGGTTCCCTCGATCCAAATGCCATCGGCACGGGCGCGGGTAGTAACATCACCGCTGTCGCGATCCAGCCAGATGGAAGGGTCATCATTGGGGGGAGTTTTTCGGCCATGCACGGGGTGCTCGGAGATTCATCGCTCGGTTGATGCCGGACTGGTCGGTAGATCCGTCCTTCGATCCTGGTACTGGCCCGAACAGCTCAGTCACCGGCGTCGAGTCGCAGGCAGATGGCAAGCTGATCATCGCGGGCTACTTCTCGAGCGTAGCGGGAACCCCGCGTTCATACCTCGCGCGGCTGAATGCGGACGGGTCGTTGGACACGAGCTTCGGGGATCCGAAACTGTCCACAAGGCCCTTCGCTATTGGCATCCAGACTGATGGGCGCGTCCTCTTCGGAGGGTCATTCTTAAAGGTTAATGGAGTGTCCCGATCTTATCTCGCGAGGTTGAATTCCGACGGCTCGCTTGACTCGAGTTTCACGGCGCAGATTACCGACGGCGTCGAGACAGTGTCTCTGCAAAGGGACGGCCGCATTGTCGTGGGCGGGTGGTTTTCTTCCGGCGGCGGTCGATATGTGGCGCGCCTGCTTTCCAACGGCGATCTCGACCCGTCGTTCGCGCCGCCCAGCGTTTACTCGACCGTCGAGCAGGTCGCGGCGCTGAACACTGGCAAGATCCTGGTGAGTGGATACTTCACCGAGATTAATGGAGTGACTCGCAACCGGATTGCCCGGCTTAACAACGATGGAACTCTGGACTTGTCCTTTAATCCAGGGACTGGCCCCAATGCGCATGTCTCGCTGATGGCTCCGCAACCCGACGGCAAAGTCGTCATTGCTGGTTCCTTCACGGATGTGGCCGGCGTGGTGCGGCGCAACCTTGCTCGACTCAACGCGGACGGCACGCTCGACACGACTTTCCAGCCGGGCGCCGGAACCACGGAAAGCATCGAAGCTCTGGCGGTGGCGCCGGACACTCGGGTGGTCATCGGCGGGTCATTCACATCTTTCGGGGTCGGAACGCCAACGCGCGTTGCGCGGCTGCTCGGGGATGGATGGTCGTCGCCCCCGGCCACGCCCACGGGTCTGGTGGTCACGGGGCAAAGCACATCCAGCGTCCTCGTCTCATGGAGCGACTTGCCGGCGGAGCAGGCATGGACGCTGGAGCGCAGTGCCAACGGCAGCGACGGCTGGATGGCGATTGCCCAGCTTCCGTGGGACATCACGAGCTTCACCGATAGGATCGCGGCCCCGAATACCACCGTTCATTACCGCCTGCGCGCCTCCAACGGTGCAGGCGAATCGCCTTTCAGCACGAACGCCAACGGCCGTTCCTTTACGCTTTTTGAACAATGGAAGAGCGACCGTCAGATCACGCTCGCGACGCTGGATACGAGTGATGGGGATGGTGACGGCGTGCCGTTGCTCGTTGAGTACGGGCTTGGCCTCGATCCCGCCGCGGCGAGCGCGAGCGAGTTGCCTGTTTACCAGGTCGTCGATGACACGCTCGCGATGAGTTACCGCAAACACCGCAGTGACGTGAACTACGTCGTGGAAGCGTCCAGCGACAACGCGACGTGGTCGGTCCTCGGCGTCCATCAAGGCAGCGGCCCATTCCCCATTGCCTGGAAGCTGATTGGCGATGCACCACAGATGTTTCTGCGGCTGCGGGTGGACCGGCAGTAAGGAACCCGGCTCTTCGCGAAGAGAACCGATACGTATGGGCCAAGCGGTCGGGGGACTAACTCAGCGGCTCGAAGCTCGCCAGGACGATGCGAGGTCCGATGACTTTAGGTGCCAAAGTCGGGCAGCACCGGCGAACATCAGCAAACACTCCCCGGCTTGAAGACCGCTTCTCACACCAGCTTCGAAAGCTCGCGTGGCATTGGTGACTCGAACTTCATCTCGGCTCCCGTGGTCGGATGGCGGAAGCGCAGGGCGCAGGCGTGCAGGCCGAGCCGTTCGGCGGGATCGGACTTTGCGCCATACTTCTTGTCGCCAACGATCGGGCATCCGGCATCCGCAAGATGCACCCGGATCTGATGTCGTCGGCCGGTTTCGAGGGTTAGCTCGACGAGCGTCCGCCATTCGCGGCGGGCGATCACCCGATAGTGCGTCACCGCGTGCCGCGTCAACTCGCTGCGCGGCGCGCTACGGACCTTGAAGGGATTGGTCTCATCGAGGTCCGACTCGAATGTGCCGGCGTCGCCTTTGAGTCGCCCTTCGACCACAGCCTCGTAGCGTTTTTCCGCCGTGTCCCAGGTCCCTTGCAGCGCGGCCTTGGCCTCCTCCGTTTTCGCAAAAACCATCAGCCCCGACGTCTCGCGATCCAGGCGGTGCACAATCCACACGCGCTCGCGTCCGAGTGGATTGCCGCGGCGGACGTAGTCGGTGAGTTGGAAATAGGCCGTCTTCTCGCTTTCCGCTTCGCTCGCGATGCTCAGGAGATTCTCCGGCTTATCGATGACGATGAGCGCCGCGTCCTCCAGGTAGATCTTGATGCCGGCGCCGAGCATCGTCTTCGGGATCGCAAAACGATCGTCGCGGATCGCGACGACATCGCCGGGCTGGAGCGGGTGATTGAACTGCGTCATCGCCCGGCCGTTCACCGTGACCGCCTGGTGCTTGAGCCACGTGCGCACCTGCTTTCGCTTCACCTCCGGCCAGGTGGCGAAGAGATATGGGAGCAGTTCCGCGGGCTGCGCCACGGTCGAAGGTTTGGGCATGGCCCGCAGACTGGCACTTTTTCGCGCTCCGCGCCATCGGGAGCGTCGGGAGAATCAGCGTCAACGCGCCGGGCAGACTTTAGTGGAGCAGGAGAGCGAAGGCGCCGCTGGCCAAAAGGATATGCGACCAAATGGCGAACACCTGGACTTGGGAGTAGGCGCGGGAGCTCTGCCCCTCGCTGGGCATGTTCGGGTCAACGCCGAAGAGCCGCTCGTAGTTTTTGAACATGTAGTAGCCAGCGTAGAGCGCGACGACGAAGACGCCGGAGGCAACGAGGCGAAGGAGGAAAACGAGTTCGTTTGGCATGACGGAGAATACGTCAGCGGTGCGCGCTCACCAGATACAGATGCGCACTTCGGCGCCGTGAACAGATACAGCGCCCTGCGCGGTTGCTACCGGCGTTTCTTCACTAAACCGCCAAGGATTCCCACTGCGCGCTCGATCTCGGGCGACCACGAATGGCCGCAGTTCAGGCGAATGAAATTCTGGAAGCTTTGCGTCGCGGAGAACATCGGTCCCGGAGCGATGCTGATTTTCTCAGCGAGTGCGCGTTCGTGAAGCTTCAGGGCGGAGACACTCTGCGGCAGCTCAACCCAAAGCACAAAGCCGCCGGAAGGGCGTGTGAGTTTGATCTCCGCCGGGAATGCTTCCACGACCGCATCGCTCATTTGTCGGATTTGCGCTGCGAAGTTCCGCCGCAACGAGCGCAGGTGATGATCGTAACCACCATTCGCCATGAACTCGGCGATCGCGAGTTGCGGCAGCGAGCCGGTCGCGAGCGTGCTGGCGAGCTTGAGCGCTTTCACCTTCTCGTAATATCGACCCGGCACCACCCAGCCGACGCGGTAACCCGGGGCCAGCGTTTTGGAAAATGATCCGCAGAGCATGACTCGGCCGTCTTTGTCGTATGACTGAGCCGCTCGCGGACGATTGCCGCTGTGATGAAGACCGCCGTTGATGTCGTCTTCAATCAGCGGCACGTCCCGTCGGGCGAGAATCTCCACGAGCCGCTGTTTGTTCGCGTCCGGCATCAGCGAGCCAAGCGGGTTGTTGAAATTCGGCACCGCGAGGCAGGCGGCGATGCGCCGGCTTTTCAAGGCGCGTTCGAGGGCGTCCAGATTCATCCCGTCGCGTGGATGCATCGGGATCTCAACTGCCTTCAGGCCAAGTTCCTCGATTTGTTGAAGCACTCCAAAGTAAGTAGGCGATTCAACCGCCACGACATCGCCGCACTTCGTCACCGCCCGCAGGCAGATGGCCAGCGCTTCGGTGCCACCGCAGGTGGTGAGGATCTCGTCAGGCGAAAGGTTCAGTCCGCGATCAAGCGACCGCTTGGCGATTTGGCGACGCAGCACTTCGGAGCCCGGCGGCATGTCATAACTGATGCCGCGTGCGCCTGCACTCCGAGCAACCGAAGCCATGATCCGACTCAACTTCGCCACCGGTAGATGCTCCGCACCCGGGTAGGCGGCGCCGAGCGGCACGACGTCCGGCATGCGTGCGGCGTCGAAGATGCGCGACTGCAAGCTGCCGACGCCGACCGCCGTCGCCGAGTGTCTCGGCTGGGAAGTCGGCGGCTCCAACACGGCATCTCGGAACTGCGAACGCACGAAGAAGCCTGACTTCGGCCGCGCCTCGATCAGGCCACGATTCTCGAGGGTAAGATATGCCTGCACGGCCGTGGTGAGACTAACGCCATGCTGCGCACAAGCCCGTCGCACCGAAGGAATCCGATCACCGGCGCGGATCGTGCCGGCGCGGATCAGCTTCTCGACCTTGTCGGCTACTTGCTCGTAGAGAGCTGTGGAATGTGACGGTGCGCCCATTGGTTCGCCAAGGTTCTCAGATCGGTCGCGGAGCAGGCAGTTGGCGGCGGCGCGGTTTCGCGGGAGCAGCGACCAATGCGACCACGATCAGGCCGAGAACGACCGCTGCCGCGAGCACGGCCCAAAAGATCCAGGTTCCCTGGCCCTCCAATCCATGTCGGATGTTCATGCCGAGCACCGAAGCCAACGCGGTCGCCGGGAGGCAGAGCGACATCAGGAGATTAAGACGGTGGCTGGAGACGACCAACTGTTCACCAAGCCGGGCCTGCTCTTCGGTGCGGCTGGCGACAAGGAACTGGAGGCCGTGCAGGGCCTCACTGTGCAACAGTTCCAGGTGCCGCTCGATTTCGACCGCTTCGTCGCGGGCGAGGAGAATGTGCCGATCGCCGGATACGGCTTCGCGCGCTTGTTGCAGCACGCCGGTTAGATTGCGCGCAGCACGCAGGAGCGGCGTGGCTTCCTGGAGCACCGCAAAATAGGCGTCCGCGGTTGGTTGAGCGTTGAGCCTGGTCTCCAGCTTTTCTGCAGCACCGTCGAAAACGGTGATGTGCTCCTTGAGGTTCGCGAGGCCGGAGCCGGATTCGGTGGATTGCCAATCGCCCTGCGGATTGCGCCAAAAAAGCAGCGGCTCACGTTCCTCTGCACCCGGAACCGGCAATTTGTGAAGGATCAAAAGCAAGTGCTCATCCGCGACCATCAAGCGTTGCCGGCCCACCTTTTCACCGAGCCGTTGTTGGAAAATCGCAGGAACGGACCAACGGGAAGGGATGATCGGGTGCATCTCCGGATGACATGCGGCGCGTCAGGTGCCGTCAAGGAGCAGAAGGCGGGGGAAGTGCGTTCCATCTACTTACCCTAAAACTTCCTCGGCTTATGCCGGACATCAGGCGGGCGAATGATCCGTTAACGAGTGAGTCGGATTCGCTCCACTGCTGCGGCGAGCACGTTGTCCGGTCCACCATGTGGTATTCGGGTGACGGTTCGAGCAGCACGTCCGGTGCGACGCCGTGGCCGTCGAACGGCTTCCCGTCAGCTGGAACGGACCAAGAGCTTCACCGTCTTCCCGGTGGATGTCCCTTCCCGCGGAGGACTGAGTGCTCCACATTTCCTGCCAAGTTGCCCGTCAGGTTTCCCGCACGACCTGGCGCGGGTCCTTATCACTTCGCATGGCGAGGAAAGTGCAGTGCCTCAGATGCCCTGCATCGGTCCATTCGAGGAACGCCACCTGGCAGACGAGCTTTGGCTTAACCCATCGACATTCTTTCATCTTCTCAGCCGTAAGCGACTCGCCCCAGCGGGAGGCCTTCCTTTCGGGAAGGTTCGTGAAGGGACACGTCCTGGCGGTAAGTTGCTTGAGTGGCGGGAAGATCTCATCCCGGATACGACGCACAAAGCCGTTCTTCACCTTCGCAACGAAGATCAACCTTCGGCTTTCATAGAGACCCACCAGGAGGGAATCGAATCCATGCGCGCCGGGGACGTAGCCGCCGATGACAAACTCCTGCTCGCGGTTCGTCCGCAGTTTGATCCACGCGCCGGAGCGCTCCCCGGGTTCATAAAGCGATCCGTTCCGTTTGCCTACTACGCCTTCCAAACCAAGCTTCTGCACCGCTTTCAGGACCTTGTCTCCGGGCGCCTGGAGTAGGGGAGACATCCGCAAGGGATCGGCCGCTTGAGCCAACAACTCAATGAGGTGTTCCCGGCGCTGCTCGATAGTCTTCGTGTGCAGCGCTACACCATTGGCATTCAGTAAGTCGAATGCGTAGAGGTAGGTCGGCAATGCTCGTGAGAGGGTGTTCTGCAAGAGCTGAAAGGAAGGTTTGCTTTGCTCATCCAGAGCGACGATTTCGCCGTCGAGTACGAAGTCCGCATCGATCGCGAGGAGGGCTTCCACCACCTTTGGAAAGCGATCGTTGAGGATCTTTTCGTTCCGCGAAAAGAGGGTGAGCTCGGCCCCATGCTTCACCGCAATGCAGCGGTAGCCGTCAAACTTCATCTCAAAAGTCCAGTTCGCCTCCGCCGGTAAGATCGTGACGGCCTTGCACTGCATTGGCTCAATGAACCTGGGTGCGACAGTTCTGGATTTCGCGCGAGGTCCACTGGCCTTCGTTGCGCTCGCAGGTCGGTTGCTTTGCCACTGCGCATCGTTGGCTCTGGTAATCTCGCTCATCGTGCGACCACTTACGACTGAGCTATCGTCCACTTCTTTGGAGAATGCCTCCATCGCTTCGCCTGCTTTGATCAGCAGCCACTTGTTACCCTCCTCGCGCCGGTCCTTCACGAGGATCCACTCACCCGTGAGCTTGGTGCCGCGCATGATGAGATGCATTTTGCCCGCGTGGTACGCGGCGGCGGGATTGCCGGTTAAGTCCTCGTATTCACCTCGGTCCCAAACCATCACCGTCCCGGCGCCGTAGTTACCCGGCGGGATCGTTCCCTCGAAGGTCTCATATTCCAGAGGGTGATCTTCCACATGCATCGCGAGCCGCGCCTCGCGCAGCTTCGTGGGTGGACCTTTCGGCACCGCCCAAGAGCGAAGCACTCCCTGCATCTCGAGCCGCCAGTCGTAGTGGAGATGACTCGCTTCATGTTTCTGGATGACGAAACGATGGACACCTTTGCGGTCCGTCTTTTTTGGTGAAGGACGGGCTGCTGGTTCAGGGGTTCGCGAGTGATCACGTTTCGCGGCGTATTCGCGGAGGCTCTTGTCGCGATCCTCGCCCGACTTACTGCGGTTGCGCGGCCATGAGGAGAGCTTCGGCGTCGGACCAGCGGCCAGGGCTTCGGTAAACGCGGTGGGTAGCGTCTGCTCCAAAGTAAGCACCGATTCAAACAAGTCGCCGACCTTCTTCAGACGCTTGACTGCCGCAGCTGGCGTGAAAAAGAGCTTCTTCTCGTCGCCGCTTTTTACCGCCTTCTTCAATTCGTCCCAACCAACCGGCATCGAGATGAACGGCTCTCCCTGCTTGGCGCGCATCGCGTACACGCAGACGGTCGTCTTGAAGTCGGAGTTTTGGCTCCAGTCGATAAGCACCTTCCCCCGTCGAAGCGTTTTGGCCATCTCGGAGACGACCATTGCGGGAAGCTGTTGCGCGGCCAGTTCCGCAATCGCCTTCGCGAAGGGCTGTGTGACTTCGTAAGCCACGCCACTGTTCAGCGGGACGCTGAGGTGCAGCCCTTTCGAACCAGAAACCTTCACAAACGACTCCAGGTTCAGGGACGCCAATAAGCCTTTCAGATGCAGTGCGACCTGTCCGCAATGCAGGATGTTCGCGGGCTCACCCGGATCGAGATCGAAGACGATCGAGGTCGGCTGCTCCGGGTAAGGCGCGCGGGAGAGGAGCACGTGTTTTTCGATATCACCTAGATTGGTGACCCAGACGAGTGTGGCTCGGTCATTACAAAGCACGTAGCGGATATCCGCCCCACCTTCGCTGCGCGGAATGGCGAAGGTCTTCACCCATGCTGGCGTATGCGATGGCGCGTTCTTCTCGTAGAAATGCTCGCCGTTCACGCCTTCGGGATAACGCTTGAGAGTTAGTGGCCGATCCCGCAGATGGGGCAGGATGATGGCGGCAATCTCGGAGTAGAACGCGATGACTTCGCCTTTGGTGAAGCCGCTCTCCGGGTAATAAAGCTTCTCCACGTTCGAGATCGCCAGCTCGCGACCTTCCACCTCGATGAGCTGCTTCTTGGGCATTGAGTTAACGAACTGCGGTGATCTGCGCGGAAACAAATTGCTGGATCGCGCTCAAGGTCCGGCGATCGACCATCTCTTGCGTTTCAACGCTGGCCTTGAGCTGGCGCTTGGTGACGTTCAGCGAGTGATCGCCACCTTCGACCGCGTGCAGTTCGTTCCGCGCACGCATCTCTCGACGGACCTGCGCGAGCACTTCCAGCGGGCAAAGCGCGTCCCGAGTGCCTTGCACGAACAAGACCGGAGCGGCCAACTCGCGCAGCACCTTGTCGCGCAGCCTGGTGCAATC
>JAQGOK010000150.1 GCA_028293645.1 Chthoniobacter sp.
TACCGCATGGTCCGCCTGCTTACCGGCACCCTCATGCGCTGCGCGCAACATCGCGCACCAGCATCGTGGATTCGCGAACTGCTCGCCGGCGCGGGTTCGATCAAGACCAGCTTCGCCGCCCCGGCGGACGGACTCTATCTCACGCGAGTGCTTTACTAACTACTTTGCCACCGGCTCCGAAGTCGCCGCTGCCGTCGCGCCTGCTTTGGGCCGCACCGTGATCGCATAGGGATCGAAGGAAAAGCTGACGCTCGCCAGGTCGCCGACATAGCGCAGCACTTCGGTGAACGGGACGTTGGTCAGGTTCAAAGTGATCGGCGTCTTCGCCTGTGCTTCGGGCACCTGCACCACGAAGTTCACCGCCTGCTTGCCCTCGCTCAGCTTCGACGCGGTTTGCTTCAGATAATCGAGCGCTGCGGAGAGCTCCGCATCCCGGAATTGGACCGCCGGCACGATCAGCCGCGCGAGTTGCTTCTCCTGGCCACCTCCCTTGCCGCCTTTCGCTTCCTCCACCTGGATGCGCTTGAGATACGCTGTCGCCGTGATGTTTTTTCGATCCATCTGCAGCACGGACTGGTACTTCGCTTTGGCGAGTTCGAGGTCGCCCCGCGCATGCGCCACCTGCGCTTCGGTTAACAGAGCCTGCACCGGGTCGGGCGCAGCTTGAACGTGGAGGGCGAGCAGAGCGCAGGACAGAAACGGGAGGAATTTCATACGTCAACAATGGCGCAAGTTCCGCGGCCCCGCGACGGGAAATCCGGTCCACCTTTCCGGTGAGTTGACTTGCCGGCCCGAGGCGGGATTAATCGCCCGCATGAGCAAGTCGGTGATCTCCTCAGCGTCGCGCGTTTCGTGAGCGAACTCCGTTGAATCAGCTCGATTCCGGCGCGCCGGGCGCCACCTCCTGGAGTCGCAAGGATCTCGTTGGGATTCAGGAACTCAGTCCCGCGGAAATCACCACGATCCTCGACACGGCCGCCGCTTTCAAAACGGTCGGAACGCGTGAGATCAAGAAGGTGCCAGCCTTGCGCGGGCAGACGCTGATCAATTTCTTCGTCGAGCCGAGCACCCGCACGCGCGTTTCCTTCGAGCTCGCCGCGCACCGGCTGAGCGCCGACGTGATCAATATCAGCGCGTCGAATTCGAGCCTCACAAAGGGTGAAACGCTCAAGGACACGGCGAAAGTTTTCGAGGCGAATCACGCCGACATCATCGTCTTGCGGCACAGCTCCGCCGGCGCCGCGCAGTTCCTCGCCGAGCGCCTGCATGCCAGCGTGATCAACGCCGGAGATGGCGCGCACGAGCACCCGACGCAAGCGTTGCTCGACACCTTCACGATTCGCGAGAAGAAGGGCCGCATCGCCGGTCTCCACGTCGCGATCGTCGGCGACATTCTCTTTAGCCGCGTCGCTCGCTCGAACATCCACGCGCTCCTCAAACTCGGCGCCCGAGTCACGCTGGTCGGACCGAGCACGCTCGTGCCGCGTGTATTCGAAGAGCTCGGTGTCACGGTTACGCACGACCTCGACTCCATCCTGGCCGACGCGGACGTGGTGAATCTCCTGCGCATTCAGCACGAGCGGCAGCGCAAGGAGTACTTCCCCTCGCTCGGCGAGTACACTGCGCTCTTCGGCCTGACGAAAGCGCGCGCCGAGCGCTTGAAACCGGACGCCTTGATCATGCATCCCGGTCCGATCAACCGCGGCGTCGAGATCGACAGCGAGCTCGCCGATGGCAGCCGCAGCGTCATCCTCGATCAGGTCACCAACGGTCTCGCGGTGCGGATGGCCGTGCTCTACCTCTGCGCAGGCGCGCAGGCGCCGTCATGAGCCGGCCGCATCACCGTCACTCAAAGGTCCAGCAGTTCGAGCAACGCATCCAACGTGATCCGGTGATGCTGTGCGACGCTCTTCAAGATGGAAGAGAGCAGGCCCGGCTTGATCGGGTCGTGGCTTGGGATCGTTTCGTGGTGCTGCCCATCGCGCTCCGTCGTGATCCGCGTGTGCGAACCCCGCTGCCGGGTCACTTCGTAGCCGAGTCGCCGGAGCGCACGAGCCAGATCAGCTCCGCTGACGTTCCGCGGCAGCTTCACCGCGCCAGTACTTCGTCGCGGACGAAGTGCAGCCGAATGAGCCGCGGTGCTTCATCGGAGTCGTCAAAATGGCACTCCACCGCCTCCCTCACGTTCGCGCGTAATTCCTCAAGCGTCTCTGCCTCCGTGTGGATCGCATGCCCGAGAGCAACGGCCAGGAAACCTCCATCGAGCTCATCTTCGCGCACTTCAAAAATCACTTCACGCATGGCGCGGAAGCTATCACCGACGGCTCGATCCGCTCAATGAATTCGCTGCTTCTCCGCGCTGGTCGCATCATCGACCCAGCCAATCACCGCGACGAAGTCGGCGACCTGCTCATCGTGGATGGCCGGCTGGTGGCAAACTCAGACCCGGCAACTCGGGACTCGACCGAATCGGAGATCGATTGCCGCGGCCTCATCGTCGCGCCGGGGTTGATCGATCTCCACGTGCATCTGCGGGAGCCGGGGCAATCCGGAAAGGAGACGATCGCCAGCGGAACGCGAGCGGCGGCGGCGGGTGGTTTTACTTCGGTCGTGTGCATGCCGAATACGTCGCCGGCGGTGGACAATCCCAGCGTCGTGACATGGATCAAGGAGAAGGCTGCGGCGGAAGGGTGCGTGAATGTATTTGTGAGTGGCGCGATCACGAAAGCTCTGGCTGGAGAGGAACTGGCGCCGATCGGCTCGATGTTTAAAGCCGGCATCGTGGCGCTCACCGACGACGGCCATTGCATTCAGAATCATGAGGTGATGCGGCGCGCGCTCGAGTATGCGCGCATGTTCGGGCTCGTGGTGATGGATCACTGCCAGGACTACAATCTCGTCGGCAAAGGCGTGATGCACGAAGGCCGCGTCAGCGCGGAGCTCGGCCTCCCCGGCTGGCCGGCGGCCGGCGAGGAAGTCATCGTGCAACGCAACGCGCTACTGGCGGAACTCTGCGATACGCCGGTGCATTGCCAGCACCTGAGCACGGCGGGAAGTGTGCGCCTCTTGCGCGAAGCGCGGAGCCGCGGAGTGAAGCTGAGCGGCGAAGTCTGCCCGCATCACATCGCGTTGACGGACGAGTCGCTGCGCGGCTTCGACACGGATTACAAAATGAACCCGCCGCTGCGCACGCGGCGTGATATTGACGCGCTGATCGCCGCAATCGCGGACGGCACGATCACCGTGCTGGCCAGCGATCACGCGCCGCATTCGAAGTTCGAGAAAGAGGTGGAGTTTGATCAGGCGCCGTTCGGGATCCTTGGGCTGGAGACGGAACTCGGACTGTTCCTGAACATCCTGGTCCATCAGCAGAAGGCCATTTCTCTCCCGCGCTTGATCGAGATGTTCACCGTCGAGCCCGCACGTTTGCTGGGGCTGGATCGCGGGACTTTGAGTGTCGGCGCAGTGGCCGACGTCACGCTCCTCGACCCGGATCTCGAATGGACCGTGCACCCTGGAGAATCCCTCTCGCGCAGTTGCAACACGCCATTCGGCGGCTGGGAACTCAAAGGCCGAGCCGTGCGCACCATCGTCGCTGGCCGCACCGTCTGGCAGCTCAATAAATAGCTTCAGCTCGCGCGAAAGCTGCG
>JAQGOK010000176.1 GCA_028293645.1 Chthoniobacter sp.
ATAGACTGCGCGCCATGCTGTGCCTGAGCAGACTCCAGAGAACGGTTGCTGCGCGTTTCATTGCCTACCATGCCTTTGCTCTCGCATTCTAGCACAGCAGCAAGGACTTCTGCGGTTTTCCCGACTAAAGGCGACGTGGCGAAATGGCAGACGCATCAGACTTAAAATCTGCTGGGAGGTTACTCCCGTGTGGGTTCGAGTCCCACCGTCGCTAAGCGTCTCTCGGACGGCGCAGACGACCGGTCGCTCGGCGGGCGCGAGGTTTCTCCTCGAATCGCCGTGGGCGTTCGAACCGGCAGGCAATCTTCTCATGTGTGCATGGGAGGCGCGGAGGTTGTCTCGGGGCCGAAGGCGGGTTACTGAACGCGCGATGCGTCGCGCCATATCGCTAAACCTGCTGTTTGCTGTGGGCTGGGTGGGCACGCTCTGCGCCGGGAGTCTCGATCTTGCCGCGCCGCCTCACGACTACTGGACGCGTCCGCTCACGGATCGGTTTTCCCGGTTCAAGACAGAATTGGAGACGGGCCAGGTCACGCTGACGGCAGCCAACGAGAAGGAGTTCCTGGTCAGTCTTTTGCGCGCACTGGAGATACCGGTTTCCAGCCAGATGCTGGTGTTCTCGACCACGAGTCTCCAGCTGCGGCTGATCTCGCCCTCGAATCCACGAGCGTTGTTTTTCAACGAGGACGTTTACATCGGATACATCCCTGGCGGACGGATTGAAGTGGTGTCGCTCGATCCCCAGGCGGGCGGCATTTTCTACATTCTGGACATTCCTCGACGTGGTGAGCCGGTGCGGATCGAGCGTTCGACTCGTTGCATGAATTGTCATGCGGGTGAGCAAACCCGCGATTTGCCCGGGCTGGTGGTCAAGTCCGTCGTGCCGGGTGTGTCCGGTGGCAGTCTCGTGAGCTTCCGCCAGGAGCAGACCGGCCACGGGATTCCTTTCTCGGAACGTTTTGGCGGGTGGTACGTCACGGGCCGGCATGCGATCACGGAGCATTTGGGGAATCTGGTTGGGCGCCTTTCCCCACAGGGGCTGACGAAGCTGCCGATCGAGGTCGGGAAGCTCTTCGAGTTCGATCGCTACCCCGCTGCGACCAGCGACGTGCTGCCGCAGCTCGTTCATGAGCATCAGATCGGCTTCGTGAATCGCGCGATCGAAGCGGGATACGGGGCCCGGGCGGCTGCGGCGGATCCGGAGGAGCTCGCGCGACCTTTGACGAGATACCTGCTGTTTGCTGATGAAGTGCCGCTGCCCGCCGGTGGCGTCGAAGGAGACGCCGTATTCAAAGCGGATTTCCTGCGCGATCGGCGGACCGCCGCAGGCGGCGGAGCGCTCAAGGACTTCGACTTACAGACGCGCCTCTTTGCGCATCGCTGCAGCTACATGATCTACAGCACGGCCTTTCGGGGCTTGCCGGTGGAAGTGAAACAGCAGGTTTATGCCGGCCTTCATCGGGCGCTTTCGAGCGACGCGCCCGACCCCGAATACGCCTATCTGCCACCGGACGAGAAGCAGGCGATCCGCAACATTCTCCGAACGACGCTTACCGATCTGCCTGCGGATTGGTGACGACGGGGCATCCGGTGTAACGCCTGGCGGCCGGTTCGCTGCGCGGCGCTTCGTCGGCCAACCGAAGCTCCAAAACCCGGGCTTGCGAGGAGGAGTTGCCGCTTGCCTCGGAATCACTGCGGCCTACGCTCGCGCCCCCTTCGCTTATGCTGAAAACCTACGAGATCTTCGACCGAATGTCCCCGGAAGCGGCGGACCAGCTCTTCGGCTTCCTTTTCGAGAAAGAAAAACCGCTCTACAAGGCGACGATCGATACGCTGACCAAGCAGCGGAAGCTGCGCGCGATCTTTGTGGAGCGGAAGCCTCGCGCGGAACGGCATGCCTGGCTCCGCGAAGTCCTGGGTAAAAAGGTGAACGAGTCGGTGGCGGCTCACCTCTTGCAGATCTGGCTGGTCGGCGCGCACTCCAAGCTCTTGTGCGACTTCCTTGATTCGCTCGGCATCCCGCATGATAGCAACGGCACGATCGAGAATCTCCCAGCCGCGCCTGAGAAGGAAAAGCTGCGGGCGGCCGTCGAGGACGTTTTGACCAGGCACGATCCCCGCGTGGTCGTGATTTACCTTCACGCGTTCCAGGCGTTGGACGATCAAGGCTGGTCCTCGCTTGAGGAACTGCTTGGCGAAGACGAACGCCTCAAGCTGTAGTCGGCGATGGTCACACGTCGCCAATTCCTCGCCACGGGCGCTTTGGCCGGCGTCGCGCTCCCGGCGATCGCGGGAGCGGCTCCCGCGAAAGCTGCTGCCGGACGGGTGAAGCTGGGTATTTCGAGCTACTCGTATTGGCATTTCAAGACGGAGAAAGTCAGCATCGAGACCGTCATCGATCGCTCAGCAGCGCTCGGCGTCGAAGGAGTCGATATCCTTCATCGGCAGATGGACGTGGAGGAGCTCGGACCGCTCGACGCCGCGACGCACGCTTATTGTATGAAGCTCAAGCGGCGCGCTTTCCAGGCCGGGGTGAGCTTGATCTGCCTATCGATTCACCAGGATTTCGTCTCTCCGAATCCCGCCGAACGCGCCAAGTGGATCGCTCACACCGAGAAGTGTATCGAGCTGGCCTACGCGCTCGGCATTCCGTGCATCCGTCTGAACAGCGGACGGTGGAAAACGATCGCGTCGTTCGACGATCTGATGAAGGCCCGCGGCATCGAGCCGGTCCTGCCGGGGCACACCGAAAACGACGGCTTCAAGTGGTGCCTGGAATCCATCCACCGCTGCCTGGAACTGGCCGCGCAACGGGGTGTGGTGCTCGCGCTGGAGAATCACTGGGGATTGACCGCCACGGTGGAAGGAATGGAGCGCATCCTGAACGCACTCGATTCGCCGTGGCTCGGTGCATTGATCGACACGGGGAATTTTCTCGAAGATCCGTACGACAAGATCGCGCGACTCGCACCGCGAGCGGTACTGGTCCAGGCCAAGACCTATCCCGGGGGTGGCGAGTGGTACACGCTTGATCTGGATTACCCGCGCATCGCTTCCATCCTCCGGGAAGCCGGATACCGCGGGTATGTATCCCTGGAAATGGAAGGGAAGGAAGCCCCGGAGACGGCGGTGCCGAAGAGCGTGGACTTGCTTCGGAAGGCGTTCGCCTAGTTTGAGTGCAGGTCGTGCGCGAGGCTGATAACTAAATTAGCATCTGGTCTGGCGCGGACGACGGAACCGGAGTACACGGAGTGATGGCATATTCGATGCTCGAATCCGTGTTGGAACGCAGAGATCGGGCAGCGCTCCGTGCGCACCGCCCAGATGATGTCCAAAACACGACAGCTTCGAGAAATTCCCGCTTTACCGTTCCCGGCGTCGTCTCGTATAGCCCACCAGCTCGCATCCTATGAAAACCCTCTCGTTGCTCCTAGGAGTCGTTGTTTGCCATTCCATCTGCCAGCTTCCGGCGATGGCGCAGTCGCCTTACGTCAGCAGTTCCGATTTTGAGAAGTACGCGCGAATGCTACGGGAGAAGGCGCTGCTGAAGCTGGAGCCCACGGTTTTGATTCCGACCGCGAATCGGCCACTGAAACCCACGAAGTATCCGTGGAAGAACAACATCGTCACCACGACGTTCTGGGTCGGCGAATCGGCGAGCACCAACAACCCGGTGCATAATTCCAGCAGTTCATGGGACATAAACTGGTCCGCGAATTTCGGTGGCTTCGATAACCCGAGCCCGGCCGCACGTCGTGAATACATTCCCGCCGCGTTCACTCCGCGCCAGAACCCCTTTTACATCGCGCTGCCTTATAACGATGTGACGCGTGGACGGACGAAACCCGAGGCGGCGACGGCGATTCCCTGGTTTCAGGAGGCGTTCGTCAAAGAGGGTCAATCGGTGTGCCGTGACCGATGGGTCCGGATTCGCAACCGCAACGGCAAAGACTGTTATGCGCAATGGAGCGACTGCGGGCCCTTCCGGACGGATCACTATCAATACGTCTTCGGCGACGAACGCCCCAAACCGAACCTGAACAATGGCGCCGGCCTCGATATCTCGCCGGCGGTGCGCGACTATCTCGGGCTGAAAGGGACGGACGTCACAGACTGGCAGTTCGTGGATGAAAAAGACGTCCCGCGCGGGCCGTGGGCGCTCTACGGGGAGAATAACCACTTTGTGAAGAATGGCGGCAACGCTGTTGCGCGGGTTGCCAGTTGGGAGAGCAAGCGCCGGTCGGCTCCGGAGCCGACCGTCCTGACCAACGGCAAGTAAGAGAACCGCGAAAGGCTCGCGCCCGGCCGGTGGGCGGTTTAGCTCTTCCGGCACATGGCTTTTACCGCAGACGAGGCGTTCATCCTGCTCCGACGTGCCCACGATCAGGGCCGGCTCGCACACGGGTATCTGATCAGCGGTCCAATCGGCTCCCATAAGCGAGTGCTTGCGGGGAAGCTGGCGGGCTTGATCACGGGAGAGCAAAGCGGCGACGGGCTGCAGAGTGGGGGAGTTTACACCCTGGAGCCGGAGTCCAAGTCGCGACGGATCCTGGTCGATCAGATCCGGGAGCTGGAACACGCGCTCCACATGCGCTCGTTCTCCGGCGGGAGGAAAGTCGGGGTCATCTTCGATGCCGACCGGCTTCAACCCAACGCGGCAAACGCCTTTTTGAAAACGCTGGAAGAGCCACCCGGCGGATCGCACCTGATCCTCGTCAGCGCGCAGCCGGATCAGCTTCTCGAGACCATCCTCTCCCGGTGTTTCGAAATCGCGCTCCGGCCGACCGAAGCACCCGCCTCCACTCCGTTGCAACAGCGCCTGCTGATCTGTCTGCAAAAGGCATCGCAACGCGGGAGCGCTGATGTCGTTGCGGCGTTCAGCCTGGCCCGTGACTTTCAGGAATGTCTCGCCTCGGCGAAGACAGTCATCCAGGGCGAAGCGGAAGCGGCATTCAAGGACGAGGAGAAGCGCTACAAGCAGACCTCGGACGCCAGAGGATGGCTCGATGACCGGGAGGAATATCACAAGGCGCTCACGGAAGCTCGCTATCAGGCGCAACGCGCAGCCTTGCTGGAAGTCCTCGAGCAATGGTGGGCCGATGCGCTCCGCCAGCAGGCCGGGGTCACAACGTTGGATCACCCGAGCTTTGCCGAAGACACCGCTGCCCTCGCGCAACGACTGACCACGACGCAGCTTCTCAGCAAAGCCGCTGCCTTGGAGAACCTCCGCAACAATCTCGGACGGCCCGGGGTGCAGGAGCAACTCGCGATCGAGTGCGCCTTCCTCAAGGCATTCGCGGCCTGAACTCCGGCCAGGGAAGGCGCTCGCCTGCGCTCCAGCTTTCGCCTTGCCCGGCGAACTGCCTTGCCACTACATCTGCGGCCCCCTGCGGACCATGGTGCGGCCATCGTCCGGTCCAAAAATCCCTGACCCAACAACACCTCATGAGCAGAAAAATTCGTTACGGCATGGTCGGCGGCGGCCGTGGAGCTTTCATCGGCGGAGTGCACCGGATCGCAGCCGCGATCGATGGCCAGATCGAACTCGTCTGCGGCGCGTTCTCGTCTGACCCGGAACGCTCCCGCGCTTCTGGAGCGGATTTTTTCCTGCCGGCGGAACGCTGCTACGGCAGCTATCAGGAAATGATTGAATCCGAGGCGAAACTGCCGCTCGGGGAGCGCATGGATTTCGTCTCGATCGTCACGCCGAACCACATGCATTTTCCGCCGGCGAAGATGGCGCTGGAGAACGGCTTCCACGTGCTCAGCGACAAGCCGGCGACTCTGGACCTGCCGGAAGCCAAAGCGCTCGGCATCCTGATCAAAAAGACCGGCCTGCTTTACGGCCTCACGCACAATTACACCGGCTACCCGCTGGTCAAAGAAGCGCGCGAACTCGTCGCGAGCGGCAAACTCGGGAAGATCCGCAAAGTGGTCGTGGAGTATCCGCAAGGCTGGCTGGCGACACGCATTGAAGCCAGCGGACAGAAGCAAGCGGCGTGGCGCACCGACCCGAAGCGCAGCGGCGCCGCGGGTTGCATCGGCGACATCGGCACGCACGCCGAGAACCTCGCCGAATACGTCACCGGCTTGCAGATCTCCGAGCTGGCTGCGGACCTCTCCACCTTCGTCAAAGGCCGCAAGCTCGATGACGACGGCAACGTGCTGCTGCGCTTCAAAGGGGGCGCGAAAGGCGTCCTGCACAGCTCCCAGATCAGCGCCGGCGAGGAGAACAATCTAAACCTCCGCGTCTATGGCGAACTCGGCGGTCTCGAGTGGCATCAGCGCGAACCGAACACCCTCCTCGTCAAGTGGCTCGCCGATCCAATGCAGGTGTATCGCACCGCCAATGGATACCTGAGCAAAGCCGCGCTCGCCGCCGGCCGCACGCCACCGGCGCATCCCGAGGGTTATCTCGAAGCCTTCGCGAACGTTTACAAAAACTTCGCCGCCGCGATCCGAGCACGTCTCGAGAAAACGAAACTCGCAAAGGGCGATCCCGCGCTCGATTACCCGAAGATCGAAGACGGCATCCGCGGGATGGCCTTCATTGAGGCCGTCGTCGCCTCTTCGAAAGCAAACGCCGCCTGGACCAAGCTGGACGTGTAACCGCCGTAAATCGGATGCGCCGAGCGCCGTCACCGTGAACCTGCTTCAGAATCTGCAGAATTCGGGCAATCCTTCGCGAAGTGAGCTGGGCGCGGAGGTGCAGACTCTGCGCAAGCGAATCACGCTCTGTCAGCGCGCGTGCAGTCGCACGGCCCACCCGTCCGCCGCCCACAATCAGGACGGGAGCGCTGCTGACGTGGTAAATGCAGAAAAGTTCGCCGTAGCGGTCGAGCTGCTCCTGCGAACCAGCGAGGAGCAGGATCGAATGCGCATCGATCTTCGCCTCAGCCGTCGCACCTTCGAACCAGCGGCGATGACGCAACGATATGCGCAGCTTCAGGCCGGCGGTGAAGAGCGACACAATGACCGCGATCTCCGCCAACCGCTCCAGCAGTTTGGAATGCGCCTGTGCATCCAGCACGAGCAATCCGAACCCAGCGGCCCGAGCACCGCGCCGGCGGCGAGGTAAATCATCGTCGGGGTCAACGGCAGTCGCTGGACCGGCGAGGCGATCACGACCACCACGATCAACAGCGCGCCCAGCAAGGCGTATCCAGCTTCAAAGGTCATACCGCCTCTTCGCAACTCGGGTCGCCGAGCAGACAGGATTCGCGCAGTTCGCCGATGGAGCTCACGTGCCGCTGGCGCGTCGGAGTTCTCAGCCGCCCAAGGTTTCCCGGCAGCAACCGGACAACGGCGCGCAGGCCAGGCAGCAGCAGCACCCTTTGAGGAGCATTGGTGCGCGGTGGGGGTTTCGAACCCCCGACCTCCTCCGTGTCAGGGAGGCGCTCTACCACTGAGCTAACCGCGCGGATGCGACTGCGATCGGAGGCGCGGAAAATAGGGGGCATTCCTCGGCGCGGCAACATTTTTTGCCGAAGCAGCGCGGCCATGGTTGTCGCGTCGGCTTGGTGCCGGGTTGCGCGCTCAGGATTTCTGCTGGCAAGTCGCGCAGACGCCGAAGATTTCCAGCGTGTGGGTGACATTGGCGAAGCCCATCTGCCGCGCCATCCGCTCCAGGCCATCGGCGACGCACATGTCGAGCGTCTCCACCGCCTGGCAAGAGCGGCAGATGATGTGATGGTGATGATGTTCGCCGGTGTTGAACTCGTAGCGGTAGCAGCCATCACCAAAGTCGCACCGCCGCACGAGGTTGATCTCTTCCATCGCCGTGAGACAGCGATAGACCGTCACGAGATCGCAGCCGCCTTTCGCCATCTGCTTGTGGAGCTCTTCCGCCGTGAACGGTCCGTGTTCCCGCGTGAGGATCGTCAGAATCGCCTTCCGCGGCTCGGTGATGCGGTGTTGGTGGTCGCGCAGAGTTTGTAGCGCTGATTCGAATTGCGCCTGCGCGTCCGGGTGCTCGTGGCGGGACATTACGTCAGCTGTAGCGGAAGCAGCGGCCCTCTTCAACGAGCGACGCGGAACAAATCCTCGCCACGAGCGCATGCGATGGGCAGCGGATTGCGGCTGAGTTTCCGCAAAACGAAACGGAAGCGATCGCCCTCACCTTCCTGATGAGCCTCGACATCAAAACCGCCGTCCAACACAGAGCGCGCTGGCGGTGAATTGGTTCGACCGTTTGTGGGACAAATACCTCGAAACGCTGGCCAACAGCTTCAATCCCGGCACGCTCGAAAACGTGATGTGCCGCAGCACGCTGAGCGTCGGCTGGCGCGGCGAGCTTTACGATTGCGACTTCAATCAGATGCTCGGAATGCAGCTCCGCAACGGCAAGCCGCTCTACCTGTGGGATGTCACGCCGGAGGATCTCGCGGGTCGCTCGATCCTCACCGGAGTCCATTGCCTCGCTTGTACCGCAGGTTGCGGGAGCAGTTGTAATGGCGCCGTAACGTAGGGCCTTCAACTTGCGAGGTGGAACGCGGGTGCGCCGAGCTCGGCGGTCGGCAATTCCGCAAACGCGTAACCGAAAGGCGCTGCGTTGATACTCCTCATTGAAAGCTTTCCCGCAGCGATGCGCACCGCCGGGAATCCACCAGGATGTTCCACGTAAAGATCGGGGTGCGCCTTCAATGTCGTTTCCTGGATCGGGCGGGGGAACTCGCTCAAGCCGGCGAAATAGTGCTCCCCGTTTCGTTCCGGATGGGTGATGCCGAGCGTCGCAATCACCGCGAGATCCTGCTGCAGCGAGACGGGACCGATGTTCGTCAGGTCTTCGCCACTGAGCTGCAGATTTGGCTGAGCACGCCGGCGGTGCGCGATCAGGCAGGCATTCGCAAGTCCGTGGATCACGCCTTTGCAGTTCTTGTGACTGGTGCCGCAATAGCCGCCTGCGAGTGCCGTCGTCAGCGCCCCAATCTCGGCGTCGGATTCATCGATGATCATCGGCGGACGATCCGTCCATGCGAGGAGCGCCGCCGCGGTTTCCGAAGCGAGCGCAATGTCGCGATGCAGCGGCTGCTCGAGGAAGATCATCCTTTCCAATAACCCGGCAACGAACGGGTCGCTGGTCAGTTCCTGCCACCAGTTCTGAAGCGGCGGGACCGCGCGAAACATTTCGTTCGCATCGAGCGTGAGCGCGGCGCCCGGAGCCTCACGGGCGAAAACCTCGGCGAGATCGCTCAAGCGCCGGATGTCCGGTGCGACGTCCCCGCTCAGCTTGATCTTAAAAAGGGTGTATCCGTATTCACGAATGCAGGCATCGAGCGCCTGAGGCAGGCCGTCATTGACGTGATCCGCTTCGGCGATGTCCGCTGCAGTCAGCGAATCGGCCATGCCCACCGTGTGGCGGATGAACAATTCGTTGAGCGGTTCCGACGGCAGGAAATCCCGCGGTTCGCCCGTTAGCTCCGGGTAGAGCTCGGCGAGCCGAATGCCGAACGCATTCTCCCGAACCGCGGTCGCGAAGGTCGTCTCCCGGGCGCGGCAAAACGCATCCATCACCGCGCGTTCCATCATCGATACTCCGAAGCCGGCAAGCAACGCCGGCCAGCCGTTGCGCTCCGCGGCGCCGTGTTGTGCTTCGGTGAGCGCCTGCCACCAATCGAAGACGCTCCCTGCGTTCCCGCCCGCAATCGCCAGTTCCGCGGCGCTGCGGATCACCGCGATCAGTTCATCTCGGTCATCGTCGAGCGAGCTTGCCGGATTCTTGGTGAACCACTTCGGTGCGAGATTATCCGCGGACAACCCGATCTCGCGTCTTCCATCGATCTCCACGGTCAGGCGCAGGATCAAATGCGACACCTTCGTCATCGTCACGATGCCGTAGCGGAACGGCATCCGCAGCCGCAGATCGCGAGTGAACGCCTCCGCGGCGACGACTCGAATTTTCATTTTCTCGAAACGAGAGAAGACATCGCGCAAGCAAAGCGGCTCGCCACCGGACCTTCAAGGTCGCCGCTCAACCGGCGAATTGCATCTCGGCGAGCCGCCGATAAGTGCCGGCGGGTTTCGCGATCAGTTCCGCGTGCGAGCCGCTCTCGGTGACCGTGCCGTGTTCGATGACGTAGATGCGATCGCAGCGGCGGACGGTGGCGAGGCGATGCGCGATGAGCAGCGCGGTGCGGCCGGCGAGAAGTACGTCGAGCGCGCTTTGGATGAGTGCTTCGCTCTCGCTGTCGAGGCTGCTCGTGGCTTCGTCCAAAATGAGGATCGCCGGGTCGCGGAGCAGGGCACGCGCGATCGCCAGGCGCTGCCGCTGGCCGCCGCTCAGCTTTACGCCACGCTCGCCGACGAGCGTTTCGTACCCTTCCGGAAAGCGGGCGATGAACTCGGTGCAATGGGCCTGTTCCGCGGCGGCGCGGATCTGCTCGTCACTCGCACCGGGCCGTCCGTAGGCGATGTTTTCGCGGATGCTGCCGCCGAAAAGCAGCACCTCTTGCGGCACGATCGCCATGTTCGCGCGGACCGTCCGAAGATCGAGCACACTGGCGTCCTGCCCATCGAGCAGCAGCCGGCCTGCATCGGGCTCATAGAACCGCAGGAGCAACGAAACGAGCGTGCTTTTGCCGGCGCCACTCGGTCCGACCAGCGCGATCTTTTCGCCCGGCTGCGCTTCGAGGTTCAATCCTCGAAGCACCGGCAAATCGGGACGCGACGGATAGCGAAAATGCACATCGTTGAAGGCAACTTGACCACGTAGGCGTGGCAGGGGCGCTGCCGGGGAGCGTTCCGTGTTTGCCACGAGCAACTCCGCGGGTTCGGCGAGCAACTCGCGCACGCGTTGCGTCGCACCGAGGGTCCGCTGCACATTGCTGATGATCTCCGGAACGCTGCTCACCGCGCCGCCGATGAACATCGTGTAGAAAACGAAGCGGGTGAGATTGCCGTGGGTGAGCTGGCCCTCGCGAAGCAGATGACTGCCGTACCAAAGGACCAGCACGATGGCCCCGAAAATCGCGAAGATGATGAACGCGATGAGTGCAGCGCGAGACCGCGCGGTTTGCAGCACGATCGCGAGATAGTCGTGGAGGCCGCGCGCATAGCGGCTGTTTTCATACGGTTCGTTGCCGAAGGCTTTGACATTGGCGATGCCCTGCAGCGTCTCTTCGACGACCGTCGAAGTAGTGGCGAGACGATCCTGTGCCGTGCTGCTGAGCTTGCGGATGCGCCGGCCGAAAAGGACTCCGAGCAGCATCACCACCGGGACTGACGAGAGCATGACCAACGAGAGTTTCACCGAAGTCGCCGCGATCATCACGAGCCCGGCGACGAGGAGCATGGCCTGCCGCAGCGCTTGTCCAACGGTGAAGGTGAGCGTGTCCTGAATCTGCGCGAGGTCGCTGGAGAGGCGGCTCGTCAGCTCGCCCACCCGGTGTTCACCAAAGAAACGCAACGGTTGGCCGATGAGATGCCCGTAAAGCTCCTGTCGCATATCGACGACCGCGCGTTCTCCGACGGAATGAAACAGCAGCGACGAGATGAACATCAACACGGCTTGCACCAGCAGCGTGCCGATCAGCACCAGCGCGACCGTATTGAGATCGCGCTGCCATGGCTGCACCTCGACGATTTTCAGGCTCGGGATTGCCGCGTCCAAAAGCTGGCCGACCAGCCACGGGAACATCGCGCCAAAGGCCATGGAGATCGACGACGTCACGATTGCGAGAACCCAGCTGGGGCGATAGGGGCGGAGGTAGGAAAAGAGATGCCGTAGGTCGCCGAGGCGGCGCGGCGAGGCGGAGCGGAGATCGTGCATTGGCAGGAAGAGAACCGAAGGAAACCGTTACCGGACAGTCAATGCGCGTGGGGCAGGGTTCCCCCCGGTCACCGCCGCGCGAGATGCGACTCGGACTGATCGGTAAGCTGCATCCGGATCTCAAAACGCGCCGCGCAAAGGCAGCCGCCGAGGATGATCAGGGAGCCGCTGAGATAGATCCACATGAGGAGCGCAACCACGGACCCGAGGGTGCCGTAGAGCGCGTTAAAGTTCCCGATGTTCCCCGTGTAGAGGATGAACGCGCGCTTGAGCAACTCGAGGCCGATCGTCACGAAGAGCGCCGAGGCCCAGACTTCCGAGAAGGTCGTGCTGCGACGCGGCGCGTATTTGTAAAACATCACGAAGCCATAAAAGAGCACCAGCGGAGCGACGAGAAACTGGAGCACACGGAAGAGGTCCTTCACCCACTGGAAATCGAGCCCAAACTGCCACGAATGCTCCCAGTAGTAGTACTCGATCTGGTTGAGGACGGCGGGGAAGAAAATGCCGAGCAGCAGCGCACTCGCGAGGATCCCGGTCATGAACAGGTTCTTAATCGGCAGCCGCCACCAGGAGTATTCCTTGGTGCCCCAGGCGCGATTCACGCCGCGGACCAGCGCCTGAAAGAACCGTAAGGCGCTCCAGGCGAGCACGGCGAAAGCGATGAGCCCGGCCTTGCCCCGCGACTTTACCACGCCCTGGATCGTGCGGATCACCTGCTTGGAAGATTCCTCATCGATCGGCAGGAATTCGCCAACGGTGGCGGTGATCCGCATCATGGCGACATCCTCGCTGCCGAGAAACGTGGTGAAGACCGTGATCAGCAGGATCACCAGCGGGAACAGCGCGAAAAAAGCGTAGTAAGCAAATGAGGCCGCGCGTTGTTCGCCATCCGTTTCATCGAACTTGATCAGCGCACGCCACACAATCGCTCCCGTCCTTCGGGCCAGGCGCACGAGCCAGGGACCGGCACGGGTGCGCAGGCGGTGGAGGGAATTCATCGCGCGGACTCTACGGACAAGGATTCAACGCTGCCAACCCTCGGCGTCTTGCACCCGAGGCGCGTCTCGCTAGCGTAGGCGCCCGATGACGGAACCTGTGAAGCCGGAGCCCACTTCCAAGCCCAAACGAGGCTGGTTTCGTCGTGCATTGCGGTGGGCCGGCTGGCTGCTGCTGGTCATGGCGATCTTTCACCGGCCGCTGTTTCATTTCACAGTCCGCTTCGCGCTCCGTCAGGTCGCCGCGCGCTTTCACATCGTGCTGGACCTCCACACCTCGGGCACGATTTTCACGAACCTGGTGGTGTCCGGAGTCACCGCCCGGCCGAGTGGCAAAGGACCGACTCCGGTGCGAGTCATCGACATCGAACGCCTCCGACTGGAGTACAGCCTGCCGCGGCTCGTGCAGAAAGGGGTGGGCGAGTTTTTGCGCAGCTACGAAATGCATCGCGCCACGCTGGAATTCGTGGCGTTGCCGAGCGCGGACAAAAAGGAGCGCGACGAAAAATTCCAGCTGGCGAAGACGCTCAATACGCTCCTCGGGCAACCGGCTGCTTATGCCGATCGCGTGCTGGTCAACGACTTCAACATCCGGATCGACGCGCCCGAAAACACGACGGAGGTCCGAGGGGTGCACATCTTTTTCCATCCCGAGCAGGAGGGATATCTGCGCATTGCTCGCATCGCCGTGCCGGGAGTGCCGATCTGGGAAAATCTCGCCGCCACCACCAGCTACACGAACCGCAACTTGTTCATCCGTGAGCTGCAGCTCGCACCGGAGCTGATCCTCCAGGAGATCAATTTCGATGCTTCGCAGCGCGCGCAGAACAAGGGGAGCATGATGTTCCGGGTGAAAGCATTCGGCGGTACGGCGGAGCTGGGACTTGCCGGCGAGCAACTCGCCAAGGGTGGCGAAAACCTGGAGCGGAGTTACGCGACGAACCTCAGAGTGCGCGTGGCGGATGTTTCCATCGAAAGAGCGCTCGCTTACTTCGGCTTGCCGAAACCGCCCGTCGCGCGGCTGGCGAAGCTGGAGATCGACTTTCGCGGCGAGCCCGAAAAACCGAGGACGTGGGACGGCTCGCTTGCGGTGCGGGTGGAAGGAATTGCCGCAGGCGCAACGAAAGTGGACGCGGTGGACTTGAGCGCCGCCTTCAAAGATGGACGAGCGAACGTCACCGCCGGGAACGTGACCGCAGGTGAAAACCGCGTGGGACTCACGGCGCAAGCCGCACTTCCTGAATCGGTAAACGAAATGAAGCGCACCGAAGTGGATGCGGAGTTGACCATCGCCGCGAGTGATCTGCCGACTTTGACCGGACCCATGGCAGCACCGCTGGGCGGGAATGTGACTGGCGGCGGCAAGGTTTCCATTCACGGCGGAATTCTTCGGACGGAGCTGGCGCTCAGCGGCGCGAACGTGGCGAGCAGTGATCTCGGGCTCGGTTCGGCCAAGATCACGCTGACCGCTTCGAAGCAGATCGATCCGCCGACGGAGTCGGCGTTTGACGCGCTGGAGGTGAAAGTCGGCGCGGAGCTGAACGAGCTGCGTTTCAAGACCTTCACGGCCGACTCGGCGCGCCTCGACGGCGAGGCTCTAAATCAAGCGGTCACGCTTCGCACCTTCGAGCTGCGACGGGGCGAAAATGTGATCGCAGCGCGCGGTGAGGCAGTGTTGCCGCGGGACTCAGGTGGCTTCGCCAGAATGCCGGTCGATGCGCGTTTCGATCTGACGGTGCCGGAGCTGGCCGCGTTTGGGGTGACCGCGGGCGGACAGACGCTCGGCGGATCGGTGAAAGGCGAGGGCTCGCTGAAGCTGGTTGGCGGAGTCCTCGCGGGTGGCGTGCAGATCGATGGCAGCGATTTCCGTCTTGGCGAATTCGTGGCGCAGAGCCTCACGGCGAAGGTCGATGTGGCGGACGATCAAGCCACGCTCGAACAGCTCACGTTGCAGATCGATCCGCAGAACAAAATCATGGTCACCGGCAACGCGGGTGTGGCGAAGCCGTTTCCCTACAACGCGGAGCTCGCGCTGGGCCTTGAGGACCTGCGCGTGCTGCAGCCGTTGCTCGAAGTCTTCGGGCAAAAACAAGCCATCGCCGGTGATCTGACCGTGCAGTGGAAGGGCAAAGGCGAAGCGGATCCTCAGCAACACTCGGGAGACTTCGCGCTGGTGCTCAGCGGTGCGAAATACGGAAAGACAGATCTGAAGGAAGTGAACTTCGCGGGGATGTACACGCCGGTTTTCGCCGAATCGAAGCCGTTCCGCATCGTCACCGGCGCCACGTCATTGGAAGGCGTGCTCGAATGGCGCGAGCGCAAACTGCGGCTGCGCGATTTGAATCTCTCCCAAGCCGGAACGCAGGTCCTCAGCGGCTACCTCATCGCTCCATTCACGCCCACGAACGCGGCCGAACGGGTGCCGCTGAATGAGCGCATGGCGGTGAACATCATCATGACGAAGCTGGATATCGAGAAGCTGCTCACGAGCTTCGGCCAGGAAGCGCCAGCCACCGGCGCGATCAGCGCGAATTTCACCGCCGGCGGCACGTTGCTCCAGCCGTTTGCGCATTTGAAGATCAATGGCGAGCGGCTGCAGGGCAAAGCGGCGAAGCAATTCGATGCCGCGACGCTCACGGCGGATGTCCATTTTGCGGAAAAGGAGCTGACGCTCGGCGCGGTGGTCAAGCAACCGCAGATTCAGCCGCTCACCATCAAAGGCCTTCTGCCGCTGGACCTCGACGCGACGATGAAGAACAGCCGGATTGATCCGAAGCTGCCGATCGAGCTGACGGTTCAGTTGCCGCCCTCATCGCTCGCGTTTTTGCCGAAAGTGGTGCCGCAGCTTCGTCGAATCGATGGCACCGCCGCGATCGATGTGCGCGTCGCTGGGACCATGGACAAGCCGTCCATCAGCGGCGGCGCCGCCATTGAGCTGAGAAACGCGCGGATGGTCAGCGAGAACATCCCGTCGATCGGCGCCTTTCACGGGAAGCTCGGCTTTGCGGAGAACGTGCTGAATTTCCAGCGGTTCGATGGCGAAGTGGGCGGCGGCACTTTCAAGCTCGGTGGAACGATCAGCCTCGCGGATTTGAAAAACCCGCTGTTCGCCTTGCGCCTGCAGTCGGACGAAGTGCTGGTGAAGCGGGATGATGCCATCACCATCCGCGCGGATACGGATGTGAAGCTCGATGGACCGCTGGCGGCGGCGACCGTGAGCGGGACGTTGTTCGTCGTTCACAGCCGGTTTTTCAAAGAGATCGACATCCTGCCCATCGCGGTGCCGGGCCGGCCGAAGCCGACCCCGAAGACCGCGCAAAAGGAAGCGACCACCGTCTCCTTCCCGACACCGCCACTGCGCGATTGGAAGTTCGATCTCGCGATCCGGACGCGCAGCGACGATCCGTTCGCCGTCCGCGGAAACCTGGCCAATGGAACCGCCGCCGTGAATCTGCACCTCGGAGGCACCGGGCTCGCGCCGTATTTGGAGGGCAGCGTGGACATTGAGCGTTTCGTCGCCACGCTGCCGTTCAGCAAACTGAACATCACCAGGGGTCTGATCTATTTCACCAAGGATGCGCCCTTCCAGCCAACCCTGGAACTGCAGGCCGAATCCAACCTCCGCAACTACCTCGTTCACGCTTACATCTACGGCAAAGCGACCGAGCCGCAGGTGCAGCTCAGCAGCGAGCCGCCACTCCCGCATGCCGACCTCGTCGCGCTGCTGGCGACCGGCACGACCACCGCCGAACTCGGCGGAGACGGAAGCGCCCTGGCCAGCCGCGCCGCGGTCCTGGCGGTGCAACAGCTTTACCGGAAGTGGTTCAAGAAAGGGGCGGCGCCGCAGGAGAACGAAGGCGATTCCGACTCGGTGCTCGACCGGTTCGACTTCGAATTGGGCGCGGTCGATAACCGCACCGGGAGTCAGGAGGTGACCGCCCGCTTTGAGCTGAGCAAGCAGCTCTATCTGCTCGGAGAACTCGGCGTGGATGGAAACTTCACAGGCAGCCTGAAATACCTCATTCGTTTCCGGTGAGTTCCCTTCGCGTCTGCATTTTCGCCGCGCTCCTTCTGAGCGTGACCTGCAGCGGGCTCCACCGCGCTTCTGCGGCGGGATTTCGCAAACGGCTCGCCACGGTCCTGCCGGGGAATGATGCCGACACCGGACTGATCGACATCGTCGGCAATACCAGCTTTCAGGAGCCGGAACTCCTCGCCGCCGTTTCCCAGCAAGCTCAGGAGGTGAAGGAGAAAGGACTCACGCCGGCGCGCGGCGACGACGCCGCCTACTACATCGGCGCGTTCTACCGGAAGAACGGCTACGCCCAGGTCGAGACCGAATACGAAATCCGGGGACGGCGTTTGATCATTCGCGTGAAGGAGGGTCCGCGCACGCTCCTGCGAAAGATCCGCTTTGTCGGCAATCGCTCCATACCGGAGGCGACGCTTTACGAATACATGATCGGCGCCGATGCGGCGCGCCTTGAGAAGGAAGCCGAGACGTTTCCTTACACGGCCGCGGATGTCGCTGGCGGAGCGGATCGCGTCCGCGGGTTGTATCTCGCGGAAGGTTTCCTGAACGTGGACGTGGACGAGCCGGGAGTGCGGATTTCCCCGGACGGGCGTCGCGCCGAGGTCACCATCAAGATCAACGAGGGCATTCGCTTCCGCTTCGGGGCAATTCGATTTGCGGGCGAGACCTTGTTCTCTCGGCGCGAGTTGGTCGCCGCGCTCGGCGAGCCGGACATCAGCGGGATCTCGATCACCGGCCGCAAGAAACGGGAACAGGATCGGCGCCGCGGAAGTGAAGATGCGCCGTTTCCTCATCTCGCGTTTTCGCCCGGCAAGGCGAACACGATGCAGCGCAACCTGCAGTCTTTTTATAAGTCGAAAGGTTACTTCCAGGCCGAGGTCGTCCTTTCCGCGGATTACACCCAGGCCGTCGGAGGAAACGTTCCGGTCAGTTTCACGGTGAAGCCGGATGGACTGTTTCGTTTCGGCGACGTGAACGTGCGCACCGAAGGCGAGAAGACGCGCCTTGCTCCCAGTTTCCTGCCCAGGCGTTTCGCACACCTGAAGGGCGAGCTCTACAACCCCGAGAAGCTCGATGAAACCTATCGCGAGATGCTCCGGACGGGCCTCTACAGCAAGCTGCGGCTGTCCACCGTGGCGGAACCGGACCGGGAGGTTCGTCTGGATTTCACCGCCGAGGAAGCGAAGGCGAAGGAAGTCGGTTTCACACTCGGGTTCGACAGCTACGAAGGCGGCATCGTCGGCCTGCGCCTCGCCGACCGAAACATCTTCCGCAGTGGCCGGCCGCTGACGCTTGCGGCGAACTATTCCCAGCGCGGGATCAGCGGCGAATTGCTCTATCTGGATCCCTGGTTGTTCGATACGCGGAATTCGCTGCGGGCCCGGCTCTTCTCCATCTCCCGGCAGGAGACCGGATATTACAAACAGGAATACGGAGGCCGACTGGACCTCACCCGGCGCGTTTTGCCGCGGCTGGAGCTCGGCGTCTTTATCCAGCAATCAATGACGGAGATCACGGAGCCGGCGCGCTCACTGCTCGATGATCCGCGGCTGCTCGGACCGCCCGAATACACGCTGACCAGCATCGGCGTGACTCAGTTGACGGACTTGCGCGACAACCCGGTGAATCCCACGCAGGGCCTGGTCATCGCCACTTCGTTCGACGTGGCGACGATCGACGGCAGCCAGGCGTTCACGCGCAGCACCGCACGCGTTTCCTACTACCAGCCGATCGGGAAGACCCTGCTGGCGCTCGGTGCCCGGGGCGGATACATCGCGCCGAACATCGAGGCGATCCCAATCGACGTGCGCTTCTTCAACGGCGGAAGCACGACCGTGCGCAGCTTTGCCGAGCGCGAGCTCGGACCGAAGGATCGCAGCGGGAATCCCGTCGGCGGGGAACTCTTCACCGTGTTCAACGCGGAGCTGATGTTTCCGCTCGCCGGCGGTTTGCAGGGAGCGGTGTTCTTCGATGCGGGCAATGTAAAAAACGAGTTCGTCGAAGATTCCGGCGACATGCGTTACGCGATCGGCCTGGGCCTTCGCTACAAGCTCCCGATCGGCCCGCTCCGACTCGACTACGGCGTAAATCCGAATCCGAAAGACGAAGAGGACTTCGGGGCCTTCCACTTCTCGTTCGGCTTCGCGTTCTGACGAGTCGGACTTCTTGCGCAGCGGAGATCGCCGCGGTAGGCGCCGCAGCTAAGCCGGAGAGATGTTTTCGCGCGCAGTGGGCGCCCCACCTTCGAGCACCAGATCGCCGCGCGTGCCCTTGCCCAGAATGTTTCCTTGAATCAGCACATCGGCGCCACAGCCTTGGGCCAAAATGGCTTCCCGCAGGGTGGTGGAAGGCTGTCGGGCGAGCACGGTGCAGCCGCTGACGATTGAATTGCGCACGTCTTTGAGGTGCAGGCCGCGATGCACGGGATCGAGGATCTGGCAGCCGGTGAGCGTGATCTCGCTCGAACGGGCAATGTGAATGGCGCCGCCCGCTTCCGCGGAACCGGCGCGAACGCTTTCCACAATCAGGCCGGTGAGGGTGCAGGCGGCGGAGTCGCGGATCTCGATGCCGTCGGTGCAGTCGCCGCCGTAGTCGGGATTGAAGTCGATGGTGTTGGTGCCGAGCGCGATGTTACGGCCGTGCTCGATGATGATGGAGCGCTGGTAGCCGGAGCAGAACGAGTTGCCGGTGACCGCGATGGCGCGGCAGGAGCGCAGTAGAAGATTGATCTCCTGGCTCTGGATGATGTTGCCCGAGATCGTCCACAGACCGGCGCTTTTCGAGAGCGGATCCGGTGTACCCTCGATGCGGATGTTTGCGCCGCCGGGGCTGCGCTTCGCCTGAATGGTGCAGGAGGAAATGGTCCCTTCGCGGACCGTGCCTTCCCGGTTGTCGATCCAGACATCCGCGCAATCTGCTGCGTCCGGATCGTAGTTGTATTCGATGTCGCAGCCGGTGATTTGCAGGTTCCGAATCTCGCTGCGCTGGATCTTGATGCCGGCGTGTCGGTGGTAGCTGATGTGGCTGCCAACGATGTTCGCCTGGTGAAGATTTGCGCCGTCAAAATAAACGCCGATCGCCGCGCCGCGGCCGTGATAAATGTGCGAGTCGGCGAGCAGGAAGTTGCGATTCCGCTTCACCAGATGCACCCCGATCCGGCAGCGGCGGATGAGCACGCCTTGCAACGTCGCCTGCATGGTTCCTTCGAGTTGGATGCCGATCGCTTCGTCGTTTCCGCCGACGATCTCGAGCTGCGTCACCGTCGGCATGCGCTCGCGTTCCCACACCCCGGGCTTAAACGTGTCCGGCCCAGCGCTACCGCCGTGGGTGCCCACAAAACGCAATGCGGGCCCCGGCGCATCCATGAGCAGCGTGGCAAGTCCGCCATCGCCAAACACCGCGGTGCGGCCGCGAGTCGCGAGCGGGATCTCGATCGTTGAAGTGACGCGATAAGTGCCGCGTGAGAACTGCAGCGAACCGTCACCGTCATTCAGGCAGTGGCGAATCGCCGCGGTGTCGTCGTGCTGTCCGTCGCCGACCGCGCCGAAGTTTTTAACGTGGCTCACGAGGGTGAGAAGATTGTGCGAGTGCTATCCGCTGGCGATTCTCTTCAGTCGGAGTCGCGTTTTCCACCCAACAAAAATAAGCGACATGTGAGCCCGAGAGTCAGATCCGTGTCTCTCTCTTCTGAGATCTCCGGAAAGACCACTCGCGATGCGCGGTTCAGTTTCCCGGCGCTGCTGGAGCAGGCGCTTCGGCGCCCTCTGCGGGTGCAGGAGCTGGGCTGGCCGGCTCCGGCGCGGGAGCCGATGGGCTCGGCGGCGTTGCCGGCGGAACGTCGGGGTTGGGCGGGCTCTGGGGCGGCGGGCTCGCCGGTGCAGGCGGAGTCGCGGGAGCGGTTGGCGGGACGGGGCCGGGTGCCGGTGGCTCCGAAGCTGGCGGAACCGGCGCCGACGGAGGCGGTGCGGATGGACCGCCGGGTGCAGGAGGTGGCGGCGGTGTCGGGCTCGATGGAGGCTCCGTCGGAAGTGGCGTCGGAGCGGGAGGAGTCGGCGCAGGTGGAGCGGGAGAAGCCGGCATTGGCGCTGCGGGCGTCGGAGCGTCGGAAGTCGCCGGCGGGGCAGGGGGCACCGAGACCGGGGGAGTCGTGGCTGAGGATGGTGCCGGAGCGCCAGGCGCGGACGAGGCGGCGGGATCCGGTTTCTTTTCCGCGAGCAGGGCCGCGCGGTCCTTGAGCAGTGGCTCTACGGTGAACTTCTCGAGAAGGAATGGCCGACCTTCGAACTTCTTCTCTGCTGCGAGCTTTTCTTCCAAGCGCTTTTGCTTTGCTTGGAATTCCCCATCGAGTCGGGCCTTGTC
The DNA here is from genome assembly GCA_028293645.1 of Chthoniobacter sp. Classification (GTDB taxonomy): domain Bacteria; phylum Verrucomicrobiota; class Verrucomicrobiia; order Chthoniobacterales; family Chthoniobacteraceae; genus Chthoniobacter. Next base: position 21,158 of record JAQGOK010000176.1, read on the forward strand.
CTCGGGCTTCTCGTCCGCGGCTGGCGTGCGCTCCTTTGCGAGGTTTGCGGCGACGCTGACGAGCACCGGGTAGGCTTCATTCGTGAGCTTCCCGATCTGCAGCGTGTAGGTGAAGGCATCGCTCGTTTCGATCGTTGCCGTTGCGGGTTTATCAAGGCCGGTCTCTTCCGGCTTCGCATCGGCCGCGAGCACATCCTTGAAGCTCGGGGCGGAGAAGAGCGTCCCCAAAGTGCCGACCTTCGCGGTGTCCAGCGCCTCCTCAGGCTTGGCGTCGGCGAGCTTCCACTCCGCTGTTGCGTTTTCGCGAGTGAGTTTCCAGCGCATCGCTTCCGTCTGGCCGCTCATCGAGATCGCGATCGGACTCTCGACCTTGATGAAGTCCTTGCGCAGCCACCGCTCGGGTTTGGGATCCGCGTCCTCGAGCGTGTCGGACACCAGCGAGACTTTGTTGGAGCCGACCGGCATCACGTATCGGCCAGTGGGAAATCCTTCGCTGCCGCCCATCGGTCCGGCGTCGCCTTTGCGCAGGTGCTTCTTTCCAAGGAGGACGGCCGAGAGGTTTTTTCCATCCTTGTCCTTGAACTCGACGAGCGTGCCGCTGCTCTCACCCTGGCCAGGTTCGACCAACTCGAGCCGAGGTAACTGCGACGCGCCAACCTTCACTTCCTGCACCGTCTTGAGTTCCCAAAGCCGACGCAACAGGCCGCTGACTTGCTCGAAGTTGGCGGGATAGTTGCCGCGCTCGCGCACCGTCCAGGCGTCCCCGGTTTTGGTGAGGTTCAACTCGGCGTCTTTGGATTTAAGCCGTGCCGTGACGACATCGTTGATCGGGAAATCGAGCACTTTGCCGCCGGCGCCGCCGCTCGACGATGACCACGAAGATTGGTTTCCCTTTTGCAGGTAATAACCCGCGCCGCCGATGACGAGGACGAGCGCAAGAAGGATGAGGAGGTGTCTGCCTTTCATGAGTTTGGGAGAACGAAGAGTTAACGCGCTGCGCGGCGTTTGTGACGGACCATCGCAAGACCCAATCCGGCGACCGCAACCAGGGCGGGCATGCCGGCGATGTTCAGCCACTTGATGCGGTTCTCGAGAGCGTCGATCGAGGCGCGCAGCTTCTTGCGCTCCTGCTTGAGCTGCTGCTTCACCTCGCCCTCTTTCTTGCGGAAGTTGGCGATCTCCTGCTGCTGCTCAGGCGAGAGGATGAACTGCTGGCCTCCTTCGCCTTTGCTTTGCTGCAGTTCCGTAAGCTTGCGCTGGGCGTCAGCGAGGCTCGTTTCGAGTTCCTTGATCTTGCTGCGGTAGTTCGATTCCGCGTCCGCCTGCATCTGCTTTACGACGGTGAATGGCCGCTCGCGCGAGGCGCGGCCGCGCACCGCGATCAGATTGTTGTCGCCGGTGAGCTGCTCCGCGGCGCCTTGTGCAAAGGCGAGGTTGCCGTTCGCCGGCATCACCATGCGTTGACCGCCGCCGAAGGGGTTCATCGCTTCCCGCACGGCGATCTGGTCCTGAATCATGTCGCAATCTCCGACGAGGATCACTGCGCTTTCCTGCGCGGACTCCTTGAGGCTCTGGTCGGCTGGCGCGTCGGGTTTTTTCTCCTCGGGTTTTTCTCCTTCGGCTGGAGGCGGGGTCGCAGCCTTCGGTTTTCCTTCCGGGAAGGCGGTCTTGAACTTGCCGGTGAGTCGCACCGCAAGGGCCTGCTCCGTGTTGGACGAGACGAAGTCGCTGATGATCTGCTCGCCGCCGAACTGCGCGGCCATCGGATCGACCAGCTGCGAGTTGAGCGAAGATTTGATCAAGACGGTCTGCTTCAGCCCCTCCGCCGGAGTGCCGGTAAACGCACCGCCAAAGACGTAGAACAGATTGTCGGCGTTCGCCGTGAGCACATCATCCTTGTTCATCGCCGCTTCGGTGAGCGCCAGCGCGGTCGGCGCGCGGCCGCGTTGCGTCTGGGCCACATAGGCGAGATCGGCGACGACTTTGGTTTGATCAAAACCAATGCCCCATGCCTTGAGCAGCTTCTCCAGGGACGAACCGCTGGGTCCACTCATTCCCGGCATACCCATTTGACCGGCTTGCGGATCGAGAACGGAGAGCGGATCGAGGAATGCCATCAGCTTGCCGCCGCGCAGCAGGAATTGATCGATCGCGTACTGCGCTGCGTCCGTAATGCCCTTCGGATGAATGACGATAAGCGTCTTCACCTCGTCCGGAATCTTATCCACCGTCATCTCCACGGTCTGCACCGTGAAGTCGCGCTGCAATTCGCTCAGGAAAACCCATGGGGGTGAACCGCCGCGCCGGCCCATCTGCATCATCATCGGGTTCATCTGCGCGCCGGTGACGGGAAGCGAACTCATCACGCCAACGATCGGTTTTTCCGGCGTCATCACGCGCGAGATGGCTCGCGAGAGATCGTATTCGAGGAGCCGCTCGCGATCGGGCGAGAGGAAGGGAATCGCTTCCTTTTGATCCAGCATGCTCACGCTCAAGCCGAGGTAGATCGGCTCGGAACCGAGCTGCAGCGATTGGCCTTCGATCCCGTCGAGCTTGGCGGAATCCTCTGCGTCCGAGTCCGGCAAGGGATCGAGCTTTTGAATCTCAATCTGACCCTTCGAGGCCTGCCGATATTCGCCGAGCAGGTCTTCCACGCGCTGCGCGTAAGTCTTGAGCATGACCGGCATCTGGTTGTCGCCGCGCGTCGAGTAGAAGCGGATCTGAATCGGTGTATCGAGCTTCGCGAGGATCGCCCGCGTGCCGGGCGAAAGCGTGTAGGCGCGCTCGGCGGTGAGATCGATGCGCGCTTTCGCACGACCGGCGATGATGTTGATCGCAACGAGAATGACGATCATGGCAACGATGCCGACCGCCGAGTAGAGATAGGTTTCGAGACCTTTTTTCATGGGGCAAACAGGGGAAGGGGATCCTGAACGGCGCGATCAACCAGCGCGGTGCGCGCGCAGGATCACTCCGGTCGTGAAGAGAGCGAAGACGATGACGGAGAGGAAATAGATGACGTCACGTGAATCGATGACGCCTTTCTGGATGCTTTCGAAATGAGTCATCACGCTGAACGCCGCGATGCCGTCAACGACCAACGGGTTCGCCCATTGGACGAGCATGTTGGTGACGGGCGGATAACCGGCGAGGATCAGGAACAACGAGAGCACCACCGCGAGGATGAAGCTCACGACCTGGTTGCGCGTCATGGCAGAAGTCATCGCGCTGATCGCGAGGTAAGCGCCGGCCATCAGCAGACTGCCGAGGTAGCCCGCGAAGATCACGCCATTGTCGGGATTGCCGAGGTAATTGACCGTGATCACGATCGGGAGCGTGAGGGCGAGCGCGAGCGCAACGACGGCCCATGACGCGAGGAATTTCCCGACGATCGCCTGCCACGGGGTGACCGGCATGGTCAGCAGCAATTCGATCGTGCCGAGGCGCCGTTCCTCCGACCACATCCGCATGCCGACTGCGGGCACGAGGAACAAATACAGCCACGGATGCCAGACGAAGAACGCGCTGAGATTCGCTTCCCCGCGTTCGAAAAACCCGGCGACCATGAAGGTGAAGAACCCGGCCAGCAGCAGGAAGATGACGATGAAGACGAACGCGACCGGCGACGAAAAATAGCCGCTCAGCTCACGCTTCGCGATGGTCTTGATGGGCGAGAAACTGGCGGTGCTCATTTCGATGCCTCCTTCGCGGCGGCGGCAGTGTCGGGGAGGGTGATGTTGCGGAAAACCTCGTCGAGCCGGCCCTCCTCGATGTGCAACTCTTGAAGCTGCCAGCGTTCGCGCAACGCGGCTTCGCCGAGTGCGCGCGAGAGATCGTCGCTGGACGTGTTCTTTCGCGGATAGGCCCGGACGGTCAGCGGCGATTCGCTGATGACCACTGTTCGATCGACTGACGAGATCCCGTCGATCGTTCCTTTCACCGCTGCGGCGCTTCCGTCCAGCAGTCGCAGAGTCACCGCGCCTGCATGCTCGGAACGTTGCTTGAGATCGCGCGGAGTGCCATTGGCGACGATCTTGCCGCGATCGATGATGATCGCGCGGGAGCAGACCGCTTCCACTTCCTCGAGGATGTGCGTGGAGAAGATGATCGCCTTTTTCTCACCCATCCGCCGGATCAGTGTGCGGACCTCGTATTTCTGATTCGGATCGAGACCGTCGGTCGGCTCGTCGAGCACCAACACCTCGGGATCGTGGACGATCGACTGCGCGAAACACGTGCGATGGCGGTAGCCTTTTGAAAGCGTCTCCACGCTCTGGTGCAGCACCGTTTCGAGGAAACACATCTCGACCGCGCGGCCGACCGCCCGCTTCCGCGCGTCGCCTTGCAGCCCGCGCAGTTCCGCAGCGAAATTCAGAAAACCGAGCACCGTCATGTCTGCGTAGGAAGGCGCATTCTCCGGCAGGTATCCGATCAGCCGCTTCGCCTCGATCGGTTGATCGTTCATCTTGAACTTGCCGATCGTGATCTCGCCGCCGGAGGGCGGGATGAAGCCGGTGATCATGCGCATCGTGGTGGATTTGCCGGCGCCGTTGGGCCCGAGAAAACCGAGGACCTCGCCCTTCTCGACCTCGAACGAAATGCCGTTGACGGCAATCTTCGGCCCGAAGGTCTTTTTGATGTTCCGAACGTTGATCATGGGGGTTTCGATAAGAGAACTGCGGGACTGATTTCAAGTCCGGAACGGGGGCATTAACCGCACCGCGGCCAGCATTGCAAGTGCGCCGATCTCACGGGCGAAATCAGGCGGGTCACTGGTCGATCAGCTTGCCGCCAGGAGTTCTGGCCCGAACAGAGTTGCCATCTGAAATCGCTTGGGGCTTGGGCAATGGGTAACGCTCCTGATGGTGCATCAGCTGCCTGCGCCCTCGGCGTTGGCGCCCAAAAGTGCATGAACGCTCTAAGCCAGCGGAGCTCAGTCGCCCGTCCTTTCCACCACTGACATCTCGGGGAGGCAACCGACATGCGCCGGGTTTCCTGTTCCCGTAATCTCATGTGTCAGGGCGAGTTCATGACGCTCGCCAGGAGACAAGCTGTTGCAATTGGTGGTGTGGAAGGTGGGTCCCGGGCAGCCGGGACCCGCCTATATTACCAAGCGAGCCTGCGCCAGGCATCGGAACCCCGAAGCGTGACGCGCGCGACCGGTTCACCTATCAGTCCGCGGTATGCCTTTCCCCCGAATCTGCCGCGCGCTGGTAATTGTCTGCTTAGCGATCACCTTCTGCCCGCGGCTTCATGCTGCGGATCAACCGCAATGGGGTGAGGCCTGGAGCCGCAACATGGTTTCCGGGGAGACAGGCTTGCCGGCCAGCTTCGATCTCGAGACCGGCCGCAATGTGCAATGGATCGCGCAGCTTGGCACCGAGACGCATGGTATGCCGATCATCGCCGGCGGACGCGTTTTCATCGGCACCAACAACGGCGAGCCCCGCGATCCGACGCAGACCGGCGACTGTGGAGTGCTGATGTGCTTCGACGAGAAGGATGGTCGTTTTCTGTGGCAACACGCGTGGCCGAAGCGGGCCGAAGATCCTTACTTCGATTGGCCGAAAACCGGAATGTCATCGCCGGTCACCGTCGAAGGCGACCGCGCTTACGTGGTCAACAATCGTGGCGAAGTCGTCTGCCTGGACACGCGTGGTGCAGGTGAGGGGATCGCATCGAAAGTGCACTGGACCTTCGACCTCAGCAGCGGCGCAGGCATTTGGTCGCACGACGGCGCGCACAGCTCGATCCTGATCCGCGGTGAGCACCTTTACCTGAACACCGGCACCGGCGTGGACAATTCGCATCGCGTGATCCGCACGCCCGACGCGCCGAGCCTGGTGGTGCTCGACAAGGCGAGCGGACGTCTGCTTGCGCGGGAGAAGGAAGGCATTGCGCCGAAAATTTTTCACTGCACCTGGTCCTCGCCAGCGCTGGGTGAGGTTGATGGACGGCCGGCGATCTTCTTTGCCGCGGGGGACGGCATCGTGCGCGCTTTTGAGCCGCTCGAGAGCATGCCGCCGGAAGGCACCGTCGCCACCTTGCGCAAGGTCTGGCAATTCGATCCCGATCCGACGGCACCGAAGGAGCAGGTCCACCGCTTCACGAGCAATCGACAGATCGGACCGAGCAACATTTACGGGATGCCGGTGCTGCTCGGGAAACGCCTGTTCGTCGCCGGTGGTGGCGATGTCTTTTGGGGCAAAAACGAGGCATGGCTCAAATGCGTGGACACCAGCAAACCCGGCGACGTGACGGCTGCGGGGCCGCTCTGGAGCTACGCGCTCGATCGGCACACGCTCTCCACCCCGGCGGTGCACAACGGTCTGGTTTTCGTCTCCGACACGAGTCGCAACGTCCATTGCGTGGACGCGGAGACGGGCGCAGCCGTATGGGTTCACCCGACGAAAGGTGACTACTGGGCCTCACCCCTGGTCGCGGACGGGAAGGTTTACATCGGTTCGCGCAAAGGTGATTTCTGGATCTTCGCCGCCAGCCGGGAAAAGAAGGTGCTCGCGACGGTGGACTTCAAAAGACCAATCAGCGCCACGCCAATCGCAGCCAATGGGGTGCTCTACGTAGCAACGATGACGCAGCTTTATGCGTTGCGTGAAGGCGTCGAACTGAACGGGGCAAAGCCTTAGCGCCTGGTCGGGTCGGAATACGGCCGCGGTCTCAGCCCGCCGCGTTTACTGCGGATGGCCACGCTTTCGTCGCTCCGCATCTCGGTCGCAGGCATCGGTTTAGCACTAAGCCTCGGATTTGCGGGCTGCTCCTCGCGGGGCGGGTTGGAGCGCCCGTTGGTCTCAGGTTCCACGGTGCATTCGTCGGGTTTCGAGAACTCGCTCGGTTCGCTCCTCGGCGGTACGCTCGTTCCCGGCAATCGCATCACCACCCTGCGTGACGGCGACGAGATCTTTCCCGCCATGCTGGCCGGCATCGGGAGTGCCCGGCGGACGATCACTTTCGAGAGCTTTGTTTTTTACCACGGGGATGTGCCGGCGCAATTCGCCGCCGCGCTCGCCGAGCGGGCTCGTGCCGGGGTGAAAGTCAAAGTCATCCTCGACGCCAATGGCGCTAAAAAATCGCGCCGTTACCATCGCGACCTTCGCGATGCGGGAGTCGATCTGGTGATCTACCATCGTGCGCTTTGGCCGGACATCCGTCGTTACAATCACCGGACCCACCGCAAGCTGCTGGTCATCGACGGCACGGTCGGCTTCATCGGCGGCGTAGGGATCGCCGATGAGTGGAAAGGACGCGCCTCGAAACCGGATGAATGGCGCGATCTGCATTACCGCGTGGAAGGTCCGGTGGTGGCGCAACTGCAGGGAGCGTTCAATGACAACTGGTTCAAGTCCCGAAAGGAAATCCTGCACGGGCCGGAATACTTCCCGCCGCTGCGTAGTGCCGGCTCTGCGCGCGCAGGCGTGTTTTTCAGCTCACCACGTCACGGCCGTCACACCGTCGATCTGATGTATCACCTCGCGCTTTCCGCAGCGCGCGAATCGGTGATGATCGAGAACGCTTACTTCCTGCCCGACGACGCTCTCGTGGATGCGCTCTGCGCCACGGCGCACCGCGGTGTCAAAGTCCGTGTGATCATGCCTGGTGAGCACATCGATCAGAAAGCCGTTCGGCGCGCTTCGCGCAAACGCTGGCCGAAGCTGCTGGCCGCGGGCGTCGAGCTCTACGAATTCAAGCCGACGATGATCCATTCCAAGCTGTTAATCGTCGATGGCCGCTTTGTTTCCGTCGGCTCCTCGAACTTCGATCCGCGTTCCCTCGCGATTAATGACGAAGCCAATCTGAACGTGCTCGATCCGGCGTTTGCGCGCGAGCAGACCGGCCTTTTCCTCCGCGATCTCCGCCTCTCCGAGCCGGTGAAGGGTCGCGGCAGCAAGCCCGCGGACGTCGCCGAGTTGCCGGTTCAAGCCGCGCAAGCACCGGTCGAATCGCAGCTTTGATGGGCTGACACTCCGGGCTGAGTGACCAACTGTTGAACGGGGCTTGGATTCAGCGGGAGTGCCCGCGTAGTCTCGCCGATCCGTATGACCGAGCCCGCCATTACTCCCGCGCTGATTGCAAAACACGGCCTCACGCCGGAGGAATACGAGCGCGTCAAAACGATCCTCGGCCGCGAGCCGAACTTCACGGAACTCGGGATTTTCTCGGTGATGTGGAGCGAGCATTGCAGCTACAAAAACACTCGGCTGCAGTTGAAGAAGTTCCCGACCACCGGGCCGAGCGTGCTGGTCAAGGCAGGCGAGGAAAATGCGGGCGTGATCGACATCGGCGACGGCTGGGCGGTCGCTTTCAAAATGGAAAGCCACAACCACCCAAGCGCAGTCGAGCCGTTCCAAGGCGCGGCCACCGGCGTGGGCGGGATCATTCGCGATATCTTCACGATGGGCGCCCGGCCGGTTTTCTCGCTCAACTCATTGCGCTTCGGCCCGATCACCGAAACTTTGCCGATTGGGGGAGATGAGTCGCCCTCGGACCAATCGGAAATTGCCAATCGCCAATCGGCAATCCGCAAGAACCGTCGCTTGTTCGCCGGAGTCGTCGGCGGCATCTCGCATTACGGGAACTGCATCGGCGTGCCGACGATCGGCGGGGAGATTTATTTCGACGAAAGCTACAACGGCAACCCGCTGGTGAACGTCTTTTGCCTCGGCGTGCTCCGACACGAAGAGATCGCTCGTGGCGCCGCGCACGGGATTGGGAATCCGGTATTTTATGTCGGTGCGGAAACCGGTCGCGATGGACTCGCCGGCGCGGCGTTCGCCTCGCGGGATCTCACTGAGGAGTCCAGGGAAGACCGGCCGGCGGTGCAGGTCGGCGACCCGTTTCGCGAGAAGCTGCTGCTCGAGGCGTGTCTCGAGTTGCTGGCGACGGACGCGGTGGCCGGCATCCAGGACATGGGCGCTGCCGGGCTGACGTGCTCGACGTGCGAAACGGCGAGCCGCGGCGGCACCGGTGTGGAGATCGATCTCGCGAAAGTGCCGAAGCGGGAGCAGGGGATGACGCCTTACGAGATCATGCTCAGCGAGTCGCAGGAGCGGATGTTGATCATCGTGAAGAAGGGGCAGGAGAAGGTGGTGCAGGACATCTTCGAAAAGTGGGATCTGCCTTACGCCGAAGTCGGCACCGTGCGCGACGATGGCATGATGCGCGTTCTGATGGACCGGAAACTGGTTGCGGAGATCCCGGCGGCCAAACTCGCGGACGAAGCACCCGTGTATGCGCGCGAAGCTAGAGCACGGCCAACTGCCGAACAACTCGACCTGGCCAGCCTCGGCGAGGATTCACCGCAAGCTTCGCACGCGGCGCTGCTGCAACTGCTGGCCCACCCGAGCATCGCTTCCAAGAACTGGGTCTGGCGGCAATACGATCACATGGTCCGTGCCGGAACGTGTGTGCCGCCCGGCAGCGATGCGGCGGTTTTTCTGATTCGCGAGGCAGGCAAATTCGTCGCCGCGACCAGCGATTGCAACGCTCTCTACTGCTCGCTCGAACCGCGCAACGGCGCGCGCATCGCGATCGCTGAAGCCGCACGGAACCTGGCGTGCAGCGGTGCCGTGCCGCTGGCGGTGACCGACAATCTGAACTTCGGCAATCCGCACCATCCGGAAAACTTCTGGCAGATCACCGAATGCGTGGATGGCCTGGCGGAGGGCTGCCTCGCCTTCAACACGCCGGTCACCGGCGGCAACGTCTCGCTCTACAACCAAAGCCCCGCCGGCGCGATCGATCCGACTCCGACGGTCGGCATGGTCGGTCTGATCGAGGACGAGAAACACATCACGCGCTCGCATTTCCAACACTCGGGTGACGCGATCATCCTGCTCGGCGAACTCGGGCAAAATCTCGGCGCCTCGCAGTTTGTCGCGGTCATGACCGGCCGCAAAGTGGGTCCGGTGCCGCAACTCGACTTTGCCAAAGAGCGGGCGCTGCACGATGCGCTGCGTTCGCTGATCAAGTCCGGGCTGGTCCGGAGCGCGCATGACTGCAGCGAAGGCGGCCTGGCGGTGGCCCTCGCGGAGAGCTGCATCTCAAACCCTGAGCACCGGTTCGGCGCGACGATCTCGTTCGGTGCGCTCGGCAACAATACCCGGCTCGACGAGTTGCTCTTCAACGAGGCGCAATCGCGGATTGTCATCAGCACCACGGCGAACAACGCGAGCGCGGTGCTGGCGTTGCTGGAATGGCGCGGCATCCCTGCGCGTCGGCTCGGCACGGTGGGCGGCGATGCGTTGCAGATCAGCGTCGCGGGTCACGATCTCACCTGGCCGCTGGCGACGCTTCACGACGCTTGGTACGAGTCGATCGCCCGCGCGATGCAAAGCTAGCTCTTCGGATCGTCGGCGCGCAGCGTCGGCCTGAGGCGATAATCGGGCCTTGAGTTGGGGCCAAACGGCGCAAATCGCGCGAACTCTGGAGAAAGCCGCTCATGAAAACCCAGATTCCTCTCGATCCCAGCTCCGTTGCCGATTTGCCCAACCAGTCTGACGACAGCACGCACGAGATTGCCCCGGATCTCGCCTACCAGCGGCTCGCCATGGTCAACGTGGTCTTTTACGGCGTAGCCGGAGCAGGGGATCGGCAGTGGGTGCTGATTGATGCAGGAGTCATGGGCTTCACGGGACGGATCGAAGCGGCGGCCGAGGAGCGCTTCGGCGTTGGCTCTCGTCCGGCAGCAATCGTCATGACGCATGGTCACTTCGACCACATCGGCGGTCTGGAAAAGCTGGCGGAACGTTGGGACGCGCCCATTTACGCGCACGCGCTGGAGCTTCCGTATTTAAATGGTACCGCGTCGTATTCGCCGCCCGACCCAAGCGTTGGAGGTGGCATCATGCCTTTGCTGTCGCCGCTGTTTCCGCGCGGCCCGATCGACGTCAGCCGTTGGCTCCAGGTTTTACCGGTGGATGGTTCGGTTCCCGGCATGCCCGGCTGGCGTTGGGTTCACACGCCGGGGCACACGCCCGGTCACGTTTCGTTTTGGCGGGAAGCGGACCGGACCATCATCGCGGGTGACGCATTCATCACCACGCGGCAAGAGTCGGCGTATGCGGTGGCGGTGCAAACACCGGAGATGCATGGGCCGCCGATGTACTTCACTCCGGATTGGGACTCCGCGCGGACCTCAGTCAATGCGCTCGCTGCGCTGGAACCCGAGCTGGTGGTCACCGGTCATGGACGCGCGATGCGGGGAGCAGAAATGCGTTCCGCGTTGCACTTGCTGGCCCGTGACTTCGATCAGATCGCCGTGCCGGAGCAGGGTCGCTACGTCAACCATCCCGACCGGCCGGAAGATGGCAGCGCATATCGGCCAGCCTGAGCGTCCGAAAATGAGAGCGGCTGGTTGACATCCGCAGACCACCGGACGAAGGTGCGCGCCCTCCAAATCCGTATGGACGCGAAAATGGCAATAGGAGTTGGTGACTCTGGCGGATGATAGCCCGCCTGTTGGGTTCGATTCCCACGTTGCCGCCTCGCTCCAACAAAGAAAAAGGCCCCGCTTTCCGCGGGGCCTTTTCGTTTGAATCAGCGGTTGTTTCGTCGGCGATCAATCCTTGCGCTGGACCAACACGTAGCGAGTCGAGCCTCGGCTGGAGACCCGGAGCAGGACGCTCTTTTCTTTCTTCAGTTTCTCGCTCAGCTCGACCGCTTGCTTCGAGCTGGTGATCGGCTCGCGACTGACTTCCAGAACCACGTCGCCCACCCGGATGCCTGCGTCCGCGCTGGGTGAATCGGGATCGACCTTCGTCACCACCACCCCGCTTTTCACCGTCTCCGGAATCTCATATTGCTTCCGCGCCTCCGCGTCGAGATCGCCAACTGTGACGCCGTCGAGCACGTCCGGATCCTGGGTTTTGTTTTCAACGGGACCGCCGGCGATTTGAGTTCCCGGACGTTCGGCGAGTTCGACACTTACGACCTTCTCCTTGCCTTCGCGGAGGATTTTCACGTCCACCTTGGCACCGGGAGGGAGCGCCGCGACCAGCAATTGCAGTTCGCGCGGTCCTTCGACCTTTTTGCCATTCACGTCCACCACGACATCGCCCGAGAGGATGCCGGCCTTTTCCGCGGGGCTCTTGGGCTGCACTTCGCTGACCAGCGCTCCCGCGCTGCTGTCGATCTTGAAGGCTTTGGCCAGTTCTTCACTCAGCGGCTGGAGACCAATCCCGAGGAAGCCGCGCGTCACGCGACCCGTCTTGATGATGCTGTCCATCACGCTGTGCGCCAGGTTTGCAGGGATGGCGAAGCCGATGCCCTGGTTGCCACCACTGCGGCTGAAGATCGCGGTGTTCACACCGATCAAGCGGCCTTCAGTATCGACAAGGGCCCCACCTGAGTTGCCCGGATTAATGGAGGCGTCGGTCTGGATGAAGTTCGCGTAGTCCGTGATCCCGGTTTCGGAACGACCAAGCGCGCTGACGATTCCCTGCGTTACGGACTGGACGAGTCCAAAGGGATTCCCAACCGCAATGGCGAGATCGCCGACCCGCAGCTTATCGCTGTCTGCGAAAGTGATCGGCTTCAGGTTTTTCGCGTCGATCTTCAACACCGCCATGTCGGTGCCGGGATCGGTGCCGATCTTCTTGGCGGTGTATTCGTGCTTCTCGTTGCCGATCGTTACGAGGATCTCGTCCGCGCCTTCGATGACGTGATTGTTCGTGAGAATGTGGCCGTCAGGGCTGACGATCACGCCCGAACCGAGACCGACTGCCCGCCGCTTCCGTGCGCCGGGTTGCCGGTTCCCGGGAGCTTCGTTTTCGTCCTGCTCCGGGATGCCGAAGAACCGACGGAACATCGGGTCATTGAGGTTCGGATTGTCGAGGTTGCGCCGAACCATCTTTGAGGTCGAAATCGTGACCACGCTCGGCGCCACTTTCTCAACGACTGGCGCGAAGGTGGTCAACCCTGCCATTTGTGGAAGCGGAGTGGCGTCCACTTTCACTGGCGGGAGTTTGCCGTCGCCGGCGGGTGTGGCAGGAGCAGCCGCCACCGGCGGAGCAGCAGGCGCCGGAGCCTGGCTGAGCGCGAGCGGCGCAAAGAGGGTGGCAAGGGCGAGTTGCCCGGCCAGAATCGAGCGAGTCGAAAGAGTATGGGAGAGGTTTTTCATGGTTGAGATTTGCTGGGTTGCACCAGCGTGGCGTCTCTAGACAGAGCCGCTCACGGTGCGTTCAAATGGAGGATTCGTCCGTCGAGCACCGGGTCGGCGGGTTTCGTTTGCCTTCAATCGGCCCCCGAGGCATGGAGCGCGCGTGCCCTTCCATCACTTCATCCACGATTCCGCAGGCTGGCAAACGCTGGGGGACGAGACGCTTTTTGCCAATCCGCACCTGGAGGTGCATCGCGCGACCGTCACTTCGCCGACTCGTGCGGAGCCATTCGAATGGACGGTCACGCATCGCAAGGGCGCAGTCGTCATTGTGCCGATGACGAAGTCCGGGGACTTCCTGCTCGTGCGCCAGGAACGTGTGGCGATCCGTGCCGCCATCTGGGAGTTCCCGGCTGGCCAGATCGACGATCATGAAGAGCCGGAAGCGATCCGCGCGACCGCGCTGCGAGAGTTGCAGGAGGAAAGCGGCCACGAACTGGCCGCCGGTGGCGAACTTCTTTCGCTCGGGCATTTCTTCCCGAGTGTCGGTTTCACAGATGAGCACAGCCACCTCGTGCTGGCGCGTCCAGTGGTTCCGAGTTCACTCGGCGCTGCGCATGATTCCACCGAAGCCATCGTGGAATGCCGTGCCTTCTCGCCGGCCGAGTTCCAGCAGATGATCGCCCGCGGCGAGATCAACGATGCGAACACGCTCGCCGCCTACGCCCGTCTCGTGGCGCTCGGGCTTTGGTGACTCCCGAGGGGAACGGCTCTCGACGTCGGCGCGCGATCCCTCCTCAAAACAAGCGCCGCAGCAGCTCTCCAAATGGAGGAGCCGAACCTTCCTGACGAATAAATTGCGCCCTGCCGGGTTTTAGCCCTCAGTAACCGCCCCCATGCCCTGGCTCAGCAAGCTGCTCAACAAACTTTTCAACCTTCGCGAAAACTCGGAGGGCGAAGTGGTCAAGCCGTTCCTCGATCACATGGAGGATCTGCGGTGGACGCTGATCAAGATGATCTCGACGCTCGCCGCCGGCATGACGCTCGCGTTCTTCTTCCGTCAGCCGCTCCTCGCGGTGATGACCGAGCCGCTGAAGGTCGTTTCGCCGAATCCGACGGACATCCTGATCCTCACGCACCCGGCGGATTCGATCATGATTTCGCTGACGCTGGCCTTCTACGCCGGCATCACGCTCACGCTGCCGTTTCTGCTCTTTTTCGTGCTCGAGTTCGTGCTGCCGGCGCTCACACGGCAGGAGAAGAAGTGGCTGCTGCCGGGGATCGCCGGCGGCTTCGCGCTCTTCCTCGGGGGCGTGCTCGCTTGTTATTACCTCGTGATGCCGCAGACCTTGCACTGGCTGCATGCGGATTCACTTTCGCTCAAGCTGAAGCCGACCTGGATCGCGCGCGAATACTTCAGCTTCGTGACGCGGATGTGTCTCGGCTTCGGATTGCTCGGCGAATTGCCGGCCGTCATGACGGTGCTCGCCGCGCTGGGGTTTGTCAGCCACGCATGGCTGATCAAAACGCGCGCTTACGCCATCGTGGTCATCCTGATCCTGGCCATGATCATCGCGCCGACTCCCGATCCGATGACCTTCCTGATGCTCGGCGTGCCGGTGATCATCTTCTACGAGATCTGCATCTGGGTGGTGTGGCTGATTGAGCGCCGACGCGCCAAAAAAGCGAGTCAGTTGGAATAAGGGCGTTCGCCGGTCGCGACGCTGTCGGGAAGAGCATCGAACATTCTTCCGCCCGGTTCTAAGGTTCTGCGCGGCGCATCCGTTTGCGCCTGTAGAAGCCTATGTTAACCCCGGACGCGCCTGAGCTCCTGAGCCTGCTGGATCGCTACGAACGTCCGCTGGTTCGGTACGCGCAAAGTATCGTCGGGGATTCGGATTCGGCGCGGGATGTGGTGCAGGAAGTCTTCATCAAGCTGGCGCGGCGGCTGACTGCTCCCGTTCCGGAGGAAGCGGATGGCGCTTCCACCGATGGCTCCTCGGATCCTGCCACCTCCGGCTTCGATCGCACCCGCGTGGAGCCGTGGCTTTTCACCGTCACGCGCAATGGTGCGCTCGATCACCACCGCAAACATCGCCGCATCATCCCCATGCCTCTCCCCGACGACCGACCCTGCGGCGCGCCTTCGCCCGCAGCCACGCTCGAAAGCCGCGACACGGAGCGCTCGCTCCTGCGCCTGCTCGACGCATTGACCGAAAACCAGCGCGACGTCATCCGCCTCAAATTTCAAAACGATCTCTCTTACCGCGAGATCGCCGACATCACGCAACTCAGCGTGACGAACGTCGGCTTTCTCCTCCACACCGGCCTGAAAAAGCTGCGCGCACTCATCGCTGAGCAACCGCAGGACGACTTCGGCCTCCACCTTCGCAATCAAGCGCTATGAATCCCGACGATCCCAAACTTACCGCTTACGTCCTCGACGAACTCGAACCCGCCGAACGCGCGGAGATCGAGCAGCTTCTCCGCGACGATCCCGCGGCGCTTGCGGAAATCAACGCAAGCAGCGCCTTCGCGGCACGGCTGCGCCGCGAGTTTCAGGCGGAGATCACCGCTTCGCTGACGCCGGACCAACGTGGCGAAGTGCTCGCCGCAGCGACTCCTGGAAGTGCGACTTTGATGGATGCTGCTCCGGAAAAGATCACGCCCATGCCGCGACGTTGGATTCGTCCGTTTGCGCTGGCGGCGAGTATGGCGGTCGTGGCGGGAGCATCGTATGTCGCGTTGCGTCTGTCTTGGGATGCAGGGAGCCGACGATCGTTCGCAGCAGTTCAGGACAACGAGCGTTCTGCCGGAGCGGCTTACGCTCCTGCGCTCGAAAAGCAGCTCGCTCAGCTCGCTGAGGAGCCTGTCTCCCGCGCTCTTCCCGCGGCGCAACCGAGTGATCCCGGCGTCAGTCTCGCCATGACTGAATCGCCGATTGCTGAAAATAGCCTCGTGGTCGATCAGCCAAGTGCCGGAAAACCGGTCGAGCTGGGATTGAAGCTCAAGGTTGGGAACCTGGCAGTGGCGGGGCAGCCTGCACTCCCAGGGGTTGATAAAAGCAAGGCGGAGCTGAAAGCGGATGCCGAAGGCTTCTACGAAAAGGGACGTTACGACCTGGCGTTGAAGCGCACCGAGCAGATCATCAACATCGAGCCGTACGACACCGAAGCGAGGAAGATGCAGGAGAAGATCAACCAGGCGATCGATGACTCCGCAGTTCCCTCATACAACGAGACCCGCTCGCGACTAACGGTCCGGGACGAGCTTGCAAGTGCGCCAAGGCCGCGGGCGAAGCAGGTCGCGGACACTGGTGCTGCTGGGCCGAACCGAGCCGATGGCCTCAGTCTTGGGACGGCCCCGAACACTCCGTCCGATGCTTCGGGCTTGGGCCGCGAGACGCCTGCCGAAGCTGATTTAGCCGCCGTGCAGATAGACATCGCGGGGGCAATGGCGTCAACGGCGTCGGGCGTTGCGCCGAGCCCGACAAGTTCGCCGGCTCCGAGTCCTAGTGGCTCTTTGGCCTCCAATCAGAATGCAATCGATACACTGTCATTCGCGACTGCGGGCGGCGCACCCCTAACGGGTCCGGCGCCGGCAGCGGACGCTGCAAAGGCCATGACAAGCTCAGCGGCTCCGGCCGACGGCACGGAAACTTGGGCATCTCAACCCGGCTCAATCCGGGGTTTCAGCGGCCGAGCGAGTTCAGCCTCGAGTGGCGATCCAAGTGCCCGTCCCACAACCCTTGCGCTCTCGAAACACCCCGCGCGAGGAGAGGCTCCCAAGGCTGCTGCTCCGGCTCCGCAGCAGATCACCCAAGGAGGGCCCGTTCCCTACTACCGCGGGCGCGGTATCGAGGAATCGGGCGTGTCCTCCTTCGGTGCGGAGGGCGTTGCGCTCCAGGACTCGCGAACGGCGGAGTACCGCTCGGTCCCACAGCCGGAGCCGGCGAAGCGCCTCACGCTGGTCCAACGAGTCCCGACTGAATCTAGCACCGAGGCTTACGACGCGATCACCGACAACGCGTTCCTCAGCGTCCGCGACAATCCGCTTTCGACCTTCTCCATCGATGTGGACACGGCGAGCTACTCCAATGTCCGCCGTTTCCTCAACCAGCAGCAACTGCCGCCGAAAGGCGCGGTGCGGATCGAGGAGCTGATCAACTATTTCGATTACGAATACCCGCAGCCCGAAGGCGACGCGCCGTTTTCGGCTACCATGGAAGTGGCCACCTGCCCCTGGAAGCCGGAGCATCGGCTCGTCCGCATCGGACTCAAAGGCCGCGAGTTGGCGCACGACAAACGCCCGCCGAGCAACCTCGTTTTCCTGGTCGATGTCTCCGGTTCGATGGAACCCGAAAACAAGCTGCCTCTGGTGAAGAAGTCGCTGCGGCTGCTGGTCGATCAGCTCTCGGATAACGACACCGTCTCCATCGCGGTGTATGCCGGCGCGAGCGGTTGCGTGCTGGACCCGACGAACAAGAAATCCGAGATTCGCGCCGCGCTCGACAAGCTCGAGAGCGGCGGCTCGACCAATGGCGCATCGGGCATTCGGCTCGCTTACGAGTTGGCGGAAAAGAGCTTCATCAAGGAAGGCGCGAACCGCGTGATTCTGCTCACCGACGGCGACTTCAATGTCGGCATCACCAACCAGAGCGAGCTTGTCGAGTTGATCGAAAAGAAAGCCAAGAGCGGGGTTTTCCTGACCGTGCTCGGCTTTGGGATGGGGAACTTGAAAGACTCCACGCTCGAGAAGCTCGCGGACAAGGGGAACGGCAACTACGGCTACATCGACACGCTGCTCGAGGGCAAAAAAATGCTCGTCGATCAGATGAGCGGCACGCTCGTGACAATCGCCAAGGACGTGAAGATCCAGGTGGAGTTCAATCCGGCGCAAGTCGCTGGCTACCGGCTGATCGGCTACGAGAATCGCGTGTTGAAGAAGGAGGATTTCAACGACGACACCAAGGATGCCGGCGAGATCGGCGCCGGCCACACCGTCACGGCGCTGTATGAAGTCGTGCCGGCGAACGCGAAGTTGCCCGGCCTGCCGGGTGTGGACCCGCTGAAGTATCAAGGTGGCGCGCGCGCCGGGGAACGAGTCGCTACACAGCGTGGCGCTGAAGACGCCCAAGCCAAGGATGACCCCGCCGGAAGAGTCTCCAGCGATCAAGCTCCGAGCCCTGCGGCGAAGGCCGCTTCCACGGAAATGCTGACGCTCAAGCTCCGCTACAAAGCTCCGCAAGGCGACACCAGCAAGCTCCTCGAATTCCCGCTGACCGACGACGGCAAAAGCTACGAACGCAGCTCGAAGGATTTCCGCTTCGCCGCGGCCGTCGCGAGCTTCGGGATGCTGCTTCGCGATTCGCCACACAAGGGAGCTGCCAACTGGAGTTCCACCCTCGAACTCGCGGCGGAAGGCAAAGGCGCAGATCGCAGCGGTTACCGCGCGGAATTCGTCGGCCTCGTCGAGCGCGCCAAAGCCGCCAGCAGCAGGTAATTCGATGACCGCATTCTCCCGTTCCTGGTACTTCGCCCTGATCGCCCTCGCGACCACCGCGTCGGCACAGGCTCCAGCCGAGATTACGCCTGCAGAACTCGCGAAACTTCGGGAGCGCCTGACGCAGCTCGAAGCG
>JAQGOK010000049.1 GCA_028293645.1 Chthoniobacter sp.
TCGTGGACGTCGCGGCGAAGTCGGTGATTGCCAAGGTTCCGCTGACGAATCCGCGCGGGCTCGCGTTCGATGCGCAAGGCCGGCTGCTCGTGCTCGCTGGGCGGGAGCTGCATCGCTACGTGCTACCCACCGTTCCCGAAGCCATGAAGCTGCCGGCGCCAGAAGTGCTCGTTCGCGGACTGGAAGATCCCCAGCAACTCGCGCTGGATGACGACGGCCACGTTTTCCTCAGCGATCGCGGGCAGAGTCATCAGGTGAAAGTCTTCACCGCCGCGGGCAAGTTCGTCCGCGCAATCGGCAAACCCGGCCCACCCGGAGTCGGGCCGTACGACCCGCTGCATCTCAACGATCCGAATGGCCTGAGCATCGACAGCAACCAACGACTTTGGGTCGCGGAAACGAATTTCCGGCCGAAGCGCGTGAGCGTCTGGACGCTTGATGGCCAGCTTGTGAAAGCCTTCTACGGCCCGTCCGAATACGGCGGCGGCGGCAAGCTCGATCCGCAGGAGCGGAACCGCTTCTACTATCACGGCATGGAGTTCGCGCTCGATTGGGAGCGCGGCAGTTCCCAGCTCACGCGCGTCTTCTTCCGGCCTGAGTCACAGCCGTTGCCCATGCCCTCCCGCACCGGACCGCCTGCCTTCCCGGTGTATCTGAATGGGCAGCGTTACTTCTCGAACAGCGACAACAGCAACCCCACCGGGGGTGCCGCGCTGTGCATGCTGTGGCTGGATCGAGACGGGCTCGCGGTGCCGGTCGCCGCGATGGGAAGGGCGAGCGATTGGAGCGTGCTGAAAGGTGCTGAGTTCAAGCCGATTTGGCCGACCGGAGTCGATCCGCTCTCGGACAAGAACCGCAACGCGACTGTCTTTTCGTGGTCGGATCTAAACGGCGATGCACTCGCCCAACCGGACGAGGTGCAAATCATCAAAGCGCAGTCTGGCGGATTCACGGTCATGCCTGATCTCTCGTTCGCGGCTTCACGGATCAACGAGAACGCGATGCGTTTTGCGCCGAGCCGTTTCACCCCGAAAGGTGCACCGATTTACGAGCTTTCCGCCGGCGAGACGCTCGCGAGCGGAGCGCAGTCACCGACCAGTTCCGGCGGCGATCAGGCGCTCGTGGCCGACAATGGCTGGACGGTGCTCACCGTCGCGCCGAAGCCGTTTACCCCGCAGTCGATGGGCGGCGTTTTCAAAGGCGTCCCGAAGTGGTCCTACCCGAGTGTCTGGCCGGGACTGCACGCTTCGCACGAGGCACCGGCGCCCGAAATGCCGGGCCAACTGATTGGCACCACCCGTCTGCTCGGCGGCTTCTTCACGCCGCGCAACAGCGACGCCGGCCCGCTTTGGGCGATCAATGGCAACATGGGCAACGTTTACGTTTTCACCGCGGACGGGCTTTTCGTGGCCACGCTTTTCCACGACGAACGCCGCGGGACTTCGTGGGCGATGCCGACCGCCCAGCGCGGCATGCTGCTCAACGAGCTGACCATGCATGGCGAAAATTTCTGGCCGAGCATCACGCAAACCGCAGATGGCCGTGTCTATCTCGTCGATGGCGCGCGGACGAGTTTGGTGCGCGTGGATGGTCTTGAAACGATCAAGCGGCTTCCAGAAACGACGGTGAAAGTTTCCGTGCAGGATCTCGAGAGAGCGCAGGCGAGCTTCGCGGAACGTGAAGCTTTGCGTCAGCAGACTCACGGCCAGGACACCCTCGCCGTCCCGATCCGCGCGATGGCACCGGTCGTCGATGGCAGGCTCGATGACTGGGGCGGCGCCAGCTGGGTGGACATCGACAAGAGCGGGGTCGCCGCGTGGTTCAACAGCGACAGCAAACCGCACCATGTCACCGGGGCCGTCGCCATTTCCGGCGATCGCCTTTATGCCGCGTTCCGCACCGATGATGCGGATCTCTTGCGCAATACCGGGGAATTGCCAACCGCGCCGTTCAAGACCGGCGGCGCGCTCGACTTGATGATCGGCGTGAACCCGGCGGCCGATCCGCAGCGCTCCCGACCGGTCGAAGGCGACCAGAGGTTGCTCGTCACGAAGGTGAAAGACCGCACCTTTGCAGTGCTTTACCGCGCCGTCGTGCCCGGGACGAAGGAGCGCGTGCCGTTCAGCTCTCCCTGGCGGACGATTACCTTGGATCGTGCCGATGACGTGAGCGCGCAGGTCACGCTCGCCAGCAGCGTCACGAAGGATTCAAAAGGAAAATTCGACGCCGCGTTTCACGAGTTCTCGATCCCACTCGCCGCGCTCGGTTTGAAGCCAGAACCGGGGCAAAGCCTGCGCGGCGACCTCGGTATCCTGCGCGGTGACGGGACGAAAACGATGCAACGAGTCTATTGGAGTAACAAAGCGACGAGCATCACCGCCGACGTGCCCAGCGAGGCGGAATTGACGCCCAAACTGTGGGGCCGCTGGCAGCTGATTGCGGAGTGAATCGTCCGGGATTCCAGCGCCGGGCTCTAGGCGCCCTGTGTCGCCCCGCCGCCCGAGATATCGCGCAGCTCTGGCAGCGTGGACATACATTGGGGGCAGATGCCGTGGGAGAAGTTCGTGCCGGTCTCCAGATGGATGTATTCCTCCAACTGGCGCCAATAGTCTCGGTCGTCACGGATGCGTTTGCAGTACATGCAAATGGGGAGCAGGCGCTTGAGACGCCGGACCTCGGAAAGCGCAGTTTCGAGTTCCACCACTCGCGCAGCCAACGCGCGCTCCAGCTTCACGACGCGCTGACCCACCGCCAACCGGGCACGCAGCTCATCCCGATCACAAGGCTTCGTGACGTAATCGTCCGCGCCGGCTTCCAGCCCCTCAGCGACTTCATCTTTGCCGCTTCGGGAAGTCAGCAGCACCAAATACGTATAAGGGCGCACCCCTAAGCTGCGGACCCGGCGGCATACCTCAACGCCGTCGGTGCCGGGCATCATCCAATCGAGCAAAGCAATCGACGGCGGGTTTTCCCCCTCAAGGATGTTCGCGGCCTCGGTGCCGTTATCTGTTGCAACCACCTCAAAACCACGTGCTTGCAAGTACGCCTGCAGGATCCGACGAGACGCCTCATGATCCTCCGCGATCAAGAGACGATTTTCTGGAGGGACCCCGAGGGCGGAAGAAGAAGAAGACATCCGAGGAATATCGTGGCCTAGCCGGCAAGTGCGCGTGAAACCGGTCGCAGCCACGATCTGTGGATGCCGCTTCTCTCCAGCAATGGGAGAAAAATGGCCCCAGCAGTGGAAAATATCACCCTTCGCCCCACTCACTCGAAGTTCGGCGCGCGAAAAGTTTCGGCACAACCCTGAGCTCTATCCCACTTGCGAATCTGATATGCCCGAACCCAGCCCACGGACTGCGCTCCCTGATGTCCCTTATGAAGACGTCGCTGGTTTCACTCGGAAGCTGATTCACGACGTTCGCAACGGTTTGAACGCGTTGGATCTGCAACTCGCCTCGATGCTCGATATGGCGTCCGACACCAGCAGCCCTTTGCTGGAGGATGTCACCCTGGCGCGACGCCTCCTCGGTGACGAGGCGCGGCGACTCGGACAGCTCTCCGCGCAGATGCGAGGCGGGGCGGCGGATCCGATCGCCTACGGGGCCAACGATCTCGTCGAGGACTTGCGCGAGCGGATTGAGCGCTCGTTCAAGGACCTCACCCCACCGATCAGCTGGACGGTGTCAGTCGGTTCGGAACCGGTGCCTGTCGATTTTGAAGTGCTGAGTGGGGCAGTCGCGGAGCTGGTGCGCAATGCCATGCAGTTTCGCACCTCTGGCGGGCAGATTGAAGGCTCCGCCGCCATCGAAGGGGGAGAGTTCATTTTCGAGTTGCGGCATCCCCAGAAGGAGCTGCCTGGAAACCCAGCGACGTGGGGAGAGGCCCCATTTCGTTCGACGCGGAGGGGAGCATACGGGCTGGGCCTGTTTTCAGCCCGACGGGCGCTTGCGGCGCTTGGCGGCAAGCTGGAAATCCGCCACGATGTGGTCAGCGGCGAGTTGCGTTCGCGCATCACGCTCCCGCTGACCACCCCTTGAATTCGCGTTCCGCCGACAAAGGAATCCAAATCGTCGTCATTGATGACGAGCGCCCAGTGCTCATGACGCTGGAAGCGCTGCTCCAGCGGCATGGCTACACTGTGCATCTCGCGAACACGGGAAGTGCGGGGATGAAACTGGTCGCGAAGGTTGCGCCCGACATGATCCTCCTGGATCTCGGCTTGCCGGACGCCAGCGGTCTGGACCTCCTGCGCGATCTACGCTCCGCCCATCCGGAGTCACAGGTGATCATCCTCACGGCGCAAGATTCTCTGAGCAACGCGATCGAGACGATCAAGCTCGGCGCCTATCATTTCATCAGCAAGCCCTACGCGCCTGAAGAGCTGCTCACCCTGCTTACTCGAGCGACCGAACAGCGCCGGCTGGTTCAGGAAACGAAACATCTCCGCGCCAAGACGGAACAGCTCTCCAAACGGCTCGAACTTGCCGAGGAGCAACTCGCCCCGACGCTGAAAGGGCGCCGCATGCAGGAGATCGGAGAGCTCATCAAGCGGGTTGCTCCGACCGACGCCAACATCCTCCTGCTCGGCGAAAGCGGCGTCGGGAAAGAGGTGATGGCAAATTACATGCACCGCCTGAGCCGGCGCTGCGAGGGGCCGCTCATCAAGCTGAACTGCGCCGCCTTCCCCCCTAACATGATCGAGGCGGAACTTTTCGGATACGTGAAGGGCGCGTTCACCGGCGCGGTCACCGATTTTCCGGGAATGATCCGAGAGGCGGAAGGGGGGACGCTTTTCCTGGATGAAATCGCCGAAATGCCGCTCGAGCTGCAGACCCGTTTCCTGCGGGTGCTACAGGAGCGCGAATGCCGCCCACTCGGCGCCACCAAAAGTGTCTCGGTGAACTTCCGCCTCGTCGCGGCAACCAACCGCGCAATCGCCCAGACTGTGCAGCAAGGCGGGTTTCGGCAGGATCTTTTCTACCGACTGAACACGTTTCAAATCGAGTTGCCGCCGCTCCGCGATCGTCGCGAAGAAATCCCGAGCCTTGTCTCAACATTCATCCGGATCTTCGCCACGCAAATGGCCAAACCGGAGCCGCAGATCTCGGTCGAAGCATTGCAGCGGCTCAAAGACTATTCGTGGCCGGGAAACATCCGGGAGTTACGCAATGCCGTGGAATACGCAGTCGTGCTGGCTGACGACGGAATCACGGAGCGGCACTTGCCGCCGGAAATCTGTCTGCCCGCGGTGCTCCAATCCGCAACTTCGGTCAGCTCTTCGACGACTTTGAACCTCGATGACCGCGAGCGGGAATCGATCCTCGCCGCCTTGAAGCAGTCGCACGGCAACAAGAAGAAAGCCGCAACCTTGCTCGGCATCCATCGACCGACCCTTTACAACAAGATGAAGCGTTACGGCATCGAGCTGTAGCCGGAGAGTCGGTCAGGTGCGGCGAAGGGCGAGCGCCGCGAGGTCATCGGAGCATTCTGCATTGCCCACTGAGCTGATGACCGCACGCAAGGTATCTTCGAGGACGCGTTGCGCCGTCGGGCCGGCGGTCACCTTTCCCGCGAGATCGTGCAAGGTCATGCGCTCCTCTCCGCGCGCGAAACTAAAAAGCCCATCCGTGTAGAGCAGTGCGGTGTCGCCCCTTGCGAGAAGTGTCGTCTCTTCCGCGGCTTCGAAGCGTTCGGTCAGGCCGAGCAACGTGCCGCCGGCTTCGAGGCGATCGAGCTTGCCGCCATCCCGCAGAACCAGGAGCGGTGGGTGACCTGCGCTCGAAAACGTCAGTTCGCCATTTTCGACCTGCACCGCCGCGCAGGCAGCAGTCATGAATGATCGGCCATTGAACACGGCGAAGAAATCCTGGTTCACCAGACGAAGGATTTCTGCCGGGCTTCCCGAAAGACTTCCCGCGTGTTGGAAAAGCAACCGCGCCAAGGCAGTCAGCAAGGCCGCCGACGCGCCGTGCCCGGTTGCGTCCGCGATCCAAAACAGCCAGCGCCCTTTCCCGAGCGACTCCCATCCGAACGCATCGCCGCCGACCTGGATCAATGGCTGATATAACGAAGCGATGTCCCAACCCTGGAGCTGTGGCGGGCGGATCGGGATCATCGCTCGCTGCGTGGCCTGGGCCGCCTCGAGATCGAGCTGCCGCACACGATGCCATTCTTCGAGCTCCGCATTCTGTCCCTGCAGTTCCGTGCGCATGGCGCGCAGCCGGAGCTGCGTCCGCAGCCGGGCTTCGAGCACGGCCACGCTTACTGGCTTGGTGACGTAATCGTTTGCCCCCGCCGCGAGGCACCGCACTTCTTCTTCCTCCCCGGTGTGCGCGGTGAGCAGCACGATCGGCAGCTCCGCCAGTTCGGGTCGGTCGCTTTGGCGAAGCTTGAGACACACCTCCGCGCCATCCATATCGGGCAACTCAAAATCCAAGACCATCACATCGGGCGCCTCCGTCTCGAGCAGGGAGAGAGCCTGCTGACCGTTGGCGGCCGAGAGCACCACAAAGCCAAGCCGCTGCAGCGCGCGCTCCAGCATGCGACGCGTCGCGGCTTCGTCGTCCACCACGAGGACGCGCTCCGCTGACTTAGCTTCAGGAGGAGACGGCTTGCTCGGTGGCGACACAAAGCTGCAACGCGGGCCAGTGCTTCAGCGGCTGCATGCCGGGTGAAAACAGCCGCGTTTACACCCGCAAGCGCTGGGCAGGCCGATACCTTTGCTAATGAGCGACCAAAACGCAGAGCAGCACCTGGATACGTCTGTCCCTCACCCGCCGACGGATCATCTCAGCGAAGATCAGAAAAAGGCGCTCGAACTCTCCGGCGACATCGAGCACGCGGCAGGGTCCAAACGCGAAGCTCTAACCGAGGAGGCTGAGGATCTGGCGGGAGCGGACGAACCTGCAAAGTAACGACCCGCTTCAACGCGAGTCCCCGCTGGCGGCTCCGCTTTTCCCGGACCGTAGATCCGCGCGTCGGATGGCAATCTCCTGTACGGCGGTGCGCGGAATCTGCAGACTCCCGGCCAGTGCGCTTTCGCAGTGCACCGTGCCGTTCTCCAAACGATAAGCCTCCACGGAAACCGAGCTACCGTCGGTGAGGCGCACACGAGAATGCTTCGAAGGCGACGGTGCCTGACCGCCGAGATCGATGATGGACACCCGCTCGGTGGGAACTTCGAGGACTCCGACGTCCGAGGTGAACCGCGTCGTCTCGGGCGAGACGCTTTCCAGGATCCCCGCGGTCTCGTCGCCATTCGCCAGCAGCAACGAATGCCCGGTTACTGCATTGGAGTCCGGCATCCGCCCGTTCCATGGCGCGAGCCAGAGATTCGAGAACGAGCACGGGGTGCCGGCTTGCACGCCCACCGAGACGGCGCGGCCGAGGTTCCGGGAACGCTCGCCCGGCTTGCGCGTGAACTTCGCGACGACCTCACCGTCGATGACGACATTCAGGCGGCCCGAAACGCGATCAGCTAGGATCCGAACCTTGCGCAGCGGACGCTCCTTGCCCGTCGCCGGGATTTGGAATTGCTGCGGCGTGATTCCCCGTCCTGCTGCCCGCGGACCCATGTCGTAGATGCTGCCGGAATTGGGCTGCAGCTGGAGCATGTACCCGGGCACGCCGAGATCGAAAAAGAGCTGGGCTGACATGAATGACGGGGGCTGGGCGAATTGCACTTCGAAGCTGAACTCCACCATCTCGGGCATCGCTGGAAACATGCGGCCGAGCGTCAAGGAACCCGCACCCGCATAAGGGGACGGTGCTCGTACCGCCAGCGTGAGGGGGCTGAAAGTCCCGTCAAAGTAGCGCCAGTTGCGCGCTTGCGAGGCCGCGTCGGCCAGCGAGACGGCCAACGGCTGCTGATTGGCCGTTACTCCGAGTTGCCACGCCGCCGGCTCCACGGCGCCGTGCAGGATGGGCGGTTCTCCCCCTTTGCCGAGATAAAGCATTTGCACCTGATCGCGTGGCACCGACACCTGGCCGGCTGACGCCGTATCGAGCACCAACCGCTCCGCATCGAGCCGCACGATATTTCCGAAGAGCAGATCCCCGTTCCGAAAACGTGCAGCCACTCCTCGCCGGGCCGGCATTTCTGCCGATGCCAAACCGAGCCGCACTCCGGCGACTTGAGGCAGCTGCACGACGACCGGCGGTTCTGACTTCGCGACGCGCCATTGCAAACCCGCGGACCCGGAAAGCGTTTCCAGAAGGCCGTTGAGCTGATCGCCATTCGCGAACACCAGGGAAACGCCTGAATTCGGGGAGGTCCACCGCGTTCCCAAGAGCTGGATGTCCTGAATGGAAGTCACCGGAAAGCTGACCTGCCCGAGGGAGCCCGTCTGCGCCACGATCTGGTCGTTTTTGAAACTCAAGCCCTGCGCGTCGAACTCGCCACGTTCCGCCAGGCGCACGCGTGCAATGATCGGGACCTCTGACCGCGGCGCCGAGGCTGCGAGCCGCAACATCGTCACTTTGTCGCGAGGCACCCGCAGCGGGCCGGTCGGGGTAGTGATGCGCAATCCTTCCGCGGTCAGGCTTTCGATCTTGCCGTTCCGGAACACCCCGCTTTCGAACGTCACACCTTCCGCGGCAGCATTCCCCTCCTCTTCCGGCAGACGCCCGTCCCACGGCATCACGCGCACTTTGCTGATCATCTGCTCGTTCTCGGGGCTCCAGCTCAGCGGTTGAAAGCTGAAGCTCGTCTCACCGACCACGCCTTTGCTTCCGGAAAGCCAGTCCGCCACCTTGCGGCCGTCCACATACAGAACGATGCGTCCGCTTTGGCGATCGTGAAAGATGCGGTACTCGCCGGTTTGCCGCTCCGCTTGCAGTCCTTTTCCCGGCGCGGCGCCCCCCTCCGGTTTGGGCAATGTGGCATTCTCCATCTTCATGTCGCCCGCGCTCCGGGCGATCATCTGCACCTGCTCGTTTTGCACGCGGAACTGCACGCTGCCCGCCTCAAAGGTATTCGTCAGGGAGAGCCGCTTGCCGATGGTCAACCGGAAGGTTCGCGCGCCTTTGTTCTGTTTGATCTCAAAGAGATACTCGACCCGGTCGGGCTGCGCCCCAAAAGCGCGACCGATCATGCCCGGCGTCCGCGTGCGCAACGCTCCGTCGCGGTAGAACCAATCACCGGTCGTGACAAAGCCCGCCATGCTGGTCGGTCCGTCGAAACACTCCGGTGCGTCGCTGTCGGAAAAAAACACCCACTGCACCCTGGCGCGATCCACCGCAAAGGCCGCCCCGCCCGCCATTCGCAGATGCACTTTTCCGTCCTGTAGATTCACCTGCTCGGCAGTGATCCAATCGCCACCGGCGAGCTTGACCGTTGCGCTGGCTTTGCCGCTCGGCTTCACCCTGCGACCGAGCGTCACGCGGGTGACCTCCGCCAGCGGCAGGGAAAATGGCGCCGACGCGTCCGCACGTTTCCACGCGATTTCCTGGGCCGACGTATCCAGCGCGGCCAATGTCCCGCCGAGGCGATTACCGTCCGCAAATTGAAGTTGATGCGCCCCTGCCGGATCGTTCTCGGGCGGAAGTTCCTCCGCCGCCGCGACAGGCGACTGATCGCCGACCATGATGCGCTCGCCGCCCCGATTGATGATCAGCGGAGCCGGCCTGGGTGCCTGGATGAACTGTTCGATCTCTCTGAGCGGGCGCAGTTCACCCCTTGGCACCGGATCGAAATCGAAGCGCAGGTTCGGCAGTGCAGGCAGCTCTTCTACGGGCACCGCCTTCGGGGCGACAGGCGGCAAGGGCACCCTCTCGAGATTGAGCTGCGCGTCGGCGGAAGAGGCCGTGATCCAGCCGAAGGCAGCCACTGCGACCGCGAGGAGGAAAGCGCGCGCTTTCACCGTTCGTAGATCGGCAGGTAGCGGTAGTTCAGCGCGATCGAAAGCAATCCGAATGCGGTCGAGATCGAGGAGCCCATTCCCCCATCCCAGCTTCCATCCTCATTCTGCGTCTCCACCAGCGCCTGCAGTTGCTTCGTGTTCCACTCCTCCCACGCCTTTACGTCGCTCTGAAACATCGCCTGCGACGCGTAATACTCGTAGTAGAACGGGTAGCTGCCGCGCCCGGCTTCGTCGTTCTTTTTCAATGCTTTCAGGGCCTTGGTGAAAGTCGGCTGATCCTTCTTCCGCGCGTAGGCATACGCCGCCACACCGATCGCGGTCGTCGATCCGCCGTGCGCGCCCGAACCGGGCATGTAGCCGATGCTGCCATCCCCGGGCGCCTGGCAATCCGTGTAAAACTTCAGCGCGGCATCGATCGCGTGATCCGGCACGCGAATCCCGGAATTGCGCGCCGCAATCAGCGCCACAAAGCAGGCGCCGCTGACCGTGGAATCGGCGTCTTGCGCCTCCGGGCTGTAGCGCCAGGCTTTGAAACGATTCTTCTCCTGCGAGGTCAGAATCAGATCGATCGCCTTTTTCAAAGCGGGACCAACCCGCTCGTCCTGCACCGCGCCGTATGCTTCCGCGAGGCCGAGCGCGGCAAAGCCGTGGTTGTACATCGAGGAGCCGATGTATCCGGTGCTTTCGTTCGCGGATTTCAGCACGAAATCGAGGCAACGTTTGATCGGCTTCGCGTACGGTCCGTGATTGGGATCATCACCGTGCGCGAGCATGGCCATCATTACCAAAGCCGGCGTCGCCGGTTCCGTTCCATGGTTGCCCGGAAACCCGCCGTCCGGCGTCTGCGCCGAAACAAGGAACTGAAGCGCGCGTTCATAGACTCGCTCAACTTCCGGCGACACTTGGGTGCCGCGATAGACGTTCAAATCCTGAGCGGCGGCGGTCGAGGGCCACACCATTGCCAGCACAGCGGCGCAACGTGGCACGGCCGTAAAGCACGCGGTGGTCTTGGCAAGGAGGGCTTTCAAAATCATGGCTGTTGCAATTCCGGTTCGCCGGCGGCCGGATCGGTGTTCTCGGCCATTCGTTTCGGGGTCGGCACGCGGAGCGCCCGTGCCGGAGCCGGACGATAAACCACTTCGCGGACGATCGCTGCGGGCAGGCGAATCGCGCCGAGTTGCCGGCTTTCCGCGACGAGCTCCTCCTTCTCCCAGCGGAAGGTCTCGACGCCAAAAGCCGAACCATCCGTCAAACGAATGCGCGCGGGAATCGCGTCCTTCGAAATAGCCTCGCTGAACTCCACGGCTTGCACTTTTTCGGCCGGGATCTCCAAGGCACCGACATCCGCCTGCACGATGAACCTGCCATCGCGGAGGGACTCGGGTGCAGCGTCGGCCACATCGCCATTCGCGAGCGCAGTGCGCGGCAGCTTCGGTCCCCCGACGATGGGCAACTCGCCGCTCCAGGGCCCAATCCACAAATTGGAAAGCACGAGCGGGGCACTGCTGTTTCGGTAGGCGGTGAACTCAACCGTCCGCCCCAAGCCCGGAAGCCGCTCACTCACCTGTTGACCCGTTTTCCCGATGAACATTCCATCGAAGTAAAAGTGTGCTGTCCCCTGCCGGGCATCGACAAAGACGCGCACATTCAAACGTGACGACAGCTCAGGCAGCCGATCCCGGGCGGCCACGGTGCGAGAGATTGGGCCGCCTCCACCTTTGGCCGTCTGCACCATGAATTGCAGCTCATCGAGCGAGCAAGTCGCCTGAACCGAGCCCTGGTTACCTTCCGTTCCCAGTTGCACGGTGAAGCTCGGTTCGCCCTCCCCCGCCTGAGTGGCGTCCACGCGGAGTTCGAAGCGCTCAGGCGTTTCCGGCAAGCTCATCTGCACGGCGGTGACTGATTCCTGGGAGAAGGGCGTGCCGCTCGCCCGAAGGATGTAATGGCCATCGAAACAGGCCGCGGCCGCGTTCTCGGAGGCGGCGCCCTGAACCGCGCGCGGCGGCTTCGTCGCTTGGGATTTCTGACCGATGATCCGCCCCTGGCCGCCTTCCCAAACGTCCAGCTCCGGATTGGGAAAGAGCGTCTGCACCGCCCCGCGCGGAAAGCCAAACGCGCCGAGCACCGCGTGTTTCCACCGGACCTGATCCTCATCGAGCGCGATGAATTCCCCACGCAACCGATCGCCCGAGCGCAGCTCCAGCGTGCCAGCTTGCGTACGCGGCAAAGCCCCATTCCGCGAGGCGAATGCAACGCCCGCGACTTGGGCCGTTTCGATGGCGATCTCCTGACCACTGCTCGTTTTCCAACGCAGCCGGCCACTCTCCGTCGCAGTCAGCAGCGACCCCCGCAATTCGTCCCCGCTTCGAAAAACGAGCACATCACCGGAGCCGGCCTCAATCCTGGAGTGCGTTGGGAAAGCGATCGTTTGCAACGCAGATACCGGCAACTCGAAGGCTTCCGAAAAGGAAGTTCGGCATCGTGCTTTCCCCTCCGAAATCTCAAGCCCAGCGGCCAAAACTTCTCCGGCCTGGCCAAACATCAGCATCGCATCGGCGCCGCTGACGGAAGCCGGCGTGTTCGGGAGGTGCAGCACCATCGGAACGTTTCGCTCCAGCATTTTGCCTCCACCGAAAACGATCGTCGTTTCCGAGATGGATTCCAGCTTGCCCGGGATCGAGGCCGCTTTATCGATCGTGAGCCGCTCTACGGTGACCGATGAATCGTCCGACGGCAGCACGCCATCCCAAGGCTGCACGCGAAAGCCGTTCAGTTTGATCACCGGGTCACCACCTTTTCGATCGAGACAGATCCCGGTCACGGGCCGAAGTCGTTCCTGCATCGCTTCAATCGGGTTCTTCGCAGCCGCTGCGTTTTTCTGCTCTTCCCGAAGCTTCCAACTGCCCAGCTGTTTGCCATTCCGGTACACGGTCAATCGCTCGCCGACGCCGTCGTAAAAGACGCGGTAGCGCACCGGGCCCTTTTCGGCCGCATCAACCACCAAACGCGTTTTGTGCCGTTCAAAGTTGCGGGAGTAGAACACCCGATTGAGTTCCTTCTTTCCGAACTGCAGCTCGACGGTGCCGATCGAGTAGCAGTTCAACATCGGACCGAACGGCTGCAGCCAAAGACGCTCGCCCTCTTCCCCGTCTGCCGGAAACTCCAGCGCCACTTCGAAGCGCAGCGGAGAGGTGACCGGCCGAAGCAAACCTTCCACCTCGCTGACGCTGAGCGTTCCGTTGAGGACTTCCAGCTTCGCCACACCGGACGGGGGCAGCCAGCCTTCCATTTCGAGCGCGCTGCCGGAATAGCCAAAGGCCGCCACGGGAGCGGAAGCGAAATGGATCCATTCGAGATGCTCGCGACCGATCTGAAGCGTCGTCTCTTTCGCGAGCTTGAGTGCAAAGCGGTCCCCGTCGGGACTGGTCAGCTTGCCGTGCAGCCAATCGCCTCCGGGCAGCTTCAAAGTCGCCGCGCCGCGGTCACTTTGCGGGGTCTTCTCCTCAGGCTCCTCGTCACTGACCGTGAAGGCGGGATCTTCCTCGCGGAACAGCGCCCGGCGAATCTGCTCGCGCGGAAATCGGAGCGGTTCGCTGCAGTCTGGCCGACCCCAGACAATCTCCGTCGCGCTTAGCGAAACGATTTCGCCCCGCAGCTGACGCCCATCTTGAAAGAGCAACGCTTGGGAATACCCGGGAATGTCCGGCTTCGGTTTCGTCTCGGATGCGACATCCCCCGTGACGTCAACGAAGCGGCCATGCGCATTCTCAGCAGGAAACTTATGGACGATCTCGTCGCTGAAGAGGTCCGTTCTTGCCGGGAGTACCGACTGCGCCGCGGAGGCGCCGCCAAGCATCAGGAGAATGGCAAACGCCGTTTTCAACGAAGCGGACGCTTTACTTCGCCACCACTTCGACCTGCTGGAAGTAAGCCTGCAATTGATCGCGGAACTCTTCCGGCCATTCACCGGCATTGCTCGCGCCGCCGGCCTTCTCGACCGATCGCGTGTTGCTCTTATCCTTCTCCGCTGCGCCTTCCACATTGTTGCCGCCCATGCTGCTCGCGTAAGGCCCGGAGTTGCCGCCGCCTTTGCCTTTCGTCGCCTGCGCCATCATTTGTTGCATCATCTTCTGCATCGGGGAGCCGCTCTTGCCGCCTTTTTTGTCCGGCGGAACCAGCATCTCGATGATCACGCCTTGCGTGCTCACGACTTCCGCATCGGTCTTCGGCGCCCGCAACTCACCGGCGACTTCGCCCATCGTTTCTTCCACCTTGGCCAGCGTCGGCTTCACATCCTCGAACTTCGTTTTCTCGCGGAGCGCCTGAATGGTCGCCTTCAGCTCATCCTGCTGAGCGGCCAGCTTCTTTGTATCGTCGGCATATTGCGCGTTCGCATCCTTGCGGCCTTCAAGCAGCTCCGTTTGCTCGCGGATGTTATCCTCGGCCTGCGCCGCGCGCACCATCGCGACGATCAGTTCCAGTAAGTCGGGATCCATCTCGCAGTCGCCGCCCTGGCACTTGCATTCGCTCTGCAACATGGTCGCCCATTCGTCGAGCTGGTTGCCCCATTGCTTGGCCCGGCCGACGGATTTCAGTCCCAGGTTTGCGCGGACGAAGCCGGAAAGCTCCGTCAACTCGGCGACGACTTTCTTCTCCAGCATCTCTTTCTGCACGGCCTCGTACTTCTCGTTGGGTACCCGCTTGAGAAAGCTCGTCATGTCATTCACCAGGCTGTCGATGTCCTTGGTCGTGCCATCCTGGCTGCCTGCGACCTGATTGAAGCTTTGTTTCTTCGCCTCCGGAATTTCCTCGGGCTTGAGGCCCACCGTCTCCTTCGCCAGATCCTTGAGGCCGTCCGAAACCTTGTGCTCCGCCGCCGCGGCGGCGCGCATGCGATTGTAGAAATTGCGGGCGTAAAGATTCTGATTGGTCGTGTTCATCTTCTTCGCCGCCTCGCGCATCGCATCCAGCGCCTTCTGCTGCTGCGCCTGTGCCGCCGCGAGCTGGCCCGCCCGATCCGGCGGTTGCTGACTCGCCTTCTGCAACGACTCCGCCGCCGCCTGCATCGGCGGGCTTGCCTGTTGATCGAGCTTGTCCGTGAGCACCTGCCAGTCGGCGATCGTTCCTTCCGGCACATCCTTGTTGCGCAACGCGTCTTTCATCACGTCGCGCATCTCGTCGGTGAGCTTCTGCAATTGCGCTTCGTTCGTCCGCTCACCCGACTCCACCCGCTTGATGTTTTCGCCTGTCTTTTCCGCGGCCAATTCCGGCTGGTTCTCCGCGATCGCCTTCGCTTCTTCGAGCTGCCGCTCTTCATCGCGAATGCGCTCGTCGAGTTGCTTGAGCACCTGATCCATCCGCTGCTGCACCCGCTCGGCGTGTTTCGCCGGACTCAGCACGTAAACCGTGTGTTTCCACGATTCGATCGGTTTCCGGTCGGGATGGTAATCGACCGCGTAAGCCGCGAGTTCGATCACCGTATCTTCGGGAATGTTTTGCCACGCCGGCGAAAACTCGACGGCGGTGGCCAGCTCTTTTTTGGTCTGCGCGCCGGCCGTCCGAGCCGCCTCGCCTTTACCGAGCTCCTGCTTCTTTTCGCCGAGCGTCCGCACATTCCAGCCGAGCCACGCCTCCTTGAGGCCGAAGTCGTCTTTCGAAGTCAGGTTCAACTTCAGCACTTCGTGCGGAAGAATCGCGGTCTCCTGTTCGAGGCCTTGCAGTTCCACGCGCGGTTCGGCGTCTTTGCTCGTGCTGAGCCGCAGTGAATACGGCTGCGTCGGCGTGAGCCCGTGCGCGTCCGCCCAACGGAACGTCGCTTCGCTCGCCAGATCCGCGACCGGCTTCGCTGCCGTGAGAAAGGTTTCGCCCTGCACTTCCGCGACCGGCGAAGCGTCGCCGCTCTTCATGCTCGCCTCCTTCAACGTGCGGCTCGTTTTCCCTGCGAACTGCACGTTGCTTCCTTCGAGGAATTCCGCGCTGCTGCCCTGAATCGGAACGGTCGTGGCGGGATACCCGAGGTAAGCCGGCAGCTGCACCCGTGCTGCCAGCTCCTTCATTTCGGGACGATGCAACGGCCGAATGGCGATCTCCCGCGTGGCGTCGCCGACACTTAGCGCGAGCACCCCATTTTGGGTCTGTCCGCTCAGTTTGAAAATGGCGCGCCCATCCTGAAGGTTCGCCTGCTGGGCTTCGTTGCGATTGAGCTGCGCGGTTGCCGTGACTGGCTTCCACGCTGAATCCGGCCGGAGTCCGCATGCGATCTCAAAGGCTTCGCCATGCGCGACCACGAGTTCGCTCGGCAGATCTTCCAGGCTTGCGAACGTGTAGCGCTCGATGTTTGCCCAGGGAGCGATCCAGCGCGCCAGTGCGTTCGTCGCCGCTTTCGGTGCGAGCACGAAGGGCGTCGCGGTGAGCACCGCCAGCAGAATCGAGGCGATCGCCCAGCGCCGCATCGGCCGCACTTCCACCGCTTTCGTGAAATCGAATCGGCTCGAATCATCGGCGACCTGCCGAATCGCCGCACGCATCAGCGCCGGTGATATGTTCGCCGGAAGGTCGTTCGATTCGGTGAGCTCAATGATCCCTTGCAGCCGATCGCCAAGCGTCCGGAAGTGGCGTTGCAGCAGCTTCGCGAGCTGTGCGGGACCGCGACGGTTGAGCAGCCAATGTGTTGCCCAGCCGTGCGCAAACCATGCAGCGAGCGCGCCGCCGCTAAGCGTCAGAAACGCGCGCGCCCAACGCGGTGTGTCGCCGAACCGATCAAAGATAAAGAGCAGCACGAACGTGGCGAACAGGCCCGCGAGACCGGCGGCGACCGCGAGCAGCGTTTCCATCTTGCGCAGCCGTCGCTCGAAAGCGCAGAGCTGTATAACCAACGAATCGGGCAGAGTAATCGAATTCATGGCAGAACCTCCGGCGCGGACAGTAGTCAGATTCCGCGCGGCGGGAAACGATTCATTTTGGAGGTAGGATGGTTTGTTTGCAGAGGCCTCATCTCGGCTTCGGACTGGAGCCGGAGGTGCTCGCCTTTGCGCGCGATGGTGGGCTGATCATTTTCGTTTACACGATCGGCGTGCAGGTCGGACCGGGCTTCTTTACCTCGCTGCGCAAACAGGGCTTGCCGCTCAATCTCATGGCTGGGGCGATCGTGCTAATTGGAGCAGCCGTGGCGCTGTTCATCGGGTGGCTCGGTCATTTCGACATTGCGCTGACCACCGGGATTTTCGCCGGAGCGACGACGAACACGCCAGCACTCGGCGCAACGCCTCGTCGGTGAGAAAAGCAAGCCCGCGGTCGAGTGAAGTTCCGGCATGTGGTCGTTACGGCGGCGCCAGTGCTCGGCAAGTCTTTGCGTGAGTTGGCGCTCGATCATTTCTACGGGGTTAGCGTCACCCGCGTAGCCGTGCCCACATTGAGCTGGCAGCTACGCCGGAGTTGCGTCTGCAATTTGGAGACCGGCTGCAAATCGTCGGCCAACCCGAATCAATGCCCGAAGCGGTCCGAGTGCTCGGCGATTCCGCGCATGAGCTGAGTCACACGCACTTCGTCTCGGTCTTCATCGGAATCGCGCTTGGGATCCTTGTGGGCACTTTTCCTTTCCCCATTCCCGGACTGTCCGCGCCGATCCGCCTCGGACTCGCCGGCGGCCCGCTCCTTGTCTCGATCCTGCTCAGCCGGATCGGACGCATCGGTCCCGTGCTCTGGCACGTGCCACCGACGGCGAATGCCGCGCTCCGCGAATTCGGCATCGTGCTCTTCCTCGCGTGCGTCGGGATCAAAGCGGGCGACCACTTTTTCGAAGTGCTTCTGGGCGGCGATGGCCTGCTCTGGATGGCCGCAGGCGCCGCGATCACCCTCGTTCCTCTGCTGATCGTCGGCGGCATCGCGCGCGTTGTTTTCAAACTCAACTTCATGAGCCTGTGCGGACTGCTCGCCGGCAGCATGACCGACCCGCCTGCCCTGGCCTTTGCCAACGCCATCGGCCGCTCCGAGGCACCTTCGGTCGCCTACACCACAGTCCTATCCACTCACAATGCTGCTGCGAATCGTCGTCGCGCAGGTTATGGTGCATCTGTTTTCGAGATAGTAGCGCCATCCAAGATCCAGCACTCAACCCGGCGAAACGTCATCCCATGAATCCCTCATCCTCGTCACTTTCTCCCAAGCAGCTCGATGAGTCCCTCAACTCCGACACGCCCTGCCAGCTTTTCGATGTGCGCTCGTATCCAGAGTTCGCGAGCGGCCACATCCGCGGCGCACGGTTGATGCCGCTCGATGAGATATCGCGCCGCCTCTCGGAGATCGACCGCACCCGTCCCGTCGCGCTCGTTTGCCGCACCGGAAAGCGCAGCGCCCAGGCACGCGAGACCCTCACGGCAGCGGGGTTCGCTGACGCATCGGAGCTGGCCGGCGGAGTCTTGGCCTGGCAACAGGCCGGTCTGCCGCTCGACGTGACCAGGCGTGCGCCGTGGGCGCTCGAGCGCCAGGTGCGCGTGGTCGCGGGCAGTCTCGTGCTGCTCGGAGTGATTCTCGGAGTAACGGTGCATGCCGCGTTTCTCGGCTTGAGCGCTTTCATCGGCGCGGGCCTTGTTTTTGCCGGAGTTACTGACTGGTGCGGCATGGGGCTTCTGCTGGCGCGGATGCCCTGGAACCACGCGCCACGAAGCGACGGGACCAACGACGTCGCATCCTGCACCACGCGGTAGCCGCACTTCGGCGCGCGACAAACCTTCCCTCACGGAGCGCCGAGTGGGTCGCCGCGCAATTTGCGCTGATGCTCGCGCTGCTCGCCGCGGGGGCCATGGTGGCGGGGACCATGGTTGGGGAAAGCCGCTCCGGCAATCGGCGGCGGATTCGATTCTGGCGGGTGCCTGGCTGGGGATTGCGGGGGTGCGGCGAAGGCCCGAAGGACAACCCCATCTCGGCGGACGACGTCCCAGCCACCTTCTACCAATCCCTCGGCATCGACCCGCATAAAGGAATTCCAAACACCCACGCTGCCGGCGCGCCAGTCCAAGTTATCCGAGGTGCGAATGCTTTGCGCCGGGTCATAGAGCAACCCCACTTCCCACTAATCCCAGTGAAGTGGACTCAGCCGATTGTTTGTCGCCGCTCTGCAACCTAACGTCCCGCCGATGAAACTCTTTCTTGGATCACTGGCCATCGTTTTTCTCGCATCCTCGCTCGCCCGCGCGGAAAACTGGCCGATGTGGCGTGGCCCACGGCTTGACGGCACGAGCAGTGAATCCAGTGCGCCGACTCGTTGGGGTTCGAACGAGAACATCACCTGGAAAACCGCCTTGCCGGGAGCCGGGCACGCCTCGCCGGTCGTTTGGCAGGACCGCGTTTTCACCGTCTCGGCGGATGAAAATACGCACGAGCGGCTCCTCCTATGTGTTGACCGCCGCGACGGCAAACTGCTCTGGAAATCTACCGTCGTTCAGGCGCCTGCGGAGAGGACGCACCGGCTTAATACGCTCGCCTCGAGCACGCCCGCGACGGACGGCGAACGCGTCTTTTCCGCCTTTCTTCAAGGTGACCGCGTCGTCGTCGCGGCGCACGATTTCAACGGCAACGAGGTGTGGGTGCAGCGCCCTGGCGTCTTCGCGAGTGTGCACGGGTTCTGCAGCTCCCCCGTCCTCTTCGAGGACAAGGTGATCGTCAATTGTGATCACGATGGCGATGGCTACATCGTGGCCCTCGCCCGGACCGATGGCCGGGAACTGTGGCGCATTGATCGACCGAACAAAACCCGGAGCTACTGCCCGCCGCTCATCCGGAAGGCTGCCGGCAGCACGCAAATGGTGCTTTCAGGAAGCAAGTGCGTGACGAGTTACGACCCGGCGACCGGCAAACTGCGATGGATCATCGACGGTCCGACGGAGCAATTCGTCGCGTCGCCCGTTTACAGCGAACGCCACAATCTGTTTTTCATCACGGCGGGTTATCCCGAGCACCACATCCTCGCGATCCGCCCCGACGGCCACGGCAACGTGACCGACACCCACATCCAGTGGCGCACAAAGAAAGGCGCGGCCTACGTCCCCTCGCCGATCGTGGAGGGCGATTACTTCCTGATCGTTTCGGATTCCGGCATCGCCCATTGCTTTGAGTCGGCATCGGGCAGGATTGTGTGGACCGAGCGGTTCGGTGAACAGCACGCCTCGCTCGTGTCCGCCGGCGGCCTGGTTTACTTTTTGAACGACAAAGGCGTAACGCACGTTGTGAAGCCGGGGCCAACCTTTGAGCTCATCGCAAAGAACGAGATCAATGAGGCGACCTTCGCGTCGCCGGCGATCAGCGACGGCCAGATCTTCATCCGTGGAGAGAAAAGCCTCTTCTGCATTGGTGCCGCCCGATCGCAGACGAAATGAACTCACACGTCCTCGCCGTAAGTCTCTGAAGCCCCGCGGCCCAAGCTCCGTCGTCAGCATTCTGACGCACCCCGAGAACGACCAACTGGTCACACCTCGGGACGAAATCCTCTGAAGACAAGCGGAGTCGCGCACGAGAATTTCCTTGGCGATTACCTCATCCAGGACAAACGCTCGTGGAGGTGGCCCCCTCAGTTTTCAAATTCGAGTGCGAGGCGTGCGGACAGCGCATCGCTAGCAGCCGGGATCAATGCGGCGCAATCGCAACCTGTCCGGCCTGCCGCGTGCAACTCAGAGTTCCCGACCCCGAACCGGAAGTTGAACAGGCACCCGGTCAGCTTTTCAAATTCCATTGCGAGGGCTGCGGCCAGCGCGTGTCAGCGACAAGCGACCAGTTTGGCACAACGGCAAATTGCCCTACTTGCGGTCTGGCGCTCACCGTAGCCGCTCCATCGCCGCCCATCCCGGCTCCACCACCGGCCGCACCGGCGGAAGAGGTTTTGTCCCCGGAAGAGATGCAGGCGAGGACGCGTGCGCTCGGCTGTCAATTGGCCATTCCGGAGGAAGCCTTCACTCTCATGGGTTTTCAGAAACGGCCCACTGCAGAGCAACTCCGGGAAATCGGGAGCCGGATGTTTTTGAAGATGTTAATGGATGGGAAAGGTTTCTCCGTTGAGGAAACGCGGGCGATGATTCTGGAAGTGGCGCCGGAGCTCGGTGCGTAGCTTCCGCGCACATTGAGACTGAGGAA
This sequence comes from Chthoniobacter sp., assembly GCA_028293645.1. Lineage (GTDB taxonomy): Bacteria > Verrucomicrobiota > Verrucomicrobiia > Chthoniobacterales > Chthoniobacteraceae > Chthoniobacter. The sequence goes on from JAQGOK010000049.1 coordinate 20,988, forward strand.
CCGCACGCAGCTCCAGTCGGCAGCGGCTCAATCCTGAGGTCACGCTGACGCTTACCGCAAAAAAACAGACCCACGGAATACCCGTGGGTCTGCAGATTCAAAGCTGACGAACCAATTACTTGCCGTCGCGGTCGGCGTCGCCAGGCATGGCGCGCTCGACACGATCCCACGCGGCGCGGGTGGCATGCTTCGCCTTTTCCCAGCCGACTCGCGAGTTACCCTTTGCGGACTCGTAGCTCTTCTGAATGTCCGACTCTACTTCGTCGAACTTCCGCCCAGCCGTGCCGTGCGTCGCATAGCTCTGGTAACCCGTACGGTAAGCGGGACTGTAGTCGGAGTATTCCGAGCCAGACTCGTAGTAAGGCTGGTTGCGGTGGTTCTTTTCCCAATAAGCGTCTTCGGCAGTCGGATCGATTGCCTCGGCAGCGCCTTTGCCAGCAAGCCCGCCGACAACCGCGCCAACGGCTGCACCCACCACCACTCCGACCGGACCGCCAGCTGCTCCGATTGCAGCGCCCGCTGCGCCGCCGCCCGCCGCACCCAAGCCTGTGCCGACAGGGTGTGAGCCGGGCTCGCCGGTGATCGGATCGCGATTAAGGTCTTTGCCTGATTCTGGAGTTGGATTCATGCCGTTGAATTCGTTCAGGGGCACTTGGTTGGACGTGAAGTGCGGGTGCTTCCGGGATCGTGGCCCGTCCCACGATTGGCGCGCAAACCGCAGCAACCTGTGGCTCCCCGCCGGTGAACCCGATCCGACGCACGCACGTCCTCATCCCGCAAGTTCGACAGGCCTCCAGCACGCGCTCGATAGCCCTGCGTCGCCATCCCTTGCGATCCCGTTCCGATGCAACGATTCGTCCCGGATGGCACGACTCGCGATGCTCCGGCGGATGATCTTTGATGGACGCGGCAAACCGCCGTTGCCTGAATCCCGACCTGATCCGGCCTCGTGGAGTGACGACGCGATCACCGGCAGTTGCCTCGGCCATTCCACGGTTTTGCTGAACCTCCTCGGAGCGCGGGTGCTCACCGATCCGGTCTTTTCGAAACGCGTGGGGCCGGGCGTGCCGCCCTTCATTCTCGGTCCGAAGCGTTACCTTGCTCCGGCATTAAAACCAAAGGAGCTGCCCCCGCCTGATGTGATCCTCCTCAGCCACGCGCATTTCGATCATTTCGACATCTGGAGCCTCCGCAAGTTCGACCGCCGGACGCCCGTCGTCACCGCGCGGGACACCGGCGATCTCCTGCGCGGCCATCGCTTCAAGAATGTCCGCGAACTCGACTGGGGCGAATCCGCCACCATCGAAACGCGCGGCGGCGCGATCCGCTGCACGGGCCTGGAGGTGGCGCATTGGGGCGCGCGGATGATGCGTGACGACCACCGCGGGTATAACGCCTACCTGCTCGAACGCGACGATCACCGCGTCTGCTTTGCGGGCGATACCGCTTACACCAGCGCCTTCGCGCGACTCTACGATCCGCGGCGCCCGATTGATCTGATGCTCATGCCGATCGGCGCTTACGACCCGTGGATTCGCGCGCATTGCACGCCGGAACAAGCCGCCGCCATGGCCCGCGCCGCGGGCGCCCGCAGCTTCGTGCCCATCCATCACGAGACCTTCAAGCTGAGCGATGAACCGATGAATGAACCCGGCCGCAGAATCCGCGCCGCGTTTGCCAATGAGCCGCATCGCCTGCTCGCGGTCGGAGTGGGAGAAACATTTCGCGTGCCGCTGCGGCAGCGTCAGAATGAGTAGGCCGCGAGCGGGGCTGGCGTTTCGTCCGTCGCGTCATCGTAGCGTCTCCGGTGGTGACTCAGCCGCCCCCGCCGCTTGTGGTGATCGTTCCATCCATGCACTCTCCCGCCCGTGGCCACGGCAGAGCTGAAATCCTCCCTCGAGAAGTTCGTCACCTACGTCAACACGCAGGTCAAAGGTGACGAGAAGAGCGAGGCGCAAGGTTTCCTAGAACGCCTCTTCCGCGCGCTCGGTTACGAAGGAGTGGCGGAAGCCGGAGGAACCTTCGAATTCATCATCGCCAAGAAACCCGGAAGTGCGCAGCTCGAACTAATCAAAGGCGAGGCGCCGTGCAGGCGAAAGGCGGCAAGAA
>JAQGOK010000068.1 GCA_028293645.1 Chthoniobacter sp.
CGTCGGGCCACGTTGCAGGCTGTGTGGCTGCGGCGCGGGCGATTCACCGGGCTTACCCGGAAGCGGGTCACGGGCTCACCATCGCGACGCTCATCATCGCAGCCGCACGGCTTGTGAAAGGAGCCCACTGGCCGCTCGATGTGGCCGCTGGAGCGGCGATCGGCTGGGCAGCCGAAGCCGTCACGAACAGGCTGTTGCGGGCGCTCGGAATGCCGATCGCTCGGTAATTCGCTCAGGCTTCGATCTGCTGGACGCGTGCTGCGTGGCGCCCGCCGGCAAACTCACTCGCCAGCCAGACGCGCACGATCTCCAGCGCGAGACCGATCGCAATCGTGCGTTCGCCGAGCGCGAGCACGTTCGCGTCATTATGCTCCCGCGCCCACCGTGCCGTCTCGAGGCTCCAGCACAGCCCGCAACGCACTCCACGCACCTTGTTCGCCACGATTGCTTCGCCGTTCCCCGAGCCACCCAGCACAATGCCGCGCACGCATTCTCCACGTGCGACCGCTTCGGCAGCCGGTCGGATGAAACGCGGGTAATCGACTGGCTGCGGGCTATCGGTGCCGAAATCGCGCACTTCGTGACCCAGCTCTGCGAGCAGCATTTTGATCCGCTCCTTATAGGCGAACCCAGCGTGATCGGAACCAAGGGCGATCTTCATCCGCGCAGTGAATCATCCGCGAGCGTTTCGGCCAAGACGTGCCGACTCGCTGGGCGATTGCTTGTCCGCGGCAGCTTGAGCAAAGTCGCGCGCTATGGCTGCACGGCCCACCGGAACGATTACGTTTCTCTTCAGCGACATCGAAGGCAGCTCTCGCAAATGGGAGGAACAGCCGGAAGCGATGCGCGTGGCACTCGCCGCGCATGATTCCTTGCTGCGCGCCGCTTTTGAGGCGCAGGGCGGCTACGTTTTCAAAACGGCTGGCGACGCATTTTGCGTGGCTTTCGATACGGCTCAGGACGCGTTCGTCGGTGCACTCGAAGCGCAGCGTGCGTTGCATGCGGCTCAATGGGACGGAATCGGCGAGCTCAAGGTCCGCATGGCCCTGCACACCGGCGCGGCCGAACACCGCGATGGCGATTACTTTGGGCAGGCGCTGAATCGCGTCAGCCGTATCCTCTCGTCCGCGCACGGTGGACAGGTGCTGCTCTCGCTGCCGACCCAGGAGCTGGTGCGTGATCTTCTGCCGACGGGCGTGCAGCTCCGCCATCTGGGCGAACATCGGCTGCGTGATCTCACCCGGCCGGAGCAGCTCTTCCAACTCGTCGCAGCCGAGCTCCCGTCGCAATTCCCGCCGCTTCGTTCGCTCGAAAGCGTGCCGAACAACCTGCCCGTCCAGCTGACCAGCTTTGTCGGGCGCGAGCGCGAAATGGGCGAGGTGAAGCGGCTGCTCGCGAGCACCCATTTGCTCACGCTCACCGGGACGGGCGGAACCGGCAAGACACGCCTTTCCCTGCAAGTCGCTGCGGATCTGTTCGAGCAGTTCAGGGACGGCGTTTGGTTGGTGGAATTCGCGACGATTGCCGATGCCGCGCTGGTGATCGAAACCGTTGCCGGCGCGCTGGAACTTCGCCAGGAAGCCGGGCGCCCGCTGCTCACCACGCTCACCAGTTTCCTCCGCAACAAGCAGCTCCTGCTCATTCTGGACAACTGCGAGCACGTGGTCGCCGCCTGCGCGCGCCTCACCGAGTCGTTGCTCCGCGCGTGCCCGCAGTTGCGCATCCTGGCCAGCAGCCGCGAACCACTCGGCATCGCCGGCGAAACCGCCTGGCCCCTGCCTCCACTTTCGTTGCCGGATCATTGGCGGGAATTGCTCGACGTCCCCGACGCGATCGAACGCCTGAGCCAATATGAAGCGGTGCGCTTGTTCATCGATCGCGCGACCATGGCGCGACCGGCTTTTCAGCTCTCAAACGACAACGTCCACACCGTTGCGCAGATTTGCTGGCGGCTGGACGGCATTCCGCTCGCGATCGAACTGGCCGCCGCGCGGATCCGCGTGCTCACGCTGCAGCAGATCGTCGAGCGCCTGGATGACCGCTTTCACCTCCTGACGACGGGCAGCCGCACCGCCGAACCGCGCCAGCAGACACTGCGGGCGCTGATCGACTGGAGCTACGATTTGCTTGCTGAACCCGAGCGGCAACTTCTGCGGCGCCTCTCGGTCTTTGCCCGCGGCCGCACCCTTGAGGCGATCGAAGCGGTCTGCGCGTGCGAGGGTTTGGAAGCTTGGGAGATCATCGATTTGCTTTCGCAGCTCGTGGATAAATCGCTGATCAACGTGGAGAAAACGCCGGAGTTTGGCGCACGCTACTTCATGCTCGAGTCGATCTGGGACTACGCCAACGAGAAGCTGGTCGAAGCGGACGAAGCACCCACCTTTCGGGAGCGCCACCTGGATTACTTCATGCGCTTTGCGGAGGAATCCTCGCCGAAGATCCGCGGACCGAAGCAGAAGGAATGGCTCGCTCGCCTGGACGAGGAAGACATGAACCTGCGCTACGCAGTCGAGGCTTCCGAGGAACTACCGGGTCAGTTGCCGAAGGGCCTGCGCCTGCTCACCGCCGCGCAGCGTTTCTACGAAGTGCGCGGGCTTTTCAAAGAGACGAGGGAAGTCTTCGCCCGGGTTCTTGCTCATCCTGAGGCGGCCCCGCGCGACGCCGTTCGTGCAGCGGGTTTGGCCGCCGCGGGCCGGCTCGCCTGGATTGCCGGCGATCTCCCCGAATGCCAGCTGCTGCAGGAGGAAGCTCTCGGGCTGTTCCGCGAACTTCAGGACCCGCGCGGCGCCGCCATCGCGCTCGCCGATCTCGGATTCCTCGCGCTCGAGCGGAAGGACCGTGAGGCCGCGCGCGGCTTTTTTGCCGAAGCCGATGCTCTCGCGCAGCCGTTGCGCGACTGGCGCGTGAACGCTCACCTGGCCCACATTCGCGCGGAGCTCGCCGCTCAGGATGGGGACTTCGAAGCAGCGCTGGCGCTTGATGAAGCTGCGCTGGCGCTGCATCGCGAGGCCGGTGATCGCTGGTTGATTTCCATCGTCAGTTGGTCGTTCGCGGCGGCCGCCGCGGCGCTTGGACGGTTCGATGAAGCGCGCGCTCATTTCGCCGAATGTCTGCAGGGAGGCATCGATGTCGGCAACCGCTGGGGCGCCTCCTACCCGCTCGAAGGTTTCGCCACACTGGCGGTGGCCGAGCATCAGTTTGATCGCGCCGCCCGTCTGTTCGGGGCGGCCGAATCCCAGCGAAGCCGCTCCGGCATTGCCCAAGCCGCCGAGCACCCCGCTTTCGAAAAAATCCTCGCCGCCGCGCCCGATTTCAACGGCCCAGCGATGGACGCCGCCCGCCGCGAAGGTCGCGCCATGACATTCGATGCGGCCATCGAGTTTGCGCTGCAAACCGTCCGCGCTTAGCGAGCGGGTCAACGCCGCAACCAGCGGTCGGCATTTTGCAGCACGTCCCTCCGTATGAGTAGCGTCGCCGCCCCGAAGAAGGTGGCGGTGAACAGAATGACGCCCCAGGGAGAATCGCCGGTCCAGGCGAATTCGTGAATGTCTGAATACTCGTTCAGCAAACCAGCGGTGAGCGGCGACAGGAGCGTAATCCGCTCGGCCACCCACCCGCTAACATCGGTGCGAACCATGAAGAAGGTGGCGATTCCGATCGGCAAAAAACACCAGCTCACGATGATGGCCAAAGCGGTAATGATCGCGCGGATACGCGTGCGCACCTGAAGACCGATCCACAAGGAAAGCCACGAAACCATTGGAAGCAGGATGCCCAGAGTGGTCGCAGCGCTGGCGAGATAAGCCAGAGAGCTATCCTTCTCACGCAGGTGCCGGGAGGAGTGCTCGATCCAGCATTCCACGCCCATCACCGTGATCAGGGGAATGATCGCGACGATCATCAACCGCCTCAGCGCACGCGCCTTCTCCAGAACAATCGTGCGGGCGGTCAGCGGAGTAGTGAGCAAGACTTCCAGCGTCTGCTGGACGCGCTCCGTCACGACCGTATTCGCTGCCTGCACACTGATGCCGAGCACGGCCAGGCACATCAGGAAGGCGAGCAGCATAGAAAGTTCCTCGGCCTCGCCTTGGTAATTGGTTTCGAAGCCGCCCGAGAAAAGCCCGCAAAGCATCACGGTCGGGATTTCAACGACCACCAGAATCCGGATGAGGTAGTGGACCTTACCCAAAGTCCGGCGAGCGGTTTCCCGCCAGTAAATCGGTGCGTCCGTCGGGAAACTGACCTTGTCCCGGATCAGCGTCACATCACCGACGAAGCGGTTCGCCCGCTGCATGATCTTGTCGATCCGCCGAAAGAGCCGAAGCGAGAAACTCCCGGCGGGAACGAACGCGCGGCGAATCAGGAAAAACCGTGCGAGGCCGAGGAGGATGGGAACGGACAAAACACTCGGCGCGAGGTAGAGCAGGACCTTTGGCCATGAGCTTCCCTGCGCCATGGCCACGGCGACGGGTGGGAGCAGGAGGGCCGCATCGTGAAGTCCCTGGAGCGAGTTGCGACGCGAGAGGAGATGCAACTCGTGGAGGAACTCCACCGCCAGGGGCGGCCCGGCGTAAAACAACGCCCCTACGAAGTAGGTGCCAAGAAACGCACCGGCGGTCGAACGACACCAGGCGGAGCATACCAGGGCGAGCGCACCGATCTGCAGGGTGACCAGCAGCGTTGAAGCAACCGCGTGCAGAATCTTTGCTCCGGTCAGTCCACCCAGCGAATACGTGATGGCTGCAAGCGGGAGGGCGAGGAGGAGAAACGAGAGCATCGGCAGCAGCGCCCCCAGGTATTTCTGCAGGATGATCTGCATCGGTCGCAACTCCGTCAGGAGGAGCAGCACCAGTGAATCCCGTTCCTTCTCCAGAGCAATCCGGCCAGCCATCAGCGCGGGCAGGAAAAGAGCAATCCCGCCAAGTTGCAGCGCGAAGAGAATGTCGAACATCTCGCTTCCCATGCCGAGCACTCGCGAGATCGGAAGCTCCCCGGAAAACACCTCGTCCGGAACCATGATGGCGAATGCGCCGTAGAGCAGCACCACGTAAACGATCCGGATGACGAAAGTCCGCCGCCGCGCCGCGGCTTCCGCCAGCTCCTTGGCCAGCAGCGGAAATGCGAACCAGCGCCGCAACCGCAGGATCATCGATGCGCGCAGCGGATACCGCGATGGCTTGTTCCAGGAAGCGACGGCGCGCATTCCTCCTGCCGATGGCGGGGACTCACGCGACCTTGCCCTCCGTCAGCTTCATAAAGGCCGTTTCCATGTCCATCGCGTCCGGTTGAATCATGCGAATGCGACCGCCGAGGCCATGCACCGCGTCCAGCAGATCTTCCACCGCGAACTCATCCTCACGGATCTGCACGCCGAGCCGATCCGGCTGTTCATCGACGCTGGTCACGTGTGGCAGCGCGCGAATCGCGGCGATCAAAATCGGCGTCGGGTTCGCCAGCTGCATGTGCACAGTGCGCCGCAGGCTGAGCGCGCGAT
>JAQGOK010000077.1 GCA_028293645.1 Chthoniobacter sp.
CCGGGCGTTAGTTCCTGAGGAATAGCCACAGGGTTTGCGCTCCGGTTTCGCGTGGGAAATCCGGCAGCGGCGGTTCGGTGTGAAAGTCCGCGCTGCGGCGGGTTGCCTTGAAGGCGAAGCGCGCGATGCCTTCCAGCGCGCGGCCGGAAAGGCGGGTGCAGTTTGTGGACAGCAGGATCCTGGCACGCGGCGCCGCAAGCTCCAAAGCGCTCACCAGCAATGCTTCAAAGTCGCGTTCGACTTGGAAGCGCCGGCCTTGATTGCCGCGCGAGAAGGTCGGGGGATCGAGCACGATCAGATCGAACCGTTCGCCTCGCCGCGCGAGCCGCGGCAAGACTTCGACTACGTCGTCCGCAATGAACCTGTGGCCTGCGGGATCAAGGGCATTGAGCGCAAAGTTCGCCCGCCCGCGATCGAGCGATTTCCGGGACAGATCGATGCTCACCGTTTCTCCGCCAGCGAGCGCCCCGACGACCGAGAACGAACAGGTGTAGGCAAACGTATTTAACACGCGGCCGCCTCCGCTTTGTCGCACCAACGCGCGATTGGCCCGCTGATCAATAAAGAGGCCGGCAGAATAGCCCGCCGAAAAATCGACGCCGAACTGTGTTCCGCTATCCCGAACAATCGTGGCCAGCGGAGCCGTGCCATCTCCTTCGATGAGCACCGGGGCCACGCGTTCCTCGTTGTGCATCGGAATGAATTTGCCGAAGAGTCGGCGATGGCGGAAGCCGGTCAGCTGCTCCCATTCAGCAAGCCCGGACAGCGCATCCGCGCGGGAGAAGTCATCTTTGTAGGACAACAGCAGATCGTCCCCGAAACGCTCGATCCACGCCTGCGGTGAGGTGAAAAGACGGTGCGCATCGGTGTCAGCCGCGGCAAACCGGGCCAGTTGCTCCGCAGGAAGCCAGAGTTGCGGCGCATTCGGGTTTGCTCGGGAAGATGGTTGCATCAAAGCCCAGAAACTAAATTGCTTTGTTGGGTCATTCCCAGTAGCTTCGGCCACTTTTTCCGAAACTATGCGGCAGATTGTTTTCCTCCTTCTTTCCCTCGGTGTCTTCTCCGTGTCCGTGCTCCGGGCGCAATCGGGTGACCCGGGCGACCTTTTCGTTAACGCCTACATGGCGGTTCAGGAGGGTGATAAGGCGGAACAAGCAGGGAAGCTCAAAGAGGCAGCCTCGAAGTTCCGCTATGCAGCCCAGATTCTCGATCAGATCTCGACGCGGAATCCGGCATGGCAGCCCTCCATTCTGGAGTATCGGAAGAAGCGCACGTCGGAGTCTTTGACCCGAGTGCAGGAGAAGATCGGGCGTGGGGGTGGCGGGAAGGACGATTCGGTGGCGCTGCTCGGGAATGCTCCTGGTGAAGCGCCCCTGCCATCCGCAAGTGGCGAGTCGCCGCTCTTCTTACCGGATACCCTCGCACCGGCGCCGCCGGTTCGCAGGCAGGGCCGGTCAGCGGCAGATCGCAAGGCGCCGGAGCCGGATCTGCCTTCGAGCAATCCAATCCGCGAAATCGAGGAACGGATGGCGAAGCTCACCCGGGAGTTGGAAGAAGCGCGGACGGCCGCCGAGACAGCCCGGCAGGAGCGTCAGGAGGTGGCCAGGCAACTCGACGAGGCGACCAAGGCCCGTGAGGCTTCGGCGAAGAAGCAGCAGATTCTCGAACAACGCGCCGCCGCGGCGGAAGACGCGTTGTTGAAGGCAAAAGCCGACGATGATCAGGCGAAGAAGTTCCAGGCCGAACTGGCCGATGTGCGCAAGCAACTCCGCGAGCTGAGATACGATGCGGAAGCAGACGCGGAGATCCGCACCCAACTGGAAGACCGTTTGCGATCGGCGCAGGGAAAGATCAGCAGGCTCAACGAAGAGAAAGCTGCGGCGCAGCAGCTGAGCGCCGAGGTGCCCGGCCGGATCGGCGAAATCCAAAAGCAGCTCGATTCAGCCCGGAAGGAAAAGAACGACCTCGTGACGAGGCTGACCAAGACCGAGACGGACTTGAAAGTGGCGATGGCGCAGCGGGACGAGGCTTTGGGGCAGGTTGCGCGCATGAAGGAAGCGCAAAAACAGGTGGATAAGTTGATCGCAGACAACGCGTCGCTCATGGCCAAGCTGGGTGAAGCGGAGAAGACGATCATGGATTTCAAGGCGGACGGCACGCGCAAGGACGCAGAGATCGCTTCGCTCCGAAAAGAGACGAGCACCCTCAAGGATCAACTCGCCCAAGCGCAGAAGGATAGCGCCAGCTATCAGCAGCAGATGAATGAACTGCAGCAGAAGCTCACGACCGCCAATGGTCAGATCGCGCAGATGAAGGCGGACACGACGAAAAGCGCCGCAGAGCGGAACCGCCTGGCGGACGAAAACAAGATGCTGCGCGGCATCGTGCTGCGCCAGCAGGCCTCGGAGGCGCGTCGGGCACAAACCAAGAAGTTGGTGTTGGGAGAGCTGGCGAAGCTCGAGAACAAGTCGAAGGTCTTGATGGATCAGATCGAATATCTGTCCGGACCGGTGCAGCAGTTAACCGAGAAAGAGCGCGGGCTTTTCAAGAAGCCAGAGCTGCAGATCAGCGATACGGAAATCTCACTTTCTGCGGTCCGTCCGGAAGAGACCGGGACAACTGCCATGGCTCCGGCAGCGGATGCGTTGCCACCAACCGAATCAACGGTTAAGGCGCCGAACGCAACTCCCGAGCCCGCGAAGGACGTGGCGGCCAATACTCCCGCGGAGCCAACGGTGAAGACACCTACTGCCGCGGACAACAAACCCGCACCGGCAGCAGATGCGTCCCAGCCGGGCAAAGCCGGTGATGCCGGGAAAGTGGCGCAATCAAACCCCGCGTCCCCCTTGACCGATAGCGGCAAAGCGCCGGCGCCGTTGAGCACGCCCAAACCGAATTCAAGCCCCGAGGCCGATCCTTCAAAGGCGTTGGCCAGCAACAAGAAGACCTCTCCGTTCTCGAGTCTGCCCGATCTGCCAACCAAAGGGAACGAAGGCCCGGCTGAAAAACCGGCAACACCTGCGGAGTCGCCGGCCAAAGCACCAACCGGCACCCCCGGCGGGGCCGAGATGCCTGCCAACCCGGCAGGAACACCGGGCGCGCCTGCCGGAACCGCAGCGACTCCGTCTGGGGAACGTTCTGCAGAGCCACTTTCCACAGGAGACGGAACGGCGGCTGGAACTTCGGCGACCGCGAACCTCGGCACCACGGCGATGAACCTTCCAGCGGACCTCGTTCCCTTGGCTCGTGAAGGCAAGGATCAGTTCGAACGCGGGAACTACCGGGAGGCTGAAAAGACCTACGAGAAGATCCTGACCAAGACGCCGAACAATCTCTACACCCTCTCAAACCTCGGGGTGGTGTATTTCCGCAGCGGCAAGCTCAAGCGCGCAGAAGAGATGTTCCGCAAGGCGATCGCCATCGCGCCTGAAGACGGGTTTTCGCACTGCACGCTCGGGATCGTTTATTACAGCCAGCAGAAGTACGATGAGGCCGTCAGCGAACTCGCCAAAGCGCTCGCCATCAATCCCAAGAACGCCACCGCGCACAACTACCTCGGGATTACTGCGAGCCAAAAGGGCTGGCAGGAGGCTGCACTTCAGGAACTCGAAACCGCGACGACGCTCGATCCGACGTATGCCGACGCGCATTTCAATCTGGCCGTCGTTTTCGCGACTCAGGCACCGCCCAACAAGGAAAGCGCCCGGCGGTTTTACCGCCGCTCCACCGAACTCGGCGCCGAGCCCGACTCCGCGTTGGAGCAGCTGATCAAGTAGCCCCCGACTCATTAAATACAAAACGCGGAACCTTCGGGTTCCGCGTTTTTGTTTTGGCTGGGACTCGCGCTGCTGCTTATCGGCCGTCCGGGATGTTCATCTCGAAGACCGTCTCGGCGTCTCCTTCTTCCTGACCGGGACGCGGCTCCAGCCCGAGCGAGCGATAGGCACGCTCGAGGGCGGCCGGATTGTTGCGCAGCTCCGGAAAGACAACCACCAGCCGTTGTTTAATCCAGCGCTTGGCCATCTGGTGATCCACCGGGTGCAGTTGCGGCTCGCGGACGAACGCCCGTTTGATGCGCTGAAAGATGCTCGTCTTCATGATGGCAAGATGCCCGGAGTCTGGCCGCAAATCGCCTCAGCCTCAACCCCGGATGAGGAGTCGGAGATGGGTGGCCAGACAAAGCGCGTTCAAGGTCACAAGCACAAGCGCGGGTCGCCACCGGTGCGCAACGGCTCGCGGGGTGATCCACTCCGGCCGGAGCAACCAGGTGAGTAAAGCAGCCGTCACAAACCACGTCACATGGTTCTGCCACGGCGGATGCACGGCCGCAGTTCGCTCCGACGGAAACCACAGCCAAAACGCGCGGAGTTTCGCGATTGGCTCCAGGTTGAAGCTCGTGAGCGAGGCGATCGCAGCTGTGATCAGCGCGAGCACTGCAGGGCTGGCACGCCCCGCGAGATTCGTCGCGAGCTGCCGAGCGCTGACGAGCACGACAAACCAAAGCAGTGGCCAGCCAAACGGAACGGGCCCCAGTTTCATTCCGAGTCTGGTGGTGTAGCGCACTGGCCCGAGCGGGAAAGCTGACCAGGCACTGCTGACCGCAATCACCGCTGCCGTCCCGAGGATGACGAGCGCCCATCGGCGCGCCGTGCGGAGTCCCTCGCCCTCGACGAGCTGGAGGTAAAGCACCGCTCCGGCCAGAGTGAACCAAACGGGATCGGCAATCTGCACGAGGAAGATGAACGCACTCCGGAGACCCGGATTGCCGACGGATTCCGAGATTTGGGTTGTCCCGACGAGACTCGTCCAGAGCGCCGCGACGACAACGCTCCACAGGAGGAAGAGTGGCCACAGCACCGAGCTGAGCGCTTCCGCGTTCCGAGCCAAAGGCGAGGGGATGGAAGGCATGCGCCTGCAGGTTGCCTCGGGGCTCCCGCGTTGACGAGCGAGGCCGAGCAAAAGAATCGATTCCTGGCACGCGGCGCGGTATGTTTCGTCTGCAAATGAAGCGTGTCTTTGATCCGGACGAACCCGAACTCATGGACCGGCCGCAGCCCGTTTCGGCTGAGCTTGAAGCGGATCTGCTTAATCTGGTCTCGCTCAACCGCTACTTTGGGAGCCATCGCCTCGTGCGCCAGTTCCTCCGACTCTGGCTCAGCCCCGGCCGTTGCTATCGCGTGCTCGACCTGGCGACTGGAGCGGGGGACCTGCCGCGGGTGATGGTCGATTGGGCGCGGCGCCGCGACATCACTCTTCGCATCGATGCGCTCGATGCCAACCCCTCGACACTCGAGATCGCGCGCAGGTTGAGCGATGGCTACAGCGAGATCGATTTCATCGCCGGCGATGCGCTGACCTTCACCAATTCCCAACCCTACGATCTCGTCTGCTGCTCCCTCGCGTTGCATCACTTCAGCGAAGCCGACGCCGTTCGCATTCTGCGCCGCTGTTCCGATTTCTCGAACCGGTTCGTGCTGGTGACGGACCTCGAACGCTGCGCCATGACTTCGATCGGCGTGTATGCGGTGACGGAACTCTTTTACCCCGAGCCGATGACGAAGTCCGATGCGCGCGTCTCCGCGCAGCGGGCCTTCTCGTTTGAGGAATTTCGCAGCCTCGCGGAACGCGCGTCCTGGACCGACTTCGGCCATGCGCGCTTCCTCTTTTGCCGGCAGGCTTTGTGGCTGGATCGGCGGGAACTGGCGGACATTCCCGAGCCGGTTCTCTCGGTGAGTGAAGGCATGCCATGCCCGGCCGCCTAGCAACGCTCCGGGTCAGACCCGGAACAGCGCGCCGAGCTTTTTGCCGAGCAACGCGCTCGCTGCAAAGATGGTGATGCCGAGGAATGCCATGGCCCAGACACCGAGTGCGGATGCAAGGAAACGGCCTTCTCCAAGCAGGAGGTAGAGTTCGTAAATGGCTTTGGTGATGGGGTAATGCTGTTGCTTCTGCGCGAGGATCAGCGAGTCGGAGACTTCAAGCATCGCGAAGGAAAACGCGAGCAACCCACCGGCGATCAGATTGGCGGCGATTAGGGGCAGCGTGATTCGCCGCAACGCGCGAAGTGGTGGACAACCCAGGTTCTGTGCAGCCTCTTCCAGCGAGACGCTGGTCTGCTGAAATCCGGCCACCGCGGAGCGAACCACATACGGAAGCCGGCGCACCGAGTAGGCGATTACGAGCAGAAGCGTCGGATCCTTGGAGGGATTCAGGAACGAGAACACCCGCCCGTCTTGCGTCATCGAAATGTAGCCAAACGCCAGCACCAGGCCGGGCACAGCCAGCGGCATCATCGCCAGCGCATCGAGCAAACCGCGTCCGGGCAGATCAGTCCGGACCACCACGTAGGCGATGGCCACACCGAGGATGACATCGATGACGGTGGCGATGCTCGCGTACTTCAGGCTGTTGATGATCGATGGCACTGTGAGGTAGTGGCCCATCGCAGTTTCGTAATGGCTGAGCGTGAATTCCGTGGGAACGACCGAGCGATACCAATTGCCGGAGAGGGAGACGAGGATCACGCCGGCATGGGGAAGCAGGGCAAGCGCAGTGATTCCCGCAAAGCTGAGCGCGCAGAGCCAGCCGAACATCGAGCTGGCTGTTCGTGAGCCGCCGCCGGTGCTCGCCTTGACCGTCATCGCGTGCTGCGCATTGCCGAAAGCGAGCTTGCTGACGGCGTAGAGCAGCACCGTACTGGTGAGCATCACGACCACCAGCGCGAAGGGGAATGGGTTCCCGGCGATCTCTTTGATGCCGTAGAAGATCTGCACCGACGTCACTCGCGTGATGTCGAAGATCAGCGGGATGCCGAGCTCGGTGAAAGCGAAGATGAACACGATCGTGCCACCGGCAAAGAGGCCGGGCATCATCAGCGGGAGGGTGATCCGGCGGAACTTGCGGAAGCCGGTGCAGCCCAGATTCTCCGCCGCTTCTTCCATCGCGGGATCGATGTTCGCGAGCGCTGCGGTAACGTTCAGAAAGAGGATCGGGTAAAGGTGCAGCGCGTTCAGTGCGATCACCCCCCACATCCGGCCCTGTCCCAACCAGTCGATGGTCTGATCAGGACCGAGCAGGCCCACATTCTCGAGCAGCGCATTGAGTGCGCCGTGCTGGCCGAGGAGTTGGCGAATGCCGATTGCGCCGACAAAAGGCGGCAGAATGAGCGGCACGAGGAGCAGTCCGGAGAGCAGCTTTTTGCCGGGGAAGTCGTAGCGGTCCGAGACGAACGCGAGCGGCAACGCGATTGCGATCGTTACGAGGGTGCTGCCCAGCGCGAGCAGGAAAGCGTTGCGCAAACCTTCGACGTAGATCCGATTGCGGAATACCTCCGCGACGAAGTCGAAGGTGAAACGCCGGTCCGCATCGAAGAAGGCGCCGCCGACGGTGGTGGCGATCGGCCAGATGAAGAAACACGCGAAAAACGCGCCGGTCAGGGCGTAAACCACCCAGGCAAACGACTTCGACATGGGAGGGGAGCGTGCCGGGAGATTCCGGAGGTGTCGAGCGGGTCAACTGCGAAACACAACGGACGCGCCGGTAATCGCAGAGACGAAAGAAAAAGCTGAGCTTTGTGTTGCAAAGTATAGCTTTGCTACGCAAAGTCCCGCGCATGTCGAACCGCTCCGAAGCCGAAGAACATTTGCGGCTCATTCGTTCGCTGATGGAGCGGGCGAACATCTATCGTGCGATCTCGGCGCCTGCGGCGCTGCTCGGTGGAATTTGTTCAGTGCTCGTCGCGGGCGCCGGTTTGTGGCTCAGCCATCCCTGGCTGGAGCTCCCGGGCGAGGCGTGGCGTTTTGCCATTCCGTGGACCGCGGTGCTTCTGGTTACGACTGCAGCGAACTTCTGGCTGCTTCGTCGCGGCGCCTTGCGGCGAGGGGAGGTGTTCATTTCGCCGGGGTTCCGGCTTGCGCTCCGCGCGATGCTGCCCGCGCTGCTTGGCGGCGCAGTCTGTTCGGTGCTCAACGGTGACGGAAACTGGGCGCTGACTGCGAGCCTCTGGGTGCTCTTCTACGGAATCAGTCTGTTGGCAGCGTCGCACTTTGCACCGAAATCCATTTGTTGGCTCGGCCGCGCATTCTTCGTGGCCGGCGTTGGCCTGCTGCTCTTCGGAAGCCTTGTGTCGTCCTGGTGGATCGGGCATCGGCAACTCCTTGCGGCACACGCAATCATGGGCGCGACGTTCGGGCTTTTTCACCTGGCCTATGCGGCCGCGACGTGGCCTCGAACGGCGCGGGTGGAAAGTGCGAGTGGGGCATGACGCACCGATGTTCGACTTCGATAAACTCGACAAGACCATCCATGAGAAAGGTCGACTCGGTATCATGACACTCCTCGCCACGCGGCCCAGTTGGGCGTTCCAGGATCTCAAGGCCGAACTCAAGATGAGCGACGGCAACCTCGTCACCCATCTCCGCACTCTGCACGACGCGGGGTTGATTGCCGTGACCAAGGAAATGCTCGACCGCCCGCAGACCAGCTACTCGCTGACCGCCAAAGGCCGCACCGCGTTTCAAGCGTACCTCTCCGTGTTGGAGCAAATCGTGAGCGCCGGGAGGCAATGAATTCCCTCCACCTTTTCACCACATTTTGGCTGGGCGCCGGCCTTCTTTGCGCTGCCGAATTTGTCTTTGCTCTCGCGACGTTGCGCCGGAACGAAGCACCGATCCGCGCGCTGCGATGGATTCTCTGGGTGCAAGCGATGGTGCCTCCTGGCGCGCTTCTTCTGCTAATCGCAGCTTGCTGGCTCCATCCCGCGGAGGGGGCGACCGAGCCGTTCGATGGTCCGCATTGGGAGTGGATTTGCGGCACGTTCGCTGGCGTGTTTTGGACCGAAGCGGCGCTTTCCCTAACCGCCGCTGTGGCCTTCTTTTTTGCCCTTAAACTTTGTCGCGCAAAGCAACCATGCAGTCCATTATGAAAATCATCCTCGCAGAACATTACGGCCTTTGTTTCGGAGTTCGTGACGCCATCAAGGAAGCCGAACGTCTCGCCAGCCACGGGCCGCTGACCATTCTCGGCGAGCTCGTGCACAACCCGGTCGTGCACGATCGCCTGCGCGCTGCCGGCGTCCGGGAAGCTGATCTCGCGAGGCCCGGAAGCGCAGCGACTTCGCAGGTGATGATCACCGCGCATGGAGCCTCCGAAATGGCGCGGGCTGCGTGGAAGAAGGCGGGCTTCGGCGTTGCCGATGGCACCTGTCCGCTGGTCCGGCACGCACATGACCAGCTTCGCACATTGGTTTCGCTCGGCTTCTTTCCGGTGGTCATCGGGAAGCGGGGGCATGTCGAAGTGCAGGGTTTGATCGGCGACTTTCCAGAAACCGTGGTGATCGAAAACGCCGACGAGCTGAGCACATTGCCAGAGAAGGAACGTTATGGAGTGATCTCCCAAACCACGCAGCCGATCGAGCGCGTCTCTGCTCTGGTGGAGGCACTGCGCGTTGCGCGACCCAACTCGGAAGTGCGCTTTGTCGATACCGTCTGTCAGCCGACCAAGAGCCGGCAAGATGCTTTGCGCACGCTGCTCCGCGAATGCGATACGATGGTCGTGGTAGGAGGACGTCACAGCAACAACACGCTGCAGTTGGTGAGTGCTGCCGCGGTCGCAGGTCTGACTGTCTTCCATATCGAACGGCCGGAAGAACTCGATGCGTCCTGGTTTGACGAGGCGAAGACGGTCGGCGTCACCGCCGGCACTTCCACGCTGAAGGAAACCGTGGCGGCGGTGCATACCCGGCTCCTCGATCTCGCTCGCGATCTGCAGGCCGCTTAGATCCGCCGACTCTTCAATGAATCACGTCCATCGCTTACTCACCCTCTGCCGCGGTGACTCGGAAGCGATGGTGCCGTGGCTGGAGGAACGCGACAGTCGCTGGCTCGTGACCTGTGCGGTGGTGATTACGCTCGGCTGCGCGCTCTATGGCGGGGCCGTCGGGCTTTGGCGGGCGCCGATCCAGGCGGCTTACACAGCGGTGAAAATGCCGCTGCTGATTTTCCTGACCTGCGGCGGTAACGCCCTGCTGAACGGTCTGCTCGCGCAGGTGCTCGGGGCGGGGCTGAGCTTTCGTCAGAGCGCAATATCGATCCTGATGAGCTTCACGCTGGCCTCGCTGATCCTCGCGGCGCTCACGCCTGTCGCGCTGTTTGTGCTCGTGAACGCGCCTTCGCTTGGCTCCGCCGAAAGAGGCACCGGGCACAGCGTGACGATGCTGACCGATGTGCTCTTTATCGCCTATGCGGGCGTGGTGGCGAATGGCCGATTGCTCCGACTTCTGACCCGCATCTGCACCACTCCGGAAGCCGCCAAACGAGTGTTCTGGAGCTGGCTCGCGGGCAATCTTTTCCTGGGCGCGCAGCTCTCGTGGATCCTTCGCCCGTTCATCGGAACGCCCGGTTTGCCCGTGCAGTTTCTGCGCGATGACCCGCTGCGCGGCACGTTCTACGAAGCCGTGTTCGGTGCAGCCAAAAACCTTCTCTTCTAAATCCAAATGCCATGAACCAACCCAACGATCCCGCATCGCCCAACCCAACACCACCCAACTGGCGCACGGCCGGTCCTCCGCAATCCCCGCCCACCGTCCCGGAACTCCCGATCGTCACCACGCCGCTCGCTGCGGACGCGGCTGGACCCACGGTTTTGGAAACGCTCCTCAAACGGCCAGTCGTGCTGGTGGCAGCATTGCAGGAGGCGCGGAGTTCGCGGTTTGCGCTGCTTCTGGGCGGCTTCGCGCTTCTGGCGCTCGCGGCTTACGGAATTGTGGTGGGCACGTTTTCCGGCGGCGAACAGTTATACCTCGCGCCTTTGAAAATCAGCCTCGGCGCTCTGGCCAGCGTGCTGATTTGCCTGCCAAGTCTGTTCATCTTCGCCTCGTTGAGCGGAGCTGAAGTGACCTTCCGAGGTGTTCTCGGCGTGCTCTCTGCAGTGCTCGCCTTGACCTCGCTGCTGCTGGTCGGTTTCGCGCCAGTCGTTTGGGTCTTTTCCCAATCCAGCGATTCGCTCGGCTTTATTGGATTGCTGCACCTGCTCTTCTGGCTCATCGGGCTGGCCTTCGGACTGCGCCTGCTCGGCATGATGATGGACCACTTGCGCGTCCGCGACCGCTTTCACATCCGTGTCTGGAGTGGGATCTTCGTGCTGGTGAGTCTGCAGATGACAACGGCGCTCCGGCCGATCATCGGAAAAGCCGACACTGTGCTGCCGCCGGAAAAGAAGTTCTTCCTCGGGCATTGGGCGGACACGGTCTACGGCGAAGCAGGTTCGCGCGACTGACAACGCCGGTCCCGCCGGCGGACTATTCCTTCGGCCAGTTCAGGATGTCCTTTTCCTTCTCGGGCTTGGCCGGTTCAGCGGGCCAGGTGAAGTGGCACGCCTCGCAGTAATAATCCTGCTCGATGATGCCGGTCGCGGCGAGTGCGGCAGGCAGTGCGCCGAGAATCGTGCGTCGCGAAAACTGGGGGAACTCGATCCGTGACGAACCGCAGTCCGGACATTTCACAGCTTGGGCCAGCGAAGCGTCGCCGTCCCATTCCTTGATCTGTTTGAGCGCCTGATCTTCTTCGGACATCGGCACGCGCACCCGCAAATGCGCGCGGGGATTGAGATTGAACAGCTTCCACTTCTGCTCGTTCGACTCGTCGTAAACATCGACCGTGAATCCGGCTTCGCGGAGACGCGTGGCGATCGCGTCGGCTGGTTCGCGTTCGTTGAAGGTGGCAACGGTGAAATGCTGTTCCATAAAGTGGGTTGGTGGAGTTTCGTGTTTCGCGTCCGGCGCGTGCGTATGCAGATTGTGAACGGGCGTGCGGCGCTGCAAAACATTTTCGGCACTACGCGCCTTGGCGGCGTTGGCGGGGAAGCGGCGCGCCTCCGGAAGTGGCGGCGGCGGCAACTTTACGCTGGCTCCCCTAAGTTCGGATGCGCACGCTGGTTCTTCTCAGCACGCGCCCACGGCGCTGCTTCACTCCTCCCATTCCTACATGAACATCCCCACGTTTCGCACCTCCCGTCGTTCCTTCCTCAAAGGCCTCGCCGTCAGCACCGGCGGCATCATTTTGCCGAATATCCTGCTCGCGCAGGACGGCGTGCCCGCCAGCAAAAAGCTCGGCATGGCGTGCATTGGCGTGGGTGGAAAAGGGGAGTCCGACATGACCGCGGCGGCGAAGGACAACGAGATCGTCGCGATCTGTGATGTGGATTCGCGGACGCTGGACAAAGCCGCGGCGAAGTTCCCGAACGCGAAGAAGTTTACCGACTTCCGCAAGATGCTCGACGAGGTGAAAGAGATCGACGCAGTGACGATCTCGACGCCGGATCACGCGCACTTTCCTGCCGCGATGCACGCGATCGCGCTCGGCAAACACGTGTGCGTGCAGAAGCCGCTCGTGAACACTTTGTGGGAAGCGCGTGAGCTGCACAACGCAGCGAAGAAGAAGGGGATCATCACGCAGATGGGCAACCAAGGGCACACCTTCGAAGAAACCCGCGTGGTGAAGGAATGGCTGCAAGCCGGAGTGGTCGGGAAGATCAGCGAGATTCACGTCTGGACGAACCGGCCGATCTGGCCGCAGGGGAACAAGGTGCAGTTGACCGCCGGCACCGCTCCGGAAGCGCTCGACTGGCAGCTTTGGCTCGCGCAATCCCCGGACATTCCTTACTCGCCGGAGATTCACCCGTTCAAGTGGCGCGGGTTCGTCGAGTATGGATCCGGCGCAATCGGAGACATGGGCTGCCACAATCTGGATCCGATCTTCTGGGGGCTCGATCTCGGCATCCCGACGCACATCGAAGCGATGACCGATGAACTCACCGACCTCGCCTGGCCGCGCGGCGCGAAGATCAAGTATCAGTGGAAAAATGTGCCGAAGCACGGCGACATCACGATGTTCTGGTACGAAGGCAAAACGGCGGACGACAAGCCGATGATGCCGCCGGAGCTTCCTGAGCTCGAAGGCAAGGAGCACAGCAAGACCGGCTTCTACATTCGCGGCAGCGAAGGCGTGCTCTACAACGGTGGCGACCAGGCGAAGAACCTCCAGATCCTGCCTGAGAAACGGTCCGCCGAATTCCTCGCCGCGAAACCCGAGAAGACGCTCCCGCGCAGTGTCACGCCCGGCAATCCGCAACAGGAGTGGTCGCTGGCAATCAAGCAGGGCAAACCGTTCCCGTGGATGTCGCAGTTCGATTACGCGGTGCCGCTTACCGAACTCTGCCTGCTCGGCGCGCTGGCTCAGCGCGTCGGAAAGCCGATCCAGTGGGATTCGGCAAAGCTTCAGGTTGTCGGAATGCCCGACGCTGCCAAATTCATCAAACGCGCCTCTTACCGCGCCGGCTGGGATTACTCCGCAGCCAGGATCTAACCGTCTCTCTTCCCAATGAACGAACCCTCGCTTCCCGCTTCCACTCGCCGCGATTTTCTTCAAACCGGCGGCCGCATCGTCGCTGCTTCGGCCCTCGCGGGCGTCACCATTCCGTTCGTCCACGCGCAGGACACGAACACCGGGCTGCAAGTGGCGCTGGTCGGCTGTGGCGGGCGTGGTAGCGGCGCCGCGGCCAATGCGTTGAGTGTCAGCGGCCCACCGATCAAACTCGTGGCCATGGCAGACGTTTCTGAAAGGAAACTGAACACCAGTTACGGATCACTGAAAGCCGGTCATGCCGAACAGGTGGATGTTCCCGAGGAGCGCCGATTCCTCGGCTTTGATGCGCACAAGAACGCCATGGATTGCCTGAAGCCTGGCGACATCGCGATCTTCACCACCCCGCTGGCGTTTCGCTGGGTGCATTTCAAATACGCCATCGAAAAAGGACTGAACGTGTTCATGGAGAAGCCCGTGATCGCGGACGCACCTTCCGCAAAGAGGATGTACGCGCTCGCAGAGGAGTCGGAGAAGAAGGGGCTGAAAGTCGGGGTCGGCCTGATGTCGCGACACAGCAAGTCGATGCAGGAACTTCATGCCCGCATCCAGGATGGCGAAATCGGCGACATCATCATGATGCGAGCCTACCGGATGGCTGGGCCGCTCGCGTCGGCATTCTCAAAGAAGTGGCCGGGAACGCCGAGCGAGTTGCTCTGGCAGATCAGCCGGTTCCACAGTTTCCTTTGGGCCAGCGGCGGCTGCTTCAGCGACTTTTACATCCATCACATCGACCATTGCTGCTGGATGAAGAACGCCTGGCCGGTCAAGGCGCAGGCGATCGGCGGACGCCACTACCGTGAGGACTATGTGGATCAGAACTTCGACAGCTATTCCGTGGAATATACCTTCGCCGATAACACCAAGCTCTTCATGGACGGACGCTGCATGGTCGGAGCTTTGCCGCTTTACTCCACCTCCGCTCAGGGGAGCAAAGGGCTCGCGGTGGTCTCGAAAAACGGCGACTGCGGGACGCCTTCCAGCACCTACAAGGGGCAAAAGGCGAGCCGGGACAACTTGATCTGGCAGAGCACCGACAATTCGAATCCTTACCAGAACGAATGGGACGCCTTGGTTTCGGCCATCCGCAGAGATCAACCTTACAACGAAGCCAAACGGGGCATCGATGCCAGTGTCGCGACCTCCATGGGCCGCATGGCTGCGCACACCGCGCAGGAAATCACCTGGGACGATTTCATGGAATGCCCGCACGAGTTTGCCCCCGACGTGGACAAGTGGACGATGGATAGTCCGCCGCCAGTCGCTTCAGATCCGGATGGCCGCTATCCGGTCCCGCAGCCGGGCATCATCAAGGACCGGGAATACAAGGCATGAACGGCTGCCTACCCTCCTGTGGGCGGCGCCGATTGACGAAGTGATTCACTGATTGCGTATCCGCGCACCCGTGGAGAGCTGTTGTTGATGCTCGCCTGGTCGTGACCGCTTTGTCGCGGCGCAGCAGCGTCGCGTCGAGCACACGGCATCCAGCAAGGAGGCGATCAGTCTTGAACGATCGGGCCTTAATCGCGGCGCTTGCTGCGGCGACCCTGACCCGCGACGAGTGGGGTCATCGCGAGCAACTCCGGGTTACCTACCTGTACCTGCGCGACTATCCGCGCGAGGAGGCCCTTGAGCGGCTCCGTGACCGTATTCAAAACCTGCACGCGGCGCATGGCACGCCGGACGGACTGCGGAGCGGCTATCACGAAACCACAACGCAGGCCTGGCTGCGGCTGGTGGAAATCGCGATGTCACACTCGATGCCTGATCCGGACTCTGACGCTTTCATCGAAGCGCATCCGGAGCTTCTGGAGCCGCACGTGCTGCGGCTCTTCTACTCATCGGAACGCCTGCTTTCGCCGGAAGCGAAACGTTACTTCATCGAGCCGGATCTGGCTCTATTCCGGGGTAGAGAACCCGTCGCGCCGGTCCCGGAGCGTCGCATTCTCGAACTGGGCGGCACGTTGACTTTGCGGCCGGTGGAGTCGGCGGACGCTGCGGCGGTCTTTGCGGCGGTGCAGCACTCGCGCGACGAGTTCGCGCCGTGGTTGAGCTGGTGCGATGCGGCCTACGGTCTCGAACAATCGATCGGGTGGACTTCCCGCCAAACCCGCGCGTGGGCCACCGGCGAGGAGTTTGCCTTTGTGATCGAAGCCGCCGGTGCGTCGGGTGTGATCGGCGCGTGCGGGCTGAACGCCCTGAACTGGCAGGACCGGCTCGGTAATCTCGGTTATTGGATCCGCACCGATCAGGCCGGGCGGGGAATTGCGGCCCAGGCCGCACGGCGCGTTGCACGATTCGGATTGGACGAATTGCGCCTGGAGCGAATCGAGATTGTTGCGGCAGTGGGCAATTTGCGCAGCCAACGCGTTGCAGTGAAAGCCGGAGCGACTCGCGAGGCGGTGCTGCGTCGCCGTTCGGTGGTCGGCAAAGAGGTCCGCGATGCAGTGCTCTTCTCCTTCAGTCCGGGGGAAGCCTGAGCTGCCGATTCGGGTATTCTGTCTCGGGTGCCTGGCGTGGCAGCACACTTGCTATATGCTCCGCACCGCTCGTCTTACTCTGATGATGGCTGCTCTCGCAGCCACTGTGGGTTCAATTTGTGCACAGGATCGTGTGCAAACTTCGCCAATCGCCGTCACGGAAGGGTGTCTGCAGTCCACCGCGTTGATCGAGGATCGCGCAACGACGGAACTTAGGGGCCAGCGTGAACAGCTGCTGCTCGGGAACCAGGTCCGGGAGGAAACGCTGCGCAAGGAGCTGGCGAGTTCGAATGAGGAACTGCAGCGCATTCGCACCGGATCAGAACTCGAGCGGGCCAAAACCGATCGCGAGCTGTTGCAGAAGCGCATCGCGATCGAAAAGGCGCGGATCGAAATCGAGGAAATCAACGCGCGAGTCGCGCTCGAAAGCGTGCGCTTGCAAGGCGCCATGCAGAAGGAACTCGCCGCTTTGCGCGCGGAGAAGGAGCGGGCCGAACTGACCGCGCAGCTCGCCGAAGCGGAGTTCACGCGGAAGAATCACACTTACAAACTCAACGAGCTGGGCTGGAACGCGCGGCTCGTCGAACTCCGCGCGAAGGTCGCGGAGCGGGAGAAGGAAGTGGAAGCCGAAGCTTACGTCGAACAGCGGCCGGTTTACCTGAAAGACCCGGTGCAGGCGAATGGCGACCTCGTGATCAGCGACCGTCGGGTGGCGCTGAACGGATTGATCACGATGGAGACGGCGGACCTGGTCTGCGCGCGGATCGACTTCTACAACAACAAGAGCAAGGAGTTCCCGATCTTCATTGTCATCGACGACTCGCCGGGCGGCTCGGTGATGGCGGGCTGCAAGATCTTGAAGTCGATGCAGAGCAGCGCCGCGCCTGTTCACGTCGTCGTCAAATCCTTCGCCGCCAGCATGGCCGCGGCGATCTGTACGCTTGCGCCGCGTTCGTTTGCCTATCCGAATGCGATCATCCTGCATCACCAGATCTCGAACGGCTGGCAGGGCAATCTCACGACGCAACGCGAGCGGGTGAAGATCCTGGAAGAATGGTGGCAGCGCCTCGCGACGCCGATCGCGGCGAAGATGGGCCTGTCGGTCGAGGAGTTCGCGAAGGCGATGTATTCGCACAATAGCGCCGGCGACTGGCAGGAGTTTGCCGACAATGCGGTGAAGCTGAAGTGGGTGGACACCGTGATCGGCCGCTGTCAGGAGACCGCGCTGATCAAGATCCCGGACGACAGCCGCAGCATGCCGAGCGAAATGGCGAGCGCGCGCATGATCGTGACGGCCGCCGGTGCGGGAGCTGACGCGAAGATGAGCACGGGAGCAGCGTTGCCCAGATTGAACCCGCTGGATTGCTACTACCTCTACAATCCGGACGGGCACTTCCGGACCGAGTAGCTGGCGCGGCTCCGAAGTCGGAGGCACACGCAGCGCCAGAAGATCGCTCGCCGGAGCCGTGGAGGGCACTTGTCGAGGAGGGGGAGGTTCCCGGAAGCTTGGCGCATGAGAGTCCTTGCGCTTGGTCTCCTCGCTGCCGTCTGCCTGGCTTCATCCGCGGGCGCGCGCGAGCAACACGCCACGGTGAACGATCCCGATGGGTTCACCAATCTGCGGGGAGAAGACGGCCAGGTTCTCGCGAAGATCCGGGTCGGTGATCCGTTCGTCCTGCTCAAGCACACGCCGCAACGGAAGAGCTGGCATGTGCGGTTGCCATCAGGTCTGGGCGGCTATGTTCACGAGAGTCGCATCCGGCTCATCTCGAAAGCGGAAGCTGAGCGACGTCAGGCTGCGCGTCTGGCGCGGTTGCCGCGCAAGGTCGATATCAGCGTCGGCGGCTTTTCGCTGCTTGATCCAGATTCCGCGGAGCGCGTCTTGGGGAAGCGCCTCAAGACGGTCGAGGAAGACAACGACTTCCCGAAGGCTTATTGCCTCAATGCCGCGCGGACGGAGCAACTCGTCCTCACGCAACATTACGGAGCG
>JAQGOK010000078.1 GCA_028293645.1 Chthoniobacter sp.
GATTTGCCCAACTCGGGGCGCAACGAGCCGAACAGGCCCGGGCTGCAAATGCAGCACCTCAGGCTGCGCCGGGGGGATACTATGGGAGCCCGGAAGGCCGGATGGAGATGGTGGATCCGGATAAGAAACTCTCCGCGGGTGATGAATTAACCTTCCAGATTGAAGAAGATCCGGACGGGGGCATGCCGCGGGTCGTTACAGCGACGGGTGCGATCGAAGTTCCGGAACTCGGAAGGGTGCATGTGGCTGGTAAAACGACCAGCGAGGCCGCTGCAGAGATCAAACGCCTGCTTGAGAAGGACTACTATCACAAAGCAACCGTTCGGCTTTCGATTGATCGCGTAAATCGGAACACCGTCCGAGCGGGTCAGATCCTTCTGTCCGGAGAAGTCCGTGCAGTCGGTTCCCTAGACTTAATCGCGGGCGAACCACTTACGATCAGTCAGGCGATCTTGAAAGCGGGTGGAGTGAGGGAGTTCGGAGACGACCGTCGCGTGCAGGTAACCCGCAGTGAGGGCGGCGCGACCAGCAAACGGCTGATCGATGTCAAACGGATCCTCAAGAATGGCGATGTTCGAGACGACATCACGCTACAGGATGGCGACCGTATCTTCGTCCCACGGGTTGGCTTCAAGTTCTAAGCGTCATGGACTCACCGAATCCACAAGCTCCATCCATGCCGTTTGGCGCCGCCCTAAGCGTCAAGCTCTACCGTTATAAGACGCTGATCCGTCGCCGTTGGTGGATCTTGGCGCTGACCATCGGCCTCGGGCTCGGCTATCAGTCTTATCTGATCTTCACCAAGCCCCGGCTATTTGAGTCCGTCAGCCGACTTAATATCCGCGAGGAGTTAATCTCCGACTCCAAGGGCGGCTTTTCCGACACTACGGGTAACTTCTTTGGCACCTCGATCGAGCAGATCAAAAGCCCGCTCGTGCAGGAAGGCGCCGCCCAGCGCGTAAAGCTCACCGCACCGGACTTGTCTGGCCAGGTGAGCGTGAGCGCTAACATTGTTCCGCGCAGCAATATCCTCGTGGTTAGCGGTCTTGGACGGGATCCGGAATACATCCCTAAGTTCATCGACGCGATGGTGGAAGAATTCCTCCAGCACCGTTCCGAGAGCCGCAATGTCACCGGCAAGGATGTCATGCGGAGCCTCGAAGATCAGCGGAGAAGCAAAGAGAAGGAACTCGAGGAACAGAAGACGAAGCTTCAAGAGTTCACCGAGAAGAACAACATGTCCTTCTGGAACGACCAGGCAAAGAGCAACGCGGTCTTCCTGTCCGGCTTAAACAACAAGCAGGCGCAGCTTCAGAACGAACTGCAGCGGCTTGAAAACCTCACGCCGGATCAGCTGCTCACTACGCCGGCACAGAATGCCGCCCCTCGCGGAGCGCCGGTTAACCCTCCCGCCGATCGCACGGAGGCAGGAAATGCTGGTGCGCCGGCTGCTCCTTCGGGTGATTCATCTGATTCGAATGGCTCCTTCAACGCTGAACTCTACACGGAGTATCTGCGGAAGAGTCAGGAACTCAGTCAGCGCAAGGCAGACCTTGCGACCTGGAGCCTGGTTTGGAAACCGAAGCATCGGCGTTTGCAGATGATTCAATCGGACATCTTTCGAATCACAAACGCGATCGACACGATCAAAGCTCAGAATCGTGAGATGACCGCTTCGCGAATTGTAACAGTGCAGGCGGAACTGAAGAGTATCGCGGCGAGCATTGAGACTTGGGAGAAGAAGGTCCTCGAAGCGAGCCGCAAAGACGCTGAATACCAGACCCGTGTCGGCGATGTTGCCCGGACTCAGAGCCAGCTGGAAAAGCTCATCGGAACCATGGCGACGATCGATGTCGGCACCAACACGAGCCCAGACCCTTGGGTCGTCATGCAGAAGGCTTCGAAAGCGGTGGAGGTGCCCCGCGGCGATACCAGGCATATCCTCACCGGTCTCCTGGGTGGCCTGGTAGTTGGGATGATCATTCTGTTGCTGCTGGATCGGAGCGATGACCGAGTGGCTTCGTCCACCGAAATGCTCGAGCACTTTGCGGAGCCGATTCTCGGACAGATTCCGAACGTCGCGGACACCCGCGAAGTAGCGGGCCTTCCTTTGCTTCAGTCGGAGGACGAGCGCTACACCTATGCGGAGGCTTTCCGCAGCTTGCGCTCGTCATTGATCTTCATGCCCAATCAAAGCGAGCTGAAGACGGTGTTAATCACCAGTGCGATCCCGAATGAAGGCAAATCGACCATCGCGAGTAATCTGGCGATCACCATGGCCGCCGCCGGCGCGCGCGTGCTTTTGGTGGATGCCGATCTGCGTCGCGGCGATCTCGCGGAACTCTTCAACCTCGATACTCAGACCGGCCTCACCAACATCCTGCGAGGTGAACTCGACTGGAGATCCGCAGTGATCGATACGCAATATCCGACGCTCTCGCTGATTCAGCGTGGTCCGGTGACCAACCAATCAGGCGAACTGTTACTCAAGCCGCTGTTGGTTTCGTTGCTGGAGCAATTCAAGGAATGCTACGATCTGACGATCTTCAATACCGCGCCCATTCTCGCGACTGACGATACGCCGACGCTCGCACCGAATTTCGATGGGGCTCTGATGGTGGTTCGCGCGCAATTCACTTCGGCACGGCTGACCCGCAACTCGCTAAACGCTCTATATCAACGGCAGGTCAATGTGCTCGGTTTGATCCTTAACTGCGTGGATACCGAGATGCCGGACTATCACTACTACCAATACTCGAAGTATTACGCGGCGTAAGCACGTCGGGTTTTGAACCAGGCTGCGGGGCTTGCCGAAACTAGGCTCCCGTTCGACTTAGAAGATTCTGATAGAGAGCCACGTATTGCGGAGCGAGGCCGGGCCAGGCGAATCGCTCCCAAGCCCAACCGGAAAGTGCCTGTCGCTGGATGGCGGAGTGTCGGCCTCCCGCAAAGAAGCGCGCAACCTGTTGGGCGACGCTTTTGACAGTCGGCGCTGCGATGTAGCCGCGACCGATTTCCAGCTCGGATTTCCAAGGCGTATCGATGGTGGTGAGCACGGGCGTGCCGACCTGGCAGGCTTCCAGAACGGCGAGTCCGAAATTCTCCGAGTGCGTCGGCAGGCAAAACAGGTCTGCGCCTTGGAAGTATTTCCACCGGGCATCGCCCCACACCGGGCCGACCCAATCGATGCGTGGCAGGCGGGCGGCATGATCAGCCGCAAACCGCTTGAGGGATTCGACGTAAACAGGATCGCCGTCACCAACAATCACGAGTCGTAGCACTGCCGGCCACTTCATGCCGGCAAGTGCGCGGAGCAGCAGATCGAGCCCCTTTTTGACGTGAATGCGCGAAAGAAAAAGCAGCACCAGCTCTTCCGGCGCCCAGCCGAGTTCGACCCGCGCAGGACCATAGGCGGGCCGCGCGTCTCCGGATAGGCCGAGAGGAAGCGACTCGACGCGCTGTTGTGGCAGCATGGTCCGGAGACGTTGCGCTTCAGCAGGAGCCGTCGCGAGCAAAGCGCCGGCCCGGGCCAGGTGTCGTTTTTCGAAGAGCTGGAAGTAAGGCCACTTTTTCCACCACTTGTGACGCCAAGCCCACGGCTCCAGCATGCCATGAGGCGAGACGAGATAGGGGATGCCGCGTCGGCGACAGTCTTCGGCGATTGCGAGATGTTGCCGCTGCCATAGGCCGTGGAAATGCACGAGATGCGCTTCTTGATCGGCACTCGGTTCATCGAAGACGCCGACACCGTGGCTCTTCAAGGCGGCGCTGAGTCCCTGAATTGCGGCGTCCAAGCCTCCGATTCGTTGGGCAGCAGGCGGTTGGCAAAAGCGAACCTTCACGCGCGCATTCTCACCGACTCTTCATAGAGCGCTTCGTATCGCGCGGCCATCGTGCCGAAGGAAAATTCCTCCTCGGCGAGTCTGCGTGCGGCGGAGCCGAGGGCAGCGCGAGCTTCGGGAGTGTGGAGCGGCCGCAGCCACTCGACTCCGTCGTTCACTGCGACCGCGGTGTGCGCACCGAGAAAGGGCATTTCCGCGAGCAGGTTCTCGCTGATCGCGCAGGGCAGGGCAGCGGACATTGCTTCGAGGATCGCCAGCGGCAATCCCTCGTACTCCGCCACGTGCAGAAACACGTCGGCAGCGAGCAACAGCGACGCGACATCCTTTTGCCAATCGAGCCGACGGACAAACGCGCCGAGCTCATGCGCCGCGAGCCAATCGTCCCATTCTCCAGCCAGCGGGCCGTCACCGACCCAAAGGAACCGCGCTTGTGGCATCACCCGGAGCACACGCTGGGCGGTCTCGAGAAAGGTGAGGGGACGCTTCTGCGGAACAAGGCGGCCGACGGCGACGAAGAGCAGTTGATCCGGGGTGACGCCGAATTCTTCACGTCGATTGCGGGCGCTTTCGCGCCGGGACAGATCGAGGAGCGGAACGCCATTCGGAATCACCCGCGTCCGCGACGAAGCTCCGATGAACTCCGCTAGATCGGTCCGGCGTTTCTCCAGAACCGCGACGAGCAAGCCTCCGTAGGCTTTGAGCGCCCGACGCGCGACCCAGTCCCGGGGAGCGGCGAGTTGCGCGCGCAAATAGCGGGCGCTTTGGGTTAGGTGAACCGTTGCAAGGTGCGCGCAGCCGCTGGCTTCTGCAGCCTGCAACAAGTCCAGGCCGTCCTCCAGATTCTGTTTGTTCACGTGGATCACGTCCGGTGCGATCTGCCGCCATTCGGCAGCGATCCGGCTCGCCGTGGTGGCATCAAAATAGGAGGTCAGCGAACGGCCACGGCGATCGTAGGTGTTGGCGTATGGCGAGCGAACCACCGGGCCAATCGTCGCGAAGTCTGAAGCAAGCTCATCCATTCGCGGATGAGATGACGCCCAAAGTGTGACGTCATGCCCACGCTCCACCAGCGCGCGCCCCAGATAGAGCAGGTAGAGTTCGCCGCCGCCGTGTGAACCGGAGCTGCTGCTCGCGAGCAACACCTTCATGCCGCCAGCACCTCGCGCAGTGCCTCCACCCACTTCCGCGCGCCGACTTCCGGCTGCCAATCAGGAGCCTTCGCGCGCGAGGCGGCGGCCCACGATTCGACGAGATCCGGCCGCTCGATCAGACGCTGCATCGCGTCGGTCAACGACCCGACGTCCCCCGCGCGGAAGCGGACTCCATTGACGCCGGTCTCGATCAGATCGTTCGCTGCGCCCACACCATCGGAGCAGAGCAGCGGGAGGCCTGCGCCGATTGCCTGGTTGACCACCACGCCCCAGCCATCGTGGCGGCTCGGCAGCACGAACACGTCGGCTTGCGCGAAAAGGCCCGGCAATTCCTCCGGCGAGTGAAATCCGGCATAGGTGATTTTTGCCCGGACGGATTCGGGGAGTGGAGCGAGCATCCCGGGCAAGTCAGCCTCCCGACCGACCAGAAGGAGTCGCGCACCTTGCAAGCTCGCAAATGCCGTGAGCAGGAGATCCACCCCTTTGCGCGCAATCATCTGGCCGCAAAAGAGGAACACCAAATCACCGTCCCGGCGTGGTGTTTTGGGGGCGGCGATGAATGGTTGAAGATCGCAGTAGTAGGGAATGCAGAAACTCTGCGGCTCCGGAAACCGGGCGTGATAGTCGCGTTGCGCGGCGGTGCCGATCGCAGCGATTGCGGCCGCTTCATGCAAGGGTCGCCGAAGCACGCCGAGGACGCCGGCGCGATGGCCGAGTTGCTCGCCCCAGAAAACCCACCGTCGCCGACGCAGCCGGACTCGCATCAGGCTCTGCGCCGTCACCGACATGAGCGTGTTCAGCACAAAAACGTCGGCGCTTTCGGCGCTCGGCAGGCGCCAGTTCAGGTGACAACGCGCCCCACGCAGCGGAAACCAAAAGCCCGGCATGATGCGTTCGTAAGGCGCGAGCGGCTTTTCGGGCCACGGCGAATCCGGCGCCGACGCTTCCAGGTAGCAGACTGAGAGAGTGATCTCCGGCTGCTCGGACAACGCACGAAAGAGATCACGCTGATAAGGCGACGGCACCACGGAGACAAAAGTCGCGCGGATGGTCATAGCTGCGGTTTGCGAATGGCGGGAACCGGGCGTCCGCGCCCCGCAGGCTGCTGCGGAATGAGCAGCCGTTGGAGTAGCCGGTGAGCCTGCCGTGCGAGCACCCGCGCCGCATAAGTGCAAATCACCAAAGCCGCGATCGTCGGCAGCAGCGCCGTGGTGAACACGAGCATCGAGCGCATCGAAATGACTGCCGCGAAAAAGCCGGAGGCGTAAATCAAAAGCCCGAGCTCCGAGTTGCGCGGGGAATAGAGGAAGCTCCACCAGCCGGTCATCGCACCAAACGCGAGGCCAATCACGAACACGACCACCTCGCCGCCGGACATGTATGCTTCGCCGGCGAAGCTGGCGGCGATGGTGAGACCCTCAACACCGAGCGCGTCTTCGATGGAAGCGCTGAGGCCCTCCGGCTTGCCCGGCCAGACCGCGCGAGGGATCGGGCGGATCAGTGCCTGAATCGGAATCTCCCAGCCGAGATACGGGAGCAGGTTGGGAAAGACCTCCGTCAACTTTCCGATCGCATACAGATTGTAGTCGATGAAGAGCGACTTCTCCGCCTGCTCCACTCCGCGCAGGGCGCCCGCGAGGTAATTGTTCAGACCGACGGTGCGAAAGCGCAGCATGAAAACGGTCGCGATGATCATGAAGAGCGCGCAACCCGCCGAGAGGAGGATCAGCTCCTTCTTTCTTCCAGGAGGAACCGCGAACGCATAGCCGATCAGGAAGGTGACAAGGTAGGACGCGAACACGTTCCTGGTGCCGCTGGAGAAAGCGAAAAAGAACGTGAACGCGAGCGCCGCCATGATCAGCACCAACTGCGCTTTCGGGTAACGATGACGTCGCGCGAGGATGATACCCGCCAGCGGCGGCAGGAGATAGAGCAACAGTCCAAGCTCCACGAGCAGCGCCTTCCAGTCGCCGAGCCGACCTCGCGCCCACGGCTGCGAGAACCGTGGCTCCATCATGAAGTGGATCACCTTCGCGATGTTGAAATCGACCGCGATCAGCATGTGCAGATAGCCCAGACCGAAGCAGAACCAGAAGATGAAGAGCAGCCACGCCGCCGGCACTTCGCGGGTCAGCGCGTCGCCGAAGGGCTGGCGCTTGGGTCTGAAACAATGCCGGCCGATCAGGAGTCCGGCGAATCCGACGAGCACGACGATCGAGGCCTTGTAAGCAGACACTCGGGCGATCAGTCCGTCGAAATCCGGCTGCGGAAACAGGAATTCGAAAAAGGTGAGGAAGTAGAAAGCGAGGATCGCCATCACGTCCGCGCGGACCAGATTGCGAAAGCCGCCGCGGTGCAGATCGGCCCCAACCGTGAAGCCGAGGCTGATCGCCACACCGATCGCAGCGAAGCGCCCCACGTCCGAAGGCAGGGTACCTTGCAAGCCCAGGCCGGTAAGAAAGATCCCGATCAATGCGGCGAGAGTGCCGGACGCCACTGCCTGCGGCACTTCCTCCACCGCCGTTTGCACGGGAGCGGGCGCATGTGGACGCATGCCTGGCGGGCCGTTCAGGCGATGTTTCGGTCGCGGAAAGATGTTCATGAAAGGCTGGCTCGGCTGTGCTCGAGAAGCTTCTGCGCGGGCGCGTCCCAGGTGAAGGACTCGGAAAGCCGGCGCGGATGTTCGGACCACCATTGCAGCTCCGAAGCAAGCGCGGCGACATCGCTGACGGGAAAGATCGAGCCGTTTTCGCGATGCCGGACGAGGTCCTTCCCGCCCACACGATCACTCACGATCACCGGCGTGCCGCAGTTCAGAGCCTGGGGAACGACCAATCCAAAACCCTCCTCGAGCGACGGGAGGACCAAAACGGAAGCGGACCGGAAAGCCTCTGCCAGCCTTGATTGCGAGACTGCGCCATGGAATCGAAGTGGCGTTACGCATTGGTAAGCTGCCAGATCAGCGTCCGCTTCGCCGAGCCTTGCGCCATACAGATCCACCTGCCAGTCCGTGCGCGCACATTGCGTCAGCGCTTCCAGGAAAGTCTTGAGCCCTTTGCGCACGCCAATCTGGCCGGCGAACGCGATGCGGAACGTGTGGGAAGTCGTCGCGTTTTCAGGCGCGAAGATCTGTGGGTCCGCGCCATACGGCACCACCCAGATCCGACTGGTGTCGATGCCCTCCCCGACCAATTGATCGCGAACGACTGTGGACGCGGCGCAGTGCCAGTCGGCATGTGCGTACTCCTCCTCCTCCCGGGCGAAATAGGCGTCGTCGTACGGACACACCTCGGAGAGCTTCAGGCCGACGCGCGCATACTCCGGCTCCATGATTTTCACCCACTGTCGCACCGGACCAGTGGCGTGATTGAGCACGGTGGCGATGCCACGGCGTCGCGCAGCGCGGAAGGTCTGCAAACATTGGCCAGGCAAGCCGTGGATAAAATCGCACTGGCTCAGGTTTCCGCTTACCCATCGATCGAAGCCGCGATCCTGCCAGAGGAAAAGCCGCCGTGAGCTGGGGCGCCAGCCTTCGGGCACATACTTGAGCAGACCGTAAACCACGTTCGTCCGCAGACTGTGGGCGCGCACTTTCATCGCCGGCGCAGGCGCAAGCTTCCACCTTGGATAACCCGAGTAGTAGCAGCCGAGCGCACCCGTGCGGGCAAGTTCCTGCGCGAGCGGGAACACGTGACATGGATTGGTCGCGGCGAAGGAAATCGTCACGTGGCGCGTCCTCCGAATTCGCGCAGCCACTCTGCCTCGCTGGTCAACGGACGCCGCTGCAAACGCATCCACGCTACATATTGCCGCCACGGAATGGGAGCACGCACCGCCAGGCATTTCCGCACACCGCGTGCGGCTGCAAACCACCACGCCGGCTCCTGCCAGACCCACGATGCGCCTCTGCTGACGGCATACCCGAATTGCCGGATAATCCGAAACGCAGCGACCGCGAAAAGCTGTGGCAGAGGACATCGCATCAGCACGCTCCATAGCTCGTTCCGTGCGTGTCGCTGATGTGTGCGCCTTTCATTGCGTTGTGCGGCGGTGAAGTGATGCCGGACGAGCAGGGACGGAACCTGGCGCACCTGCCAACCGGCGGCGACGCAGCGCAACGCGAAGTCCGGTTCTTCATAGGCGTGAAAGAAGAAGTCGGGGTAGCTGCCGAGCGCGAGAAAAGCGGTCCGCCGAATCGCCGCGCCTGAGTTGGCGAAGCTGCCGACGAAGAGGGGTGGACCGAAATCAGGGGCGGTAAGCGTGTCCGGAAACTCATCACTGCGTTGCGGAAACGATGCCACCGCAAGCGTGGGATTATCTTCAAAAAGCCCGCGAACCTCGCTGATGAACCGGGTATCCAACGGATAGCTGTCGTCATCCAGGCTCACAAAAATGTCGCTGTTGGAAGCGGTGGCGAGCGCATTGCGAGACGGGATCGAGCCGCGGGCAATCTCGTGCACAATCAGGCGCGCTTCGGGATGCGCGGTGGCGAGCCATTCCGGCGTGCCGTCCACGCAGCCATCCGCGGCGATCAGGATTTCATCGGGGGCGGGATCGAGGCGAGCCAGCGCAGCGAGCGTCCGCGCGAGATCATCGCGGCGGTTGTGCGTGGTGATGCAGATGCCGACGCGCAAATTCATGAGCCGATCTCGCGCAGCACCCGCGCGGGATTTCCCGCCGCGACCACACCTGGCGGAAGCGTTTTCGTCACCACACTGCCTGCACCCACGACGCTGCCTGCCCCGATCGTAACTCCCTTCAAGATCGTCACGTGAGCGCCGATCCAGCAGCGCGGCTCCAGGCGTGTGGCTGCCGATGCGAGCGGTCCTTGCGCTGGCGACAAATCCAGGCCGAACGAGTGATCGTGATCCGTGATGTAACAGAAGGGGCCGATCAACGTCTCCGCCCCGATCTCCACGAGTTCGTTCGCGTCGATCATCGTGTGACGGTTGAGATAAGTGCGCGGGCCGATCACGATCCGCGCCGCATCACTCGTGGCGAGCAGCGTCACGCCGCGATCCAGCGACGCGCCATCTTCCAAGACGACGCACTGCGGGCGGAAAGGAATCTCCACCGCACGGAGCGAGACGTGACCGCGGATCTGCACGCCGCGCAGCCGATGGATATGAATCCGCGCACGCGAGGCGAGGCCGCGCGCAACGCGCACGATCAAGTCCATGTGCCGAGCAATTCCTGTTTCCATGCGGGCTCCCGCCGCCGGACGACGCTGATGCTCGCGAAGGCTTTGTGCAGCAACAGCTTCAACTCAAAGCCGGCGCCGGAGAGGCCGAGCACGTCTTTCGCGACGACTCGCTGATTGTGGATCCGCTGCCGCGCGAGATTCACCACATCGCGCTTCAGGGCGTTGTTTCCGTCGCGGTGCTGACACCGTGCGGTCGTGTGAAAGTAGAGCCGATGCGTGCGCGCAATGCGGGCCGAGAGATGCACGTCTTCCATGAAGCTGTATCCATCGAAGAGTGGAAACTCTTCTCGAAGGAAAGGTGCGGTGCGGTAAAAAACGCAGCCCGAGTTCAACCAGTCGGCGGAAATCAGATCGCCGTCGGATTCCGTGTAACACGGGAGGCAGTTGATCGCCGGGCCAAACAGCCGACCGCCATAGGTCCGATCGGGGAAGCCAGCTTGCAGCCGGTAATACCACCAGAGCAGACCGTGCGGTTCGGGCCGGAAGACTTCGTCGAGCCTCACCGAAACTCCGCCCGTCTGCTCGTCCGGGTCGGTCTCGAAAACGCGGAGCACCTTCGCTGTCGTGTCCGGGTAGAGCGTGATGTCGTCGTCCAGAAAACCGAGGACCGCATCCGTCGCGGGATCCGCGAGGCGGGCGCCGCGATTGCGTTGCTGTGCGGCACTACGCAGGTCCGAATGTTCGTAGCGCAACGGAAGCTTTCCACTCCAGCGGGTCGCGAGCGCCTCGGTCCGATCGTCCCGTGACGAGTCGATGATGATCGTCTGCCGCGGTGGGCGTTGCTGCGCGGCGATGCTCGCGAGAGTAATCTCCAGTTCTTCCGGGCGCTCGAAAGTCGCAATGATCAGACTGTATGCGATCGGCGAAGCAGTGGAATCCAAGGCGGGAAGAATAGGCGAAGCGCAGTTTGCGAAACAATGGAAAGCAGGAGTCACACCGGCGTGTCCGGCTTCTGAACGTTGCCCGGGCACAGCGCTTGCATTAAGACCGCGCGTCATGCCGCGTGTGCTCATCCCCTCCGATAATCGCGAAATCATCGGGCACCTTGCTGCCGCGTATCGACGGCGCGGCTGGGATGCGGTCGTCGGCGTGAACAACTTCGCGTGGGATTTTGCCACATACGATCTGGTGCATCTGCAATGGCCGGAGGAGTTGAGCGGTTGGGAGCCGCCGTCTCAGGCGCGCATCGCTGAAATCAGTGCGCGACTGGATTACTGGAACCAACAGGCCCGATTGCTCCTGACAGTCCACAACGTGCGGCCGCACTTGCACGGCGACCATTCCGCCTACACCGCGCTCTTCGAAGCGGTTTATGCGCGGGTTCCCGTGCTGGCCCACTTCACGGACACGTCGCGCCGACTTGTGGAGAGTGCGTTCCCGCAATCCGCGGCGCAGAGCAATGTCGTCACCGGATTCTTCAATCTGGATGCGCTGCTGCCGACGACGCGGGATCCGGCTGCGGCCCGGCGCGCACTCGGCATCCCGAAAGATGAGTTCGTGGTGCTGATCTTCGGCGCTCTGCGCAACTGGGCCGAAGTGCAGTTGCTGCGCGAAGGATTCGCCGGTGCGCGGATCCCGCGCAAACGCCTGTTGATGGCGGGCCGCTACCAGGAATTTGGACCAGTCTGGCGGCAACGCTGGCGGCGATTCGCCTGGCAACGCTGGTTGCGCAAAACCGGGAGCGTCGTGGCCGCCGGCTTCACGCCCGATCAAGAGATCCACCGTCTCGTGGACGCCGCGGATGCTTTGGTCGCACCTCGGATCAATGTGCTGAATTCAGGTCTCACCGCTCTTGCGATGAGCTTTGGCAAGATCCTGATCGCACCTGACTGCGGCGCGTTTCCTGAGCTGCTTGATGGAACGCAGAATCCGATCTATCCCGCCGGCGATGCGGAGGGACTCGCGCGCGCGATCGAACGTGCTGCTTCGCTCGATGGCGCCGAGGTGGCTCGCGAAAACCGCGCGCTCGCCGACGGCTGGAGTTGGGACGCGCTGGTGGAGCGTGGGTTGCAAGCCGTCAACCTGGCGTGATGCGCATTTCCGTCGTCATTCCCTGCTTCAATGCGGAGCCCTGGATCGAGATCGCGCTCCGCAGCGTCGCGACGCAGACCGTGGCTGCGCACGAGATCATCGTTGTGGATGACGGCTCGTCGGACGCTTCGCTCACAAAGATCAAGGAGAGTGGCGTTCCGTTGCGGCTGATCCAAACCAACCGCGCAAACGGTGCGGGCGCGCGCAACGCGGGAATCGCGGTCGCCACCGGAGATTGGATCGCCTTGCTCGATGCTGATGACGTTTGGTATCCGCGCCACCTCGAGCGCGCCGCCGGACTGCTGCGCGGATCGACCGACGTGGCTTATATGGCGAGTCACGACTGGGTTGATTTGGAAGGCGCGGTGATCCCAATCCCGGATTGTTTCGTCGCGCAGATCGAGGAACCGCTTACCGGCGCGAGCGCTGCAAGGTTTCTGCAGCTGATGAACGAGCCGTTCCACTTCGGACATTCAACAGTGCTGTATCGTGCGGACCGACTGCGCGCTGTCGGCGCATTCGATACCGAGCAACGCCGCCGGCACGACCTCGATCTCTGGCTGCGGATGATTCACGGGCACACCTGGACTTACGATCCGGAGCGGACGGTTGGCTATCGCGAGGCGACGCCGGGGAGCATTTCCAAAGCGATTGTGAACGCGGAGTATTTCCATCTTCGATCTCTGCTCAAAAACAGCGCGCGCTTTGCGGGCGAGCCGCACTTCGAACGGCAGATCACCGGTTCCGCGCGTCGATTGATGGGGCTGGCGTTTGTCGATGGCGAAGGCTCGGAGTTTGCCTCAGCGAGCCAGCTTGCCTGGCCTTATCTCTCGAAGCGAATGCAGGCCTGGTACCGATGGGCGCCGCGCGTCGCGCCGCTCGCGCGGCGGGCGATGCAGTGGCGGCGGCGCATAGTCATGCGCGGAGTCGGTGCGAGTTAACGATGCAGTCGCTATTCAAACGTATGCCAGGTGATGTCTTTCATCGCCACCCGCAGGCGGTTCGCGAGCAGTTCGGCGTCGCTGAATTCACTCACGAAGAACAGTTCATTCCCGCGCACTGCACGGCGGAAGTAGCTCGTCGCGCGCGCATCCACGCCGGTGATCTGATTGCGCAAACCGGCCAGCGTTGCGCGGAGCCAATCGCGCCAGCGTCGCGCCTCGAGCCGAGGCAGTGTCCGCAGGTCGTGCATGGCTTCCAAAGCGTGGAATTTGGTCCGCTGCGTCGTTTCGGAAAGTGGATGCGAGTGGATTGTGCGGAAGTCCAGCGGCTCACCGAATCGCGGCGGCAGGGAGACCACGCCGTCATTTTCGCCCACCGGATGAAGGTTCGTGGTAGGCGGATGATTGGTGTAGAGCAGGAGCTTCCCGTCGCCCAAGCCGGCTCCGCGAAGTGCCTCGAACAGGGCGAGCGTTGTGAACGCGTGGTCGGGATGGTCGTCGAGCAGAGGATGCGGCGTGACGATGATCTCCGGGTTGGTGCGGCGCAGGATTTCAACCAGATCTCGCACAAGCGAAGCCCAGGTCGGCTCCGCATTTTCGCGCAACATCGAGGAATTGTTCGCCATGCGAAAGTTGCGCAACGCTTCAGCACTGCCGCCGAGGTGCGTGGTCCGATCGTGCATGTGCAGAAGGCTTCCGTCGGCGTAACCAAGATTGATCGCCCGCTCGATTGGGACGTCACCGAGCGTCGGAACGTGGATCGAATCCCAGACGCGCAGCCGGCCGGTCACCAATTCCTCTCCCGGTTGAGCGTGGGCCAGATAGAACCCGCCGCCCTCGCCGGCGGTAACGGTCACCACAGTCGATTCCGCCTGGCTGTAGAAGCCGAACGCGGCGATCTCCGCATCGTCCGGGTGAGGAGCAAGAATGAGCGTCCGCGGGCGTGCAGGGAGCGCCGTTCGAAACAGAATCAACCGCGTCGCCTGCGGGTCGAAATCGAGGCGGGTTGCGTGGAGCCAGAAGCGTTGCCCAGGAGCGACACCGCCCCTGCAAAGGCCGCTGATATTCACCAGCCGCTGGCCGGCTGCACCGCGCTCGAAGTATTGGCGCGCGTAGTGATGAAGCGTCCGCGCTTCGAGGTAAGGCTCTGCCAATCGCCCAAGCCAATTCGAACGGATCCGGATTTCAAGAAACGCGGTGTCCCAAGTGCCCTCCGTCGCCGGCCAGGTAAAGCCGTCCGCATCCAGCCGGATCTCCACGGTGACGGCGGCCGAGTTGGAGAAGTCATAGCGCTGATCTTGATCCCGCCGGTATCGGAAGAACTTTCCGTAGGCCTTGTTCCGCAGCGCGATTCCGACGATCAGCCCGACCGAGCCGAGGAACAAAAGAGCGAGCGCGGCGGTCACAATCAACTTGGCCGCGGACGCTACTTCTGCGCTCTTCCCTTGCCAATGCGAAAGCCCCGTCGGCGATGAAGCTGCAACTCCTCCGGGCTGACGAGCTCACCGCCGAACACCTCGCCAAATGGTCCGAATACCGCGCCGGCAACGAAGACCTGCGCAGTCCTTATTTTCATCCGGAGTTCACGCGCACCGTCGGCAGTGTGCGGAAGGATGTCTTCGTCGCGGTGCTCGACGAGGGATCCGCGTTCTTTCCGCATCAGCGCGGCACATGGGGCGTCGGAAAGGCGGTGGGTGGACCGATCTCGGACTACCATGGCGTGATCGCGCGCCTGGGATTCCGTTGGGATCCGCTGGAACTGGTGCGCGGCTGTGGCTTGAGCGTTTGGGACTTCGATCACTTGCTCGCCAGCCAAACCGATTTCGAGAAGTGGCACACGGTATCCACCAGTTCGCCCGTGATCGATTTATCGGCCCACGTCGCGGTGGGTTCCGCGAAGCTGCGCGCGGATGCAATGCGCCGCCGGCGCAAGTTGGAACGTGAAGTGGGTCCGTTGAGGTTCGAAATGCACACGCTCGACGAGGCGGTGTTTGGAGCGCTGCGAAAGTGGAAGTCCGCGCAATATCACGCTTCGGGTGGACTCGACCTATTCGAGGTTCCCTGGGTCCGTGAAGT
Organism: Chthoniobacter sp.; assembly: GCA_028293645.1. Lineage (GTDB taxonomy): Bacteria > Verrucomicrobiota > Verrucomicrobiia > Chthoniobacterales > Chthoniobacteraceae > Chthoniobacter. The sequence goes on from JAQGOK010000078.1 coordinate 15,245, forward strand.
CCTGGAGCGAATCTGGCGTCGCGAAGGGAACGAACTCTCGGGGATGCTATCGGTTTTGTGGACTGGAGAACGGCCGATCGCCGCGCATTTCGGACTACGATCCGGCGACGTGTTACACTACTGGTTTCCGGCTTATGATCCGGAACTCGGCAGTTACTCGCCGGGAATTTTGTTGCTGCTGGCGATCATCGACGCGGCACCCGCGCACGGGATCTCCATGGTCGATCTCGGTAAAGGTGACGCACTTTACAAACAGCGACTGGCCAATGGATCGGTGCCTCTGGCCGAAGGCAGTGTGGTGGCCGGAAGATTGATTCATGCGGCGCGACGAAGCCGCACTCAGGTGGAGCAGTGGGTGCGTAATGGGCCTCTTATCGGCCCCGCCCGCCGCTTTGGTAAGTTCATAAGGCGCTTCGAAAGCGCCCGCAGATTTCGCTAGCTCTACCGGTGCAAACGAAAGCCCGCGGGAGCAAACTCCCGCGGGCTTTGATGAACTAAACTGGCTGCGACGACTAACTCAGTCTTTCTCTTTGGCGGTAGTCGTCGTCGTGGTGGTCGATTTCTTCTGTTCGAGCACGGGAGCAGCAGGCGCAGCAGTGGTCGTGCTGGTCCGTTTCTCAACCGTTGCGCCGCCAGAAGAGCTGGTCGTCGATTTGCGGACGATCACGCGGGAGGCCACCATGCGGTCGCCTTCTTTGGCGTAGTGCACCGTCACGGGCAGGCCGCTCTTCACCAGATCCATGGAGACAGGGTTGCCGGCCTCATCCACGTAAGTGGTGGTCTTGGTGTAGCTGTAGCGGACTGGCTCGGGGCTCGTTTCGCTGCGGATCACAATCGTGTCCGGGCTGAACTCGCTGATCGTGCCGAGCGACGTCGTGCTCGAGCTGGTGGTCACCGAGGTTTGCGCGAATCCCGCAGTCGTAAGACTCAGGGTGATCGCGCAAAAAGCTGCGGCGAGGGTTTTTGGAAGGGTCGTGTGTTTCATAACTTATTGTAGTTGTTGTGGCACCTGTAAGTGCGCTTGAGATGCATCGTGTCCGCCTCATTAGGTGGTCGTGTGCCGCCCTTACAGGCGCGTTGAGTCCAATCGACGGGAGCGCGCAGAAGAACATTCAGCTCTTTGCATTCTTATTTTCACTCCGGTTTACCAGTCTTGCGACGGGGAAAGGGCGAAGCAGCGTTGCACGAAAGATCTGAAGCGATCCGTGAAAGGCCGCGAAAAGGCCTTTGGAAAACACTCTTTCACGTGAGCGCCTGGTCGCGCGCCCCTGCCCAAACACTCACCGCCGAGCCGCTCCGCGACTTAGGCCGCTACCGCGTCGAGAATCTCGCGCAGCTTCTCGCGCTGGATCGGCTTCTCCAGATACCCGATCGCCCCCGCATTGCTAACAAAGGGGTGCGTGCCTTCCACATGGCCTGAAACGAAAACGACCTTGGCGTTCGGATCCCGACTTAGGAGCGCATGGCAGACGGTGAGCCCATTAAAGCGCGGCATCATGATATCGAGCAGCACAACATCGGGCCGGTGACGCGCGAAGCTTTGAATGACTGACAGACCGCCGCCCGTGACCGTCTCCACCACCTCGTGATCGAGTTCGCGGACATAGCTGGCAATCACTTCGGCCATGTCCCGATCATCGTCCGCAACAAGAACTCGCATGAGGGGGAACATGGCAGGCGCTACGCCGCGAGCAAGTGAACACGCACCTGAATGAACGCGATCATTTCGAGAAGATCATCCACATGGAACGGCTTCGTGAGGATGGTCCCGTTTACGTTCTCGATGAACTCGTTGACCTTCGCGTTGCCGCGATGGCCCGTCATGAAGACAAAGCGGTCGCAAAGATGCGGGCGCATCCGCTCGACCGCGCGGAAGAACATATCCCCCGGGAGAGTCGGCATCATCATGTCGCAAAGGATGACCTCAAACTCGCTGGCGAGCACCTGATGCACGCCCTCGACCCCGTTCTGCACCGCAACGACGTGAAATCCGCTCTCCGAGAGGAAGTCGGTCATGATCTCTTTGAAAGCCGGATCGTCTTCGAGCAGCAGCACTTTACGAGATGCGCTGGCGGTGGCCTCCTCGTTCTTCGGATGCACTCGTAAGGCAGGAGCTGGAGGAGGAACAGCGGACGGGGCGTCGACGGGAGCGTGAGAAAGTTGAGGCATATAACGCGGAAGACTTGTAATTACTAGAAAGCAGGCACCGTGCCGGAAGTGGAGCTCGATGCACTCTTCTGATAACTTGCCGCGAACGATCAGCTCACCTAACCGTGCATCATGTTCCGCCGCGCGTTTGCTACCCTCATCGCGTTCAGCATGGCGGCACTCGCGCACGATGGGCTGGATCTCGCTCCTCCTCTGCGCGAGCCGGAGGCGTGGAACGTTCTGACGCTGTGTCACGACAACATTCAGGAGCTGGTCCGCGGGCAGCAATGGTCGGAGATCCCGATCCAGGCGTCCTTGAGCATGCAGGCGGCGAGCTTTCTGCGTGATCAGCTTGGCACCGACGAGGCCGCGACCGCGCTGCGTGGGAAGCTGCAGTATCTGGAAGAGTGCGCTGTGTTCCTCGTGCGCTCCACGATGAAAGCGAAGAGCGCCGATGCCATCCGTGGTGCAGCCAATTACGCCGCGGCTCTGCGCGATGCCGAAGCCGGCTACACCGCGCAGGTCGTGAAGGCGCCCGTCTTTTCCTGCCCGATGTGTCGCGGCATCCGCGAGCTCGACCCGATGGTGCCTTGTCTGAAATGCGGGATGCAGCTCGTGCCGCGGGTGATCCCGGCAAGCTCGCTCTACAACACGCCCGGCGAGCCGAGCATTGCAATCACGCCCACCCGTGCCGAACCACTTCGCACTGGAGAGGCGAGCGAGATTCGCCTCCAGTTCACCCGCAGGAAAGACGGCGCGCCCATCACCCCAGATGATCTCCTGGTGGTGCATACCGAGCGGATGCACCTGCTGATCGTCGATTCATCGTTGCGGGACTATCACCATGAGCATCCGAGGCCGACCGAGATCCCCGGCGAGTATTCCTTTGCGTTCACGCCCCGCGCGTCGGGTTCGTACCGCATCTTCGCGGATGTCGTTCCGCGCCTTTCCAATGTGCAGGAATACGCTGTCTGCGATTTGCCCGCCGCGACTTCGGGCGAGGCGCTGGCGGATCGCGTGGGCTCGATCGTGAGCGAAGTGGACGGGCTGCGGTATGAACTCAAATGGGAGACGGGCGGTCTCCCCGTCCGCGCCAAACAACCGGTGAACGCCTCGATCACCGTGACGACGCTGGATGGCCAGCCGTTTCGCCAACTCGAGCCGATCATGGGCACCTTTGCGCACCTCGTCGCATTCCACGAAGACCGCGCGACCGTGCTGCACATTCACCCGGTTGGGGTTGAGCCGCAGAAGCCCGAAGATCGCGGGGGGCCGCGGTTCAACTTCCGCTTTTACGCGCCCAAGGCCGGTTTCATGAAGCTCTACAGCCAGGTGCAAGTCGGCGGCCGCAGTGTCTTTGCGCCGTTCGGTTTGATCGTGGAGCCCTGAGGGCGAGATTCCTTAAACAAAGCGGGTGAGCGGCGGCGTTTCATCCGCAGAAGCTTCCCGTGTCGATGCACCCGATTCCCAACAGCGAGCCGTGGCGCATTTGCTATCGCGAGCTCGCCCCGAAGCTCCTCCTCTTCGCCCGCCAGTGGGTCGGCACGATGAGCGATGCCGAAGACGTGGTGCAGACCGCTTTCGTGAAGTTCTGGCGGCATCAGCCCTCCGCCGGAAGGGAGCATTACCCGCTGCTCTACTCCGCGGTGCGCACCGCCGCGCTGGACATGTTGCGCGCGCAGAACCGCCGAATGCGTCGCGAAGCCGATCCCGCGGTCGAGGTGCTGCGCGAAGACGCAACGTGGCTCGATTCCTCAGTCGAACGCCAGGATGACGCTGCGTTGATCGAGCGAGCCATGCGCGGGCTTCCGCCGGAACAGGCGCAAGTGCTCGTGCTGCGAATTTGGGGCGAGCTGACTTTTGCTGAAATCGCCGCAGCGCTCGACCAATCGATCAACACCGTCGCCTCGCGACATCGCTACGCGATCGAAGCGTTGCGACGCACTTTGAGATCTTATGAACCAGCCCGAATCGGAGTTTGAAAACGAGCTGCGCACGTTGCGCCCGGCCCCGCCCGAGCCTGCCCTGGAGGAGCGCATCGCGAAGAGACTGGAGGCCGCTTCCGGAGTCGCGACGAGTGGCCGCCTGGCTTCGCAACGCACAGCCGCGCGTTCGTTTCAAGCGTGGCTGTCGAGACTTGGCTGGGCGGCTTCCGGAGCATTGGCGACCGTCGCTCTACTGACTCTGAACGATGCGCGGGATGTGACGGCGGACTCTGCCGAGTCCCTTTCACGAACCGTCGAGCGGACTCCAGCCGATGCGCTGAAGCATGTGGAGTCCAGGAGCGAGCTGCTGGAAGCGGAGGACGAAGGACTTTTTTACGCGAGCGAGACCAACGAGCCAGTCCGACAGGTGCGCTATCACTTTCGCGAACTGCACGCCTGGCGCGATGCGGAAACGGGCGCGCTCGTCGAAGTCGAAGTCCCGCGCGAAGACGTCCGCTTTATGCCGGTCGCCATGCAGTGATCTCATCTTATGAAAACGAAAATCCACCACCTCCTCATCGTGAGCACCGCGCTCGCCGCTCCGCTGCTGGCCCAAGATGATCTCCGGCCTGCCATACCACCGCCACCGACCATAGTGCCCAGGCCGCAACCTCTCCCCCAAGGTCCTCCCGGAGATCGCCGCGAAGCGCGTGACGACCGGCGCGATGGCGATCGGGAAAACCGACCGGGCGACGGCGATCGGCCGCGTCACGAAAATGGGCCGCGTCACCCGGAGCGGCCCGGCACCGGTCCCCGGCCACCCGGGTCCTCGCGACCAGCCAAACTCATGCCTTACCTGGGTTTGGTAACGGATCGCATCCCGCCCGCACTCGGGGCGCAGCTTGGTTTGCCCGAGGGCTTCGGGCTCGTGGTCGAGCAAGTCCTTCCCGACAGTCCAGCCGCGACGGCAGGCGTCCAGCAATACGATGTCGTGAAGCTTTTCAACGATCAGCAGATCGTCGATCCGGGTCAGCTTTCGGCGCTCGTCCGCAGCGCAGGAAAGGATACGGAAGTCACCTTGACCCTGCTGCGCAAGACGCAGGAGCAGAAGGTGACCGTCAAGATCGGTGAGCGGGCGATGCCCGAGCCGCGCGCCTTCCGCATGCCAGGGGGAGACGTGCTGCGCAACCTGCACGAACGCGTGGAAGAGCACACCCGGGGGCTCCGCGAGATTCCGCAACGGCTCCCAAAGCTGGTGCCGGACCAGCAATCGCGAGAGATCCAGGAACGCGTGCGCCAGTTTCACGACAAGGTGAAAGACTGGACCAAGGGCCCGAGTGTCGGAACCGCGCCGCAATTGCCCGGTGTGGTCTCCCACGCGGAGGCAGGGTCAGGACAAACCAATGTCCTGCGCCTGGCACTACCCGGCGCACCGACTACAGACGGTTCGGCGAAAGGAAGTCACGGCAGTGCGCGGGTGGTTGTGACTGATGCCGAGGGGGAACTGGAGGTGCGTTCGGAGAATGGCCGGCGAACCATTACCGCAAAGACTCCCGCCGGGGAAGTGATCCTGAGCGAGCCAATCGACACGGAAGAACAGACCGCAGCGCTTCCCGAACCGATCCGCAAAAAGCTGCGCCGGATCGAGGCGCAATCGACGCGATCCGGAGAGCACAGTTCCTCATCGGCGAGCGGCTCTGCTGGGGGAGAGACGATCCCGCCGCAAGCTCCCGAGCCCGAGGTTCAGTAGTGATTCCAGCCGCGGCGCAACAGAGCTGCCAATGCGAGAAACCCTGCACAAAGCGCTGCGGCCACCAGGTTCTCGAACCAGCTCGGCGCGAAGATCAGGATAAAGCCGCGCCCTTTTACCAACGCTGCGAAACTGGAAACGCAGAAGGGCATCAGAAACAGCCGGAAGACGCCCCAGCGATCGAGCTTCGCATTGCGCAGACCGGCGCGCGTGCTGAGCAGCAGCGCAAAGCCAATGATGGCGCTGAGACCCAGCGAGGTCAGCCAGAGCTGCGGGCTCGGATCGAAGTAACGCACCAGCACCACGCCGTACCAGATCGCGTAACACCAAAGGATGAGCCGCGCCGTGTCGAGCTGGCGGGCATAGCGGAGTAACGGAGTCACCGGTGCCTCTGCGCCGCGCGAGCCCGCACGATGTTCGCCTCCTCGGAGATGTTCATCAGCGAGAGCTGGGTCGCCCGAAAGAGATTCACCGAGGCCCAGACAATGCCGCCTGCGCCGATAAATCCGAGCGTCAGCCCGATTCCCATCGCGATCTCAGCGCCGGGCCGCAGCTCTTGCGAGGCGAGCCCTGCGCCGACGATCGAGATCAAGCTCGCGCTCACGAATGAGCCGAGTGACACGTAAGCCGCACGCAACGCATCGAGTAACAGCATCGCCTGGTTCTCGATCCGCGTGACGTGGGTGAGCCGCCATTTCGCTTCCTCCGCCGTCAGCTCTTTCTCGAGTTCCGCCGCCAGCGCCCGCATCCGTTCGCCCGCTCGCAGGAAGCGATTGCTCGTGCTGAGGGCCAGCAGTGAGGTCGCATTGGTGAGCAGCGCCGGGGCGACGATCAAAGTTAAGAGCGCAAACGGATTGTGGGCGGCAAGATCGGCAACCATGGAGCGCAGTTTCTAGCCCCTGGCAGTCACAGCCGTCACGGTTTCTGCGTCAGGCCCTTTCTCGGACTCCGTCTTGTCGGGCGAAGAAGGCCCCTTTTGCCATTGCTGGAGACTCCGCTGGGGGCTTCTACTCGTGAGCATGAAGTCTCGTTCCCTCCTGCTTGCCTCCCTCCTGCTCGCCGCGGCTTTCACTCCGTCGCATGCGGAACTCATTGAAACCGACGTGCTCGTTTTCGGCGGCACCGCTGGAGGAGTGAGCGCGGCGTGCACGGCCGTGCGTTTGGGCAAAAAGGCGGTGGTTACTGAATTCGGCAAACACATCGGTGGGCTTACTTCGGGCGGTCTCGGCTGGACCGATATCGGCAACAAAGCCGCGATCGGCGGGTTCTCGCGAGACTTCTACAAGCGCCTCGGCAAGCACTATGGAAAAGCTGAGTCGTGGACGTTCGAACCTTCCGTAGCCGAGCGCGAGCTCCGCGCCCTCCTCGAAGAATCCAAGGTGCCGGTTTACTTCGAGCAACGGCTCGCTGGCGTGAAAAAGGACGGTGCGCGCATCGTCGAGATCACCATGGAGAATGGGAATGTCTTTCGCGCAAAGATGTTCATCGATTGCACTTATGAAGGCGATCTCATGGCTCAGGCCGGGGTCGCTTACATGGTCGGCCGCGAAGCGAACGAACAGTTCGGCGAAACCTTGAACGGCATCCGCGAAAAGACCCCTTCACATCAGTTCCTCGCGCCCGTTGATCCTTACCTGAAACCCGGCAATCCCGATAGCGGACTGCTGCCATTCGTTCAACCGGACCCGCTCGGCGCGCCGGGCGCGGCAGATCGATCGGTGCAGGCCTATAACTTCCGCCTTTGCCTGACAAATAACCCGGATAACCAGAAGCCGATCCTACCGCCCGCACACTACGATCCGAAGCGCTACGAGTTACTCGGCCGATACATGGAGAGTCTCGTCAAGGCGGGTCAGAAGATCACGATCCGGAACTTCCTGAAGATCGACATGGTGACTCCGGAGAAGACTGACATTAACAACAACGGCGGCTTCTCCACGGACTATATCGGCGCCAACCACAACTATCCCGATGCCACTTACGCGGAACGCGCCCGCATCTGGCAGGAGCACCTCGCATATATCCAGGGTTTCCTCACCTTCCTTGCCACTGACGCACGGGTGCCGGAAGCGATCCGCACAGACATGAAGAAATGGGGGCTCTGCCGCGATGAGTTCCAGGACACCGGCGGCTGGCCACACGCCATGTATGTGCGGGAGGCGCGTCGTTTGATCAGCGACTATGTCATGACCGAGAAGGTCTGCCGCGGAATCGACAAGCCTACAGACGCCGTGGGGCTGGGCGCTTATAACATGGACTCGCATAACTGCCGCCGAATCGTGCGCGACGGTGTCGCGCACAATGAAGGCGACGTGCAGGTTCGCGTAAACCCTTATCCGGTCTCCTACCGCTCGCTCATTCCGAAGCAGAGCGAATGCGAGAACCTGTTTGTCCCAATCTGCCTCTCCGCCACCCATATCGCTTACGGCTCCATTCGCATGGAACCGGTCTTCATGATCCTTGGCCAAAGTTCCGCGACCGCGGCGAGCCTCGCCATCGACGGCAAAGTCCCGGTGCAGAAAGTGGATTATGCCGCACTCCAGCAGCACTTGCTCAAGGACGGCCAGATCCTCGAATGGAGCGGCAAGATCGATGGCAGTGGAAATCCGACCACCGAGGCGACGCCCGCACGGAAGTTGGAAGGCTTGGTCTTGGATGACGCCGATGCGGAGAAGGTTGGCGATTGGATCTCAGGGAGTCTGACCGACCTGCGCCGCATCGGATCCGGCTATATCCATGATGGGAATGAGGGCAAAGGCGAGCGTTCGCTGTGCTGGAGACCGGAGATCCCCGAAGCTGGCGAATACGAGATCCTCTTCCACTATCCTCCCAATCCGAACCGCGCAACCAACGCTCAATTATCCGTTGAAGTAGCCGGACAAACGACAACCAGGAAAGTGAACCAGAAGAACGCACCGGGCGCGTTCTCGCTCGGTAAGTTCCAACTCCCCGCCGGTAAGAAGACGTCAATCACCGTCTCCACCACAGACAGCGACGGCTATGTCGTTGCGGATGGTGTGCAACTGTTGAAGCGCTGAGACGCGAGGGAATCGGGGTGTTGAGGCAGGAGGCGGCGGCGGTTGCGGCTTTTGAGAACGATAATGGATCTGCAAGAACCATTCGTCGGCGCGGCGTGCGGCTGGAGGGTAGGATAAGTGAAGAGAGGGCGGGACTCTCAGAGCTCCGCCCTTTCGGCGGTGGTGGTAAGTGAAAGCCTGACGCCGCTCTACTTGAACAAGCCGCGTTACCGGGCGAGCCGATCGTCTCCAGTCCACATCGTGCGGTCTGGGCCGGCGGAGCGGATTTCCATGTCGGTGCGGGAGAGTTGGTGGAAAAAGTAGGGTGTGCCCCAACGGTCGGTAAGTTCGCCGCTGCCATTCAGCGCGGAGCCGGGGGGGACGCCGAGCTTGAGCTGCCTGGGGTTCTGGCCGAGCAAGGCGCTCGTGATCTCGGCATTGGTGCCGACGGGGTTTTCTCCAAGGGCGGAACGAAAATCCCGGAAGGTAATTCGGACTTCATCGAGATCTGCGGCGACTTCTTCAGTGACCGGAGGCGGGGCTGGTGGGGGACGCAAAACTGCCGGGGCGGGCAAAGGCAGAGGAGTGCCAGGCGGTTGAAAAGCCGGAGAGGTCGGCAAGGAGTGCGGGGCTGACTTCACTGGCGGCGAAGTGGCGCGATGGTTGGTCTGCGCAGTTGCGGATGCCGGCTCTTCCGGAAAAGCGGGAGGGGGAGGCACGGCTTCCGAGCGGCGGCCGTCCCAAGTTATCCAGGTCGCGATTGCAATGATGAGCCCGCCGCCGAGCAATAGAGTTATCCCAGGACGACGCACACTTTAGCTCATGAAGCCTAGATCCGGTGTCGCAAAGCGCCCCAAATTGGGGAAGACGGTGCTGAGCAGACCAGGCTCGACGCCGAACCAGCGGGCCAGCGTCGCTGAGTATTCATCGACCGAGAGCCGAGGGATCCAGCGTCCCGTGCTGGTATCGTCAGGTCCATTGACCTGCTGCACCGGGAAGGTGCCATAGGTGCGCTTCCCCTTCACAGCCCCGCCGACGACGAGATGATGGCTCCCCCAGCCGTGGTCGCTTCCTTCTCCATTGGTAGGGAAGGTGCGCCCGAAATCGCTCGCGGTGAAAGCCGTCACGCGGTTGGCAATCTGTGGATCATTGGAGAAGTTCGGGTTGGTGGTAAGTCGCCCCAGTTGTTCCATGCCGCGTTGGAAGGCATAGATCGCCTCGCTCAGCTCGTTCAGTAAGTTGGCGTGCGAACCCGTGGTAGGATCGGTAACGGCGGTCTGATTAGTATGGGTGTCGTAGCCTCCGACGGAGACAAAGAAGATCTGGCGCTTCATCTTCAACTGCCCACGGGCGGCGATCAGTCGGGCAACCATCTTCAACTGATTGCCTAGCGAGCTGGTGGGGAAGGCAGCCTCCCAAGTCCAGCCGGTGCCAGTGTATTGGATGGCATCGTTGAGTAACTGTCCTGTATCGAGCGCGTGGTCGGCCACTTCCGAGTAAGCTTGTTGCTGCAAGTTAACCGAAGGAATGCCGATGAGGTCCTTTACCGCAGTGAGGCGGGCGCCAGTGACCCCCGAGAGCAGGACGGCGCCGTTCGTCGAGACGTGATACTGTTGGTAGGTATTGCCGACTTCGAAGGTGTTGGCGCCATTGACTGAAGTGCAGAGCGCGATCCGCGCGCTATTATTCGAGTTAAGGAGATCGATCTGCCGTGGCTGCAAAAGATCTGCGATTCGGCCGCCCCAGCCGCTCTTCGGCGGCTGATCTGGGAGGGACGTTTGCCAATGTGTGACCTGATCGCTGTGAGAGAAGAGCTGCGGCGGCCGCGGGACCGAATTGCTCTGATACTGCGCGCGAGTCATCGGATAGCTCAGCACGCCGACGTTGAAGATGGTCGCCAGCTTGCCTTCGTCGAAAAGAGTCTTTAGCTCGACGCAACTTGGGTGGAGTCCGAACATCCGGCCGTCACCACTTACCGGAACAATCGGGTGCAACGCGGCTTCGGGGATGGCCAGGTTCTGCCGAATTGCACTGTAGTTCACCCAGTCTGCGCCACGCGGGACGATGAGGTTGTTGGAGTCGTTGCCACCACTCAGGAATATACAGACCAGCGCTTTGTAATCGTCCAGCGGACCCTGAGCCGCCGCGCTGCCGATGAGGCGTAGATCACGAATCGCGCTGGTTAAACCAATGGTGCCGAGGGCCGCACACGCCGCCTGCCGCATAAAGTCCCGCCGAGTGCGGAGAAACTGGAGTTCGTGTTCCATAGGGCAGGCGGTTATACGACGTTCGGAATCGCGAACAACGAACGGAGATCCGACAGCGTGACGCGGTTGTTCATTTTTGAATGGTGAACTGTGGCGAGGTCGCCAGCAGGTGGAGGATGGCGCGGATTCGATTGCGTGCCTGCACGGTGGCATTCGCGTCGGTGAGTGTGTTGGCGTAATCGACAAGCAGCTGTTTGGCATTCACGACCACCCGCGGATTCGAAGTATAGTTGTTGGTTCCGGTGCTGGGGAGTTGTCCAGCGAGTAACAAGGTGCTGAGCTCATCAACCAGCGAACTGAGGTTGCTGGCGTGGGTCCAGGCCAGGCTGGTGCTCGGCCGGTTGCCCATCCATGGGCTAAGATCGATGGCGATACTGCCGTTACCGTCGCGGAAGGAGTTGAGTCCGGTGGTGCTCCCGGAGGTGGAACTACTGCCGGAGCTGAAGATGCCGCCAAAAATGAAGTTCGACTGCCGAACGACGTTTGTGTCCGACGTGATCTGGAACTCAGGGGTGATCAGGCCAGCCTCCGCCAGAAGACCGGGAAAGCGGTAGTCAGGCTCGAAAAAGTTAAACACCGTGGGTGAGCGCAACGGGGTCTGGCCCAGGTAAGTGTCCGTACTATTCAGCGTCCAGTTGTTCGCAGTGCCACCAACGTTGCCACTGCGGTTGAGGGAAACCGTGGGGGGACCGACCACGACCTCACCGGAGCGCGTCACTGAGTCTGTTGCCGTGAGGGTAAAGCGGCGATCATCCAGCACGGTGACGGCGTAGGTGCCGTCGAGCGCTACGTTGGTGGAGCCAGTCACCGGACTAAAGTCGAGCGCCACGTTGACTCCGGAGATCAGGCAGTGATTGTAGCTTGTGGTCACAGTGATGGTGTTGCCGGCTTGCGTGTAGCCACCTGTATAGAAGACCAGCCAACCAGTGCTGCCGCCCGGGTTGGTATCGGATATGGCGGATTCCACCGTAAAGGTGTTCGTGGTCGCCCCTGTAAGCTTGTAGAGGCCGTCACTCCCGGAGCCGCTGGTGAAATCAAGATAAACGGAGTTCCCGCTTACCAGGCCATGCGCGTTGCGTGTCACGGTGATGGTCGTGCCGGTTTGTGCGTAAGTGCAGCTAAGGATATCGGGTGCCGTGACATTGAAGCTGTTGGCCGAGGCGGGAGTGCCGGTCACCGAGTAAGTACGACCGGTCGGGGATGGTGAGCCAGAGGTAAAGGTCAGGTTGACCGCGTTCCCGCTGCTCAGCTTATGCGGAACGCTGGTGTTGCTGATTGTGATGACGTTGTTGGTCTGGAGGTAAGTGCCGTCGATGGCGGGGGCGGCCGGGAAGGCGCGGGCAAGGGCGGTCACGCGCAGCAGGGGCTCGCGCTGTTTGCCGTAGCCTTGCTGGACCAGGAGCGCGGTCGAACGTGCTTCGTAATCGAGAAGGATCGCTTTGATGACGGCCCGCATGTTGCCGCGAATGCGGTTGGTCGTGCCGTCGTCGTCGAACTTTTGCACGACACGGTAGATGTATCCGCGGCTGGGTGTGCTGGTCACCAAGCGTTGAATCAGTTGCCGGCAGATAAATGGTCCAACGTTTGGATGTTCGAAGATGGCGCGGTGGGTTGCCTCCAGTTCCGCCGCTGGCAACCCTTGATAGGCAGGGTCATTGATCGTCGCGGTGCGGCTATAGGGCGAGGCCGTATGGTTGGCAAACGGATCCAGAGCAACTCCCCCGACGCTCGGGAGACCTGGCAGAACGACATTATTCAAGATTCGCTTCGGACCCGTGAAATGGCGCTCGGGCACTTCCTTCATCGGGCGCGTGTACGTGTTGACGTAAGGGCTGGCGTTGAAGCCAGTGGGCAGAAAACCAGTGCTCGCGTTGGGCTGATTGTAGTCCCATCCGGTGAAGGCATGCGCGAAACCGACGATCACTTCCTGATCGTAGGTGGGCACTGGAACGCCTTTCGAGTTGAGGATCAGCGAACCGTCCGGGTGCATGCGATTCAGGCCGAGTGAGAAAAGCTGCAGAATTTCCCGCGCGTAGTTTTCGTTCGGAATGCGGCCGCTCGCTTTGTTCGGCTTATCGTTGCGCCGCATGTCGAGATAGGCGCCCATGGCTGGGGTAAGCGTCACGGCTTTCAGGATGTCGCTGAAGTTGCCAAAGCTGTGGTCGAGCAGCGTATCGTAGAAGTAGGAGAGTGCGTCCGAGCGGTCTTCCAGCGGGCCAGCGGAGGAAACGACAAGGATCTGGCTTAGCGCAAAGGCGATTCGTTGCCGCAGTTGATCGTCGGCCGTGATGGAGTTCTTCCACCACGAGTTGGTCGTAAGGTTGGTCGGGTAAGTCGGGCCGTTGGGATCGGTGAGGTTCCGTTTCAACATCACGTGATCGAGGTGACGCGTGGCTGGTTTGCCAAACTGGGCCTCGATCCACCCTTCGTAACCGATCGACTGCACCGCAGCGATTTCCGCGAGTGTGGGGCCGAAGGTGGCTTGGGTTAGGAACCGCGAGGCGGCGTTGGCGTTGAGCGGTTCCGATGACCAGGAGGGTGGGCTCGCTGGCGGAGTGAAGGTCTGCGAGCCATCCTGCACGCGATAGAAGCCTTTGATTTCGCCACCCGGATGACGAAGAGAATGGACGTTGAAGTAGGTGTTCCCGTTCTTGATTCCTAACGCGATTTGCTGCGCGCTCAAGCCAGCGACGCCGACGATGGGCCAGGCCCAACTCCCGTCCGGCAGGGTTTGCACACCCGGTTCGTCGGGATCGAAAACGATGTTCGCGCCATTGGGGAGACGGTCGTCATGCACATGCATCCCTGAAAACGGAGTGGTGAGATTCCCGTAACTGGCCGAGACGTAGGCCGTCGATTCGTCTGCACTCAGCCGGAGTGTCGAAAGGCCGTAGCCGTTCGAGACAGCGGTTCCTTGCGGAGTAAGGTTGGCGAGGTAAAGGGTGCCATTTTCTGTGGTTCCGCTGGGTGGCGTCCATGGCGAGAGCGCATAGCCCGGCACCACCTCAGTAGGCGCACTGCCCTGGCCAGGATCCCCCGGCTTGAACCAACCTACTGACACATGGTCCGTCCCGCTCGCCTCAACGTGCCGCACTTCGACGTAGTAGCGTTTACCGGCTTCCAACCAAAGCAGCGGCGACTTGCCGGCACTGGGGTGGGTCCACGCGCGATAGCCTGTTGCAGCCGTAGTCGCAGCGCGCTTCAGGAGGTTCACTACCTCTTCGTCATCGGAGATCCAGAGTTCGGCCTGGTCATCTGCGGTGAGCCAGAACTGATAGGCACCGCTCACAGGAGCGGTGATGAAGCCGCGCAGCCTTGAGCCAAAAGTGTCGAACTCGCTTTGCGCTACTTCGAGGCTGCTGACTACACCACGGGTGGCTGGCTGCGTGTCGATCGGTAAGTCGGCAACGGAGTTGAAGGTGCCATTCCAAACCTCACGGGTGATGCCTCCGCCGGTCTCCACTACCGTAAGTGTCAGGATGGCGGAGCCTGAGCCGTGCGGATTCGTGGCAGTTATTGGGATCTGCCAAATGCCCGCCTGTGAGGGCGTTCCGGTAATCTGGCCGGAAGCCGGGTTGATGGTCCAGGCAGGGGGACCGTTTGGAAGATTGGCCGCTCCGTAGCTGCTGGGGAGTCCACTTGCCGCGATCTGGTAAGTGTAGGGCCCGCTGCCTCTGAGCAGGGTGATCTCGGTGGGGCTGGTTATCTGCGGAGGAGTGTTGGCGAAGAGCCGAGATTGTGGGATGACCTGCTTAACCTGGTTCTGGCTTTGCCAGGAAAGGACAGCCTGCGCGTTGTTACCGGTAGATTCGAAATGCTCGATGTAGATTGAGTAGCGCACCCCGCCGACGAGCGAGATCGTCCCGCCATACTCGGTTGACACGACGCTGTAGTTCGCGCGCGGCCAGTTATCCACCAGCAGCTCTCCATCAACCCAAATGCGGCCGCCTTTGTTGGTCCGGAGAAAGAAGGTGTAGATCTGCGAGTATTGCGGCAGGACTTCGCCGGACCAGCGGCTGGCGAAGTAAGTGGGATTGACTCCACTGCCGGGCCAGGGGGCCACGGCGTAATCAAAGTTCACCGTCGAGTCCACGCGGGAGAGCTTCATCGCTGTCCAATCCGGGGGATTGGTGTCCGAAAGAGTGGTGCTCGTCTCGTTGTAATACTGTGCGACAAGCCCACCAACGTTTGCGGGATTGATGGCGGTCACATCGCCGATCAGAACGGCGGCCAGTGGAGTTCCTTGGACTGTGTAAGCACCCGAGGAGCTGATGGTGAGCAAGACCGTTTCCGGAGACTCCAGCCTGTCATCGGAAAGCGGGGTAATCACGATTGCGGTGCTATTGTCAGCGAGCCCCAGTGTCACCGATCCGGACAAGGCTGCGAAGTCTGAGCCAGGAGTGGCGGTGCCGGCTACAGCGTAAGTAATCGTGATGGGGCCGAGCCCGCCGCTGCGGACGACTGTGAACGTTCCGGTATCTGGCCCAACTTCCGAAGCGTCGGGATCGATGGCCTGAATGCTGACGCGGTTCGGTGCGCTCAACGCATTGGTGATGCGCGTGAGGTCGTCCTCTTCGGAAAGACCTGCGCTGTGGTTGCTATTGGGATTGGAACGAACCGCGAGTTCTTCCCAATCGCTGACGCCGTCACTATCGGAATCCAGATCCTGCACAAGGATCCGGTAGTATTTCCCATTAGTCGCGGGAACCGGGTAAGTGCGGGTGATTGCCTCGCCGGTGCCGGGAATGATGGTATTCGGCGTTTCGGGCTGCCAATTCGGATTTACCAGCGAACCAGTGCTTTGGACCTGGTAACCTTTGCCGGAGACGGTGCTCCAGGTGATATGCACGCCGGGCCCTGCGGCTCCGCCTGTGGTCATTGAAGAGATCGCGATTCTTGACGCCGCCAGAAATGGATCGGTGCCCGCAGCGCTTTCTTCAGCATTGGTTTTGCCATCACCGTCGGGGTCCGTGCCCTGCACCAAAGCGGCCGCTGAGTACTTGAGCGCCCAAATGTCACCGAGTCCGTCCGCGTTCAAGTCGATCGCGGCCGTGGCGGTCGCGGAGAGCGTCGCGAGCGTGAGCAAAGGAAGCCAGGAAGCGAGCAGCGACGCGCGGGGTTTGTTCATGGCAAGGCGCGGGAGGGGTTCTTTGGATTTAGCAGAAGCGCGCGAGGGCGCAGCAGCGGGGGAGAACCCAAGGTGACACGGCGCCCTCGTTCACACAATTGAGCAAAGGAAACATTTCGATGGCGACGCGCCCCCCGGAGCGCGGAGTTCAAGGGAGCAGAATATGTTCCGCTGCCTGGGCCGTTGCCGTGGCTTGCTTTAAACCTTCAGAGGAGTTCGAGTTGCGCGCTTACCGGCTCGTCCGCGGCTGGCTCTGCAAAGGTCCGCACCGGCACGCCCAGGCGGACTGCCAGCCGCTGACTGGTGAGTGGCGAGAAGCCCTCGAAGTGATTGTTCGCGTAAACGTAAACGCGCGAGAATTCCTCGACGCATTGCCGCAGGCGCACCGACCAACTCTCCAGCGAGGAGTTGCGCGGCCACGCCAGCCGATCGTAGCGCTGACTTGAGTTGATCTGGTCGCGTCGCGGCTTCGTCTTCAAGTCGCCCATCAGGCGCACGTAGGCGAAATCCGTGGTCGTCGGGAGGAACTCGAACGCCCCCTCTTCCTGATGGTCAAGTGGCGTGACGTCGTTCCAGACCCAGCAGATCCGGTGCGATTCCAGCAAATGGACGATCCGCGGGAGATGCCAGCCGTCGTGTCGAAACTCGATGGCCCAGCGGACTTCTCTGGGCAGCGACTCGACGAATCCGCGCAGGGCCGCTTCATCCTGCCGGATCTGGAAAAACGGGGG
>JAQGOK010000091.1 GCA_028293645.1 Chthoniobacter sp.
TCCAACGAGCAACAGATGATCTGGCGCGGCCCACAGGCGACCACGCTGGAAAAGCGTGCCGCTGCCGGGAATCCGCCGGTAAACGCTACGGGAGGGTGAAGGGAGTGGAGCCACCGGAAAACTGAAGGAGAAGATTCTTGCCGAGGAAAAAGGAGAGAGCGAGTTCGGCCAGTGGCACCACGAAGGCGAGCGCGTAGAGAACGATCTTGCGGTCGCCGGTAATGCTGCCCGGTCGAAAGAAGCCGAAGCAGGTCACGCCGAGCGAAGCCAGCGCCCAGATTGGCGTGAGCGGGTAAAAGATGAGCGGCAGGACCAACGCCATCAGCAATCCAATTCCCGGCCAGACGAGGCGGTATTGATCGAGGTTCTTGAGCGCGCCTTTCTTGCGTCCCGCCGAGAGGCAGCTGGGACAAATGTGCCGCCCCTCCACTTCCAAATCGCAGAGCCCGCAAAGGAAACGTCCGCACGACTCGCACGCGATCGCGGCGCGTTTCTCCGCATGGAAGAAGCAACTCGCCTCCGAGGCATCGACCAGCGGTTCCCCGGGCCGGCCAAGCCGCGGCCCCGCGTAAAACGCGGGAAAAACATCGACCTGCAGTTCCTGCCGGCATTTCAAGCACGGCGCAAAACGCCCGAGGTTAAACAACGTTTCCGGGATCGGTGTCCGGCACTTGGGACAGACCAGAGCTTGTGCAATCACGCGAGCGAAAGGTCCGCCGCCGTCGGCTCAGGTCAGCTCCCGGCGGCGGAAAATGTCTTCGTAAGCCACCATCAACGCACTGAATGCCAGCGGCAGCAGCGTGAGCAACGCGAGCAACAGCAAGAAGCCCAGCAACACCCCGATTGCGACGGCGATCCCCGGATCACCAGTCGCGCCAAAACCGATGGCGGTCACCAGGAAGAAGAGCAGCACCCCGGCGAGCAATATCCCGACGAGCAGCACCCCAGTCAGGAACAGCAGGCCGAAGATTTGCCACCAATGCATGCCGACAATGCGCCGGCTGAGGGTCATGGCGGGCCAGAATTCCAGCCGCTTATCCGTCACCAGTGGAAGAGCAAAGATCCAACCGACGGTGAGGTAAATCGCCACACCCACGCCGATCAGCAGCAACGCGATTCCTAACAAAACGCCGCCGATTGATGGATCGCCGGTGCCACGATTCACCAAGGCGACTGCGACCAGGCCGGGAACAAGGCACGGGACGATTGCCAGGGTGGTGAGCAGAGAAACACCGATCAGGTGTCCCCAACCGCGGCTGAAGCCCTGGAACGCGTCACCGACCGTTGCGGGTTCTCCCCGCAAGCACTTCAGGATCATCCAATAAAGACCGCCAACGAGCGGTCCCTGCAAAATCAACCCGCTGGGAGGAAGCAGGCCCGCCGTGAAGATCAAGAGGTGGACGAGGAAGGTGGATCCCACACAGAGCCAAAAGTTCCGCCTCACCAGCATCCATCCGCGGCCGATGCAATCGCTCGCACTGATGTTCCAGCCGGCCGCCTCGACTCGTTGGGCGATCGCCTCCGCATCTTCGATCGCACCGTCGCCGCTGATGCCTTCGCGGATGCGCTGCAGGACCAGGTGCTTGTATTCGGCGCTGACAAGCTTGCCGTCGATTTCCACGAGTTCGCTGCGCGGCAGGATGCGGCCGGACTCGCTGCACACCCCCATCGGGACTGCAGGTTGGCGCGGCGCCTCCGTCTCATCGGCGGGCGTCGGCGAAACTGGAACTGCCGGATCGTAACCGCTCTGCGCGAGCGGGGTCCAATTCGCCATTCCATCCCGCCAGACCAGGGTCTCCGGACGGATGGTTCCGCCACGCACCAGATTGCCGAAAGCCGCTTCATCCACAGGGCCGCGGCGGTCGTTATTTTCGGCGTAATACCAAGTCATGGGAGGGCTGAGATTGGCTCGAGGTTGCGGCGCGCACGGTGCGGAAACAGGGTCGGATTGCAAAGGCTTTTCCGATCCCGCAACGCTGCCGAACCGTCGCGTGTCTCCATGGCCTTGGGCATCCCCGGGCTAACCGCGATCGTAGGCATACTGCGCTGCGTCGTAGGCATGCGCGATTCGTTCGATGCGCAGAGCTCGGCCGGTTTGCTCGTCGATCTCAATCAACGCGCCATTCACTTTCACGGCGCCGCGCGCGACTGGAAACATCACCGGGCGGCCGGTCAGAAACCGTTGCAGGATCGGCTCGATCTCCCGGCCCAGCACGCTTTCGGTCGGTCCGCACATTCCTGCATCGCAGAGGAAAGCAGTGCCGCCGGGAAAGATCTGCTCATCCGCCGTTTGCGTGTGGGTGTGGGTCCCACAGACCGCGCTGACCTGCCCGTCGAGGAAGCGGCCCAGCGCGATCTTCTCACTCGTGGTTTCCGCGTGGGCATCGACAAAAATCACCGGCGTCTCCGCACGCAGCCGTGTGACTTCTGCCTGCACGGCGAGGAAGGGATTCTCGAGTGGCGGGTTCATGAAGGTGCGCCCCTGTACGTTGATCACGGCGATTTTGCCCTTGGACGTTTCCAGGACAATCGAGCCGCCGCCCGGCGTTCCGGGCGGATAATTGATCGGGCGCAAGAGGCGCGGCTCGATTTCAATGAAAGGCACGATATCGCGCTGGTCCCAGATGTGATCGCCGCTGGTGATCACCGCGACGCCCGCCCGCAGCAAATCGATTGCGATCTTCGGGGTGATGCCACGCCCGTTCGCGGCGTTCTCCCCGTTCACCACCACGAAATCCACGCCGCGATTCTCTTTAAACCATGGCACCAGATCGATCACGGCGCGCCGGCCCGGTTCTCCGACAATATCCCCGAGGAAAAGCAGCTTCAGCATTGGCGCACAACTATCGGGCACTGGAAATCAGGGCACGCAGAATGTTCGACCGCGTTTGATTTCCACGTCGATGGACACGCCATCGCGTTTGCATTACGGAAAACGCCGCCATGAAAATCCGCATTCGAGAGTTGGTCCTGGCGCTCCTCTTTTCGCTCTCCACCGCGGCCGCATTTTCCCAGCGCATCAGCCCCCTGGCGCCGGCTCCGGACTGGTCGCGACTGGAGGCGTATCAGGAAACGATCACGCGCGGCGAATTCAAGGCGCTGCTCGACGAGGTTTACGCACCCGGCGGCGCGGCGCAGGGGGTGATCGAGATTGCAGAAGACGCCGCGGTCATCAAAACCGCACTGGTTCCGCCCGCCGAGTTCCGGCTGCGCTTTGCCAAAGACGCAGCGAGCGCCAGGCCAGTGCCGCGTTGGTGGCGACCCGCGGCCACCCTCGGCGTGGCCCCGGCCGAACTGCCTTTGCAAGGCGTGAAGATCGCCATCGATCCCGGTCACATCGGGGGCGACTGGGCGAAGATGGAGGAACGCTGGTTCCGCATCGGCGAATCGAAACCGGTGGCCGAAGGCGAGATGACGCTCCTCGTGGCGCGGTGGCTGGCGCCGCAGTTGCGGGCGTTCGGCGCCGAAGTCTCGCTCGTGCGCGATGCGCTGGCGCCGGTGACTTCGCAGCGGCCGGAAACGTTGCACGAAGCCGCACGCGCAGAGCTTGCCCTCGAAGGGGTTCACGAGCCGCGTTTGACCTACGACGCTGCTCAGAAGGATGATCCCGGCCGCGGGCAGACCGTGCAGTGGCACAGCGAACGCCTCTTCTATCGCATCAGCGAAATCCGGACGCGCGCCGAGCTCGTGAACCGGCGGCTTCAGCCGGACCTCATCCTGTGCCTGCACTTCAATGCGGAAGCGTGGGGCGGCGATCCGAAGAACCCGCAATTCGTCCCGCGCAACCATCTGCACGTGCTCGTGAACGGCTGCTATTCTGCCGGCGAGCTCCGCTTTGACGACCAGCGCAGCGAGCTCCTGCACAAGCTGCTGAACCGTTCGTTCGCCGAGGAGACGGCCGCCTCCGAAGCAATCGCCGCCAGCATCGCGCTTGCCGCCGGGTTGCCCCCTTACACTTACACGACTGGGAATGCGCGCCGGGTGGGCGACAGCCCATTCGTCTGGGCGCGGAATCTATTGGCCAATCGGCTCTACGAAGCTCCGGTCGTGTTCCTCGAGCCTTACGTGATGAACAGCGAGGAAGTCTGGGCGCGCGTACAAGCCGGAGACTACGAAGGCGAACGAATGGTCGCGGGATCCATGCGCAAGAGCCTCATCCGCGAATACGCCGACGCTGTCGCCGTGGGGGTTCGCGACTATTTCGCGAAAGCGCGTCAGACTCAGGTCGTGAAATAAACCGCGCCAACTGTAGGGGAACCCGTTGGGTTCCCCGGATTTCTGGAGAAGCGGGAACCTGGCAGGTTCCCTACAGCCGCGCCCCGAACTCCCTCAGGTCGTGCCGAAATAACGATCGCCCGCATCGCCCAAGCCGGGGACGATGTAAGCACGGTCGTTCAATTCGCGATCCAGCGCGGCGGTGAAGATCTGCACATCGGGGTGGGCGTCGCGAACCTGCGCAACTCCCGCCGGGCAGCTCACCAAACAGACGAAGCGGATCGAAGTCGCGCCTGCCTCCTTGAGCTGCGCGACCGCGGCCGTCGCGCTCCAACCCGTCGCCAGCATCGGATCGACGAGCAGGACATCCGCCTCCGCGAGGTGCGCGGGCGCTTTGAAATAATAGCTCTCCGGACGGCGCGTCTCCTCATTCCGCACGAGACCGATGTGCGCAACGCTGACATCCGGCAGCAGGTCCAGCATTCCCTCCACCAAACCCAGCCCCGCCCGCAAGATCGGCGCGACGATAATCGGCCGCACGAGTGCCGCGCCTTCAGTTTCAGCGAGCGGCGTCTGCACGCGCACGGCCCGGGTGGCGAGATCGCGCGTAGCTTCGAAGACCATCAGCGTCGCCAACTCGTTGAGCCGCGCACGGAACACCGCGGAAGTGGTCTGCGCATCGCGCAACTCGGTCATCTTCACCCGAATGAGCGGGTGATCGATGACAGTGACTCCGGAAAGATTTGGCACAGTCGGGTTCTAGCGAAGCGCCTGCGCCTTGTCACTCTCGCGACCGGAACTGCACGCCCGGATACCACTCCGCTCGCTGGATCAGCCCCATCACCGCAATCGGCACGGTCGCCGACAGCTCGAAACTCGTTTCGTCATCCTTATGGGCGACGATTCTCCGAAAAACAAACACAAGCTGGTGGAGCAGAAACACGAGGAGCACGTGAAGAAGGAAGAAGCGAAGCACGAGAACGCCGAAGTCCAGCATCACCATTCGTAGGAGCTTCCCGAGGCCGAACAAGTGGAAGGCGTTCCGAAGGTCGAGTCAGAGTAGGCCCTCCACCGCAGTCGAACGCGCGCGGCGAACCGCGCGCGTTTTCCTGCCTGGGTGCGGCGGGCGGCCTAACCCTTCAGCTTTGCCGCAATCCCGGCAACGTGTTTGCCTTGGAACCGTGCTTGCGCGAGTTCCTTGATGGAAGGCTGCCGCGAACCGTCGGCTCCGGCATAACATGCCGCGCCCCAAGGCGAGCCGCCTTTCACCTCACTAATGTCCGCGAGTTCCGGGCAGGAGTAAGGCAGTCCGACATAGATCATCCCGTGATGCATCAGGTTACTCAGGAAGCTGATAATGGTGCTCTCATTGCCGCCGCCGGTGCCGGTGCTGGTAAAGACGCTGCTCACCTTGCCGACCAGCGCGCCCTTGACCCAAAGGCCGCCGGTCTGATCGAGGAAGTTGCGCATCTGCGCGGTCATGTTGCCGAACCGCGTCGGGCTGCCGAAGATGATGGCGTCGTAATCGCCGAGCTCTTTCGGTGAAGCCACCGGCGCACTCTGGTCGAGCTTGGCGCCGTATTGTTTCGCGATGTCTTCCGGCATCGTTTCGGGCACGCGCTTGAGCGTTACCTCAACGCCTTCGACGCTGCGTGCGCCTTCGGCGATCGCGCCAGCCATGGTTTCCACGTGGCCATACATGGAGTAGTAGAGAACGAGTAGTTTGGTCATAAGTAGGTGATGTTAGTTGGTTGGTGGTTGTGGGTGAGTTAGTTCAGATCAAAGAGCAGCACTTGTGACGGCTTTACTCCGCGGAGAGTAACCGAAGGTTCGTCGCCGAAAGCCATGGCGTCGCCGCCGGCCAAGGTCTGGCCATTCAAAGTGACTTCTCCTTCTGCGACGTGCAGCCAGGCGTGACGTTTGGGGGCAAAGGTGTGCGTTATTTCCTGATCGGCATCGACCTTCCCAAGCCAGAGATCAGCGTCTTGATGGATCGCCATGGATCCATCGCGGCCGCCCCTGCTGGTCACCAGATGGAACGTGCCGGAAGCGGCGTCCTTCATTGATTTCTCTTCGTAGCGCGGCGTGACGCCTTTTGCGTCCGGCTCGATCCAGATTTGCAGAAGATGCACCGCTTCCTGGCCGGAAGGGTTCTGCTCGCTGTGCAGCACGCCGGTGCCGGCGCTCATGTATTGGAACTCGCCCGGCGTGATGACGCGGCCGTTGCCCATCGAATCTTCATGCGCGAGTTCGCCACTGAGGATGTAGGTGATGATCTCCATGTCGCGGTGCGGATGCTTGCCAAAACCCATGCGCGGCATGACGAGATCGTCATTGATCACCCGCAAGCTGCGGAAGCCCATCCACTGCGGGTCGTAATAATCCGCGAAGCTAAAGGTGTGATACGAGTCGAGCCAGCCGTGCTCGGCATGGCCGCGGTCAATGCTCTTTCTTAATGTGATCATGCTCGAAGCTTAGGCCGCCCGAGCCTGCTTCCGGAAATACCGTGTTCCTTGCCTTAGCAGGCCCAAAAGGCATGCTCGCGCACGATGGAACTCCGCCACCTCCGCTATTTCGTTGCCGTCGCGGAGAGCGAAAACGTGACTCGCGCCGCAGCGAAACTGCGTGTGGCTCAACCCGCAGTCAGCCGACAGATCCGCGACCTCGAAGATGAACTCGGCCTCGCGTTGCTGGAGCGGACAGCGAAGTCCGTGCGCCTCACAGATGCTGGCCGCTTTTTCCTGACCGAAGCACGGGCCGTTCTGGAACGTGTCGAGGTGGCCGTGGCGCAGGTGCGCGCGGTGGCCGGCGGAGTGCGTGGCGAATTGCACGTCGGCTACGCGCCTTCGCTGACCGTGCAGATTCTGCCCCGCGCTTTGCGGCGCTTCCAGGCCGAGTTCCCCGGCGTCCGTGTGTCGTTGCATGACCTTTCGACCGAAGAAATGCTGGCCGGTATACGGGACGGCAAACTCGACGTGGCATTGCGCGTCCCGCCGCCGAAGGACCAGGAGCACGGCTTGCACTTTATTGAACTCGCACGCTTCCCTCTCTGTGCGGCCGTCCCGCCGGGGCACGCTCTCGCCGCGCGGCATCGATCCGTGACCATTGCCCGCGCCGCGGATGAACCGCTCATCGCTTACAGCCGCGCCGACTATCCCGAATATCACACCAGTCTCGAAACCATGTTCGCCAGGATCGGCAGGACCCCGCGGATCGCCGAGGAACACGACAGCGTCACGAGCCTCATCGCCGCAGTGGAAGCCGGCCGCGGGATCGCGCTGGTACCGGGCTCGATGACCTGCCTGGTGGGCCCGCGCCTGAAGATCCTCCCGCTTACCCCTGCCCCGCCGCCGATTATCGTCGGCGCCATCACTCGCCAGGGCGACGATTCACTGACCTCGCGGAGGTTCATCGCGGCGGCCGGCGAAGCCGAAAGCTGAGCCAGGCGCTACGGCTGCCGACTTCGCTCCAGCGTCGCCGTTGTCGATTTCCCTGGCACGAGGGGCAGCAGCCGGATCTCCGAGCCGAGCCCTTGCAAAACACCGCGTTCCTCGGCGTTCAGCGTTTCCAGCGTGTAGTCGCCGCCTTTGGCATACACTTGCGGGCGAATGACGCGCAGCAGTTCCGTCACGCGCTCGTCCTCGAAGACGGTGACGTAATCCACACAAGCGAGTGCCGCGATCACCTCGGCGCGATCGTCTTCAGAATTAATCGGCCGCCCCGGACCTTTCAACGCGCGCACGCCCGCGTCTCCATTGATGGCGACGAGCAAAGCGTCGCCGAGTGCGCGCGCCGCCTGGAGATAACGAACATGGCCGACGTGGAGCAGATCGAAGCAGCCATTGGTGAAGACGAGCCGCTGCCCACGGCCGGCAAACTCAGCCCGAAGAGCAGCGTATTCCCCCGGCAAAACGAGCTTTGGCATCGACATGCGTGGCAGCTTATCGGCCGCGCGGGCATTGCCCAGTCCAACGAACGGGCGCGGCTCGCGGCGGCCCTTTCAGACCGAGCTTCCGCTTGCACACCCGCGGCACCGACCTCGCTACGGGACGACAATCGCCGTCGGATCGAAGCTCAGTTCCCCGGTCGAGGATTCTCCGAAGAAGAAACCCGCGCCGTAGTTGAGCTTCTGGAATACCGCGCCACTAAACGGAAGCGCCCGTCCGCTTGAGGGATCGCCTACGGAGCCCCTGAAGGTGCCGCTCCGGCCGTTCATCTTCATCTTCAGGCGCTGCGAGCGATCCACCACGACCGCGTTATTCGCCGTAAGCGTGGCGGAAATCGGGTCGAGCGGAGCCGCCAGATCGCTCTGGCCAAAGGAAAGCTGCGCGTTGCCCACCCGCTGTCCGAAGTCGAGCACCGGAATGCCCCGTGGCGGCGCATTGAAGTAGGAGCCACTCGCCCACACATCGGTGGCGAACGGAGCCGAGCCGGTTTTGCCGCGCACGCCGCCCGGCTTGCGCCAGCTCAGCGCGCCGCTGATGTCGCTCTCGCCGGGTCGATCTTCAAAGAAGAGGAAGCCGGAGATCACGCCTTGGGAGCGGTAAAGTTCGACGTGGAAGGGCCAGACACCGTCTTTGGAAAGTTGCACGCGCTGGCTGACTTTGGTGCCGTCCCCCAAGGTTCCCGCGAAGCGCCCGCTGCCGTCCGGTTTGACCACGAGCGAGCCACTGCCAAGACCGCCAGGTCCATTCACGCCGTCGCCAGCAGGCGAGATGAGGAGGGTGTAGGTGCCTGCCTGCGGCGCTGGATTATCTCGCTTATCGAAAACCGCGCGGTCCGCGAGGAGGTAGGAACCACCACCAAAATCGTCGGAGATGCTGCCATAGATCTGGTCGCTGCCTGAACTGACATCGAGCTGCAAGGAGAGGAAGAGATCGCCGAAGAATTTGCTCGCAACGACCACCGAAGCATAACCGGTTTCATCGAAGAACCCTTTGAATCGGAAGCTCTCCCCTTCGTAGATCAGCTTGCCGGTGAAGCGGCCGTCCTTGGACACCTTCACCAGAAACGAGCCGAGAAGGCCAGCCGCTCCGTCCACCGAGGAGACCAGACCGTGATAAGCTCCGAGGACGCCGGCGAATGGGTCGATCCTTCCAGTGAGGACCACATCGCCGCCACCACTGCTGAGGTAGGCGCCGACGGAGATTTGGTAAGTGGTATTCGCTTGAGCCTCGAAGGTGACCAGGCTGGTCAGCCCTTTTCCGTCATCATCATTCAACTCGACCATCGAGAGCGCCTCCAAGGTCGTGCCGGTATAAACCGCAAGGATGGTATCGAAGGAACTACCCGCCGTTTGGATCACCGCGGTGCCGGTCGCGGCAGGTGTCCACGTCCACCAGACCGTCCTTTCACCCGACAATTCAGGCTCGCCGAGCTCGCGTGTCGCGATCTCCGAATTACTCGTGTCCGAGAAATTGCCGATGCCGAGATCGCGCCGGGCCACAAAGCTGTCGTGCGGCAACTCACCGCCGCCACCGGGCCCGGACGAGAGCACGATCCCTCCCGAGCCCCCGCCATATCCGTCCACCGCAATAAGATAACTTTCGCCCGCGACCGCGCTGAAGGTCAGCTGGCTGGTGAGACCGCCGGAGTCGTCGTTGCTCGCCACGATCCTCAATGCGCCGACACTTTCACCGACATAGACCGCGAGGAGGGTGTCGAAGTCGCTGCCACTGGTGTTCATCGTGTAGCTGTCCGACTCCGGAGCGGTCCACCGCCACCAGACCGATTTCCCGCCCGCGTTGCCCGCGTGATTGGGCTCGCCCGCTTCCTTCGTTGCGGTGGTGTTCGAGCCGCTCACGACAAAGCCGGTTCCGTTCAGCGGCACCGCATTCGCGAAATTATCGTTGTCGGAACTCACATCGTTGTCCGCGATCGTCACTGTTGCCGAGGCGGGTAAGCCCGTGACGTAGCTCGGGCTTGGTCCGACGGCGATCACAACGGATTCACTCGCTTCGATGAAGGAATCGTCCACTGCGGTGATCGGAATGTTCACCGTGGTCGACCCCGCGGGAATGTTAACGATCGTCGGCACCGCGCTGTAATCGGTGCCGTTGGTCGCCGAACCGCTGACGGTCAGGTTGATCTGCAATGCGGAGGCCGTCGCTTCGGTGCGGGAGATGCGCATGCTGCCGGTTTGCGCAGCACCCTCCGCGGTGGCAGGAACCGTGGATTCGATGGTCACCACAGGGAGGGATGAGCTGGGCGCGCTGCCGTTCAGGACGAAGTTTCCGCTCGCCCCTCGATAACCATCGATGGCGACGAGATAGGTCACGCCTGCCGTCGCCTGGAAGGTCACCTGGCTGTTCACGCCGCCGCTGCCCACGGCGTCATCGTTGCTGGCAATCGGAGTCAACGAGGCGAGCGCGGTGCCGGTGTAGATGGCGAGCAACGTATCAAACTGGCTCCCGAACGTATCGATGACCGTCGCGCCCGAAGTCGGGGCGAGCCATTGATACCAGACCGATTTGCCTCCGGTGATCGCGGCGTGGTTCGGCTCGCCAGGCTCCTTGGTGGAAGCCGCGGTTGAGCCTGCGGTTGAAAATGACGAGCCCGCGAGCGTGGCGCGCTGGGCGAAGTTGTCGTTGTTCGTCGTCGAGTCGTTATCAACGATCGAGACGCTCGCGGTCGCGGGTGCGCCCACAATGTAGTTGCTGCCTGGGGCCACGATGAGCGTGACCGTTTCCGTGAGCTCGGGCAGAAGATCATCGACCGGGGTGATCGTGAGGAGGGCAACGCTTTGCCCGGCGGGGATGGTCACGGGAGTCGAGAGCGCCGCGTAGTCGATGCCGGAAGCGGCGGAACCGGAGATCTGCACATTGATCGAGAGTTCTTCCGTGGTGCTGCCGGTGCGGCGAAGAGTAAACGATCCGGAGTCGCCCGAGGCTTCCCCGGCGCTGGAGTCGCTCGCTTCCACCGTGACGGCCGCGGCCGTGTCATTGTCCGCGATGGTCACGGTCGCGCTATCCGGGCTGCCCGTGATGTATTGAGCGGCCGGGCTGACCGTGAGGATCACGGTTTCGGATTCCTCGGTGATGCTGTCGTCCGTCGGTGTAACGGTGAGCGTCGCCGCGGTGGCGCCTGCGGCAATGGTGACGGTGCTGGGCAGCGGGGTATAATCCGTGCCGCTGCCCGCCGTGCCGGTGCGAGCGAGATTCACGACCAGCGCGGTCGAGTTGCTGCCGACGCGGGAGACGGTAAACGCGCCGGTGTCACCGCCTTCACCGGAATTGCTGTCCGATGCTGCGACCGTGACCGTGGGCAGGATCGGCGCGGTGCCGCTGCCCTGGAGGGCGATCGTTCCCGAGGCATCGTTGTAGCCATCGACGGCAATCTGGTAAGCGACACCGGCCGTGGCGGTGAAAGTCACTTCGCTCGTCAATCCGCCGCTCGCCGCATCGTCATTCGAGATGATCGACGTCAGCCCGCCGAGACTCGATCCTGTATAGATCGCGAGCAAAGTATCGAAGCTGCTGCCCAGCGTCTTCACCGTCACGGGGCCGGAAGCGGGAGCCGTCCAGGTCCACCAAACCGATCGGCCACCACGGTTGCTGGCGTGATTCGGCTCGCCCGGCTCTTTGGTCGCTTCGGTGCTCGAGCCGGTCTGCGCGAAGGAGGCGCCGTTCAACGGCAGGCGATCGAGAAAATCGTCGTTGGGAACGCTCGAAGGACCGTCACCATTCAGCACGATGTCGCCGGTCGCGCCGCCGAAGCCGTCCACGGCGATTCGATACGTCATCCCCTCCACCGCGGTGAACGACACACTGCTCCAGGTCACGCCGCCGGAGGCATTGTCATTGCTCGCCACCAGGTTCAGGCTGCCAACCGCCGAGCCGGTGTAAACGCCGAGCAGCGTATTGAAACCACTGCCTTCGGTCGTGAGGGTGACCGGGCCAGCAGCCTGCGCGGTCCACTTCCACCAAACCGATGCGCCGCCCGTGTTGCCGCCGTGGGTCGGCTCACCAGCTTCCTTGGTTGCACTAAGATTGCTCCCATCGACGACGAACCGGCTGCCCGGAATCTCGGTGGCACCTGCCAATGGGTCATTGATGGGTCGGGAGCTGGATCCGGTCAGGGCGTTCGAGAGATTCATCCGCGCGCCGGTCACGGAGCGCCCCGAAAACGCCGGCATGCGGTCGGCAGAATTGAAGAGCCGCTGGATGAGTTGCCGATACGTCTCGCCCGGAAAGCGCACCTTGAGCAGCGCCAGCGCGCCGGCCACCTGCGGTGTAGCCATCGAAGTGCCGGACTTTTCCCCATATGCGGAGTCGCTGGTGTGAATCGTTGAGAGAATATCCGAGCCCGGCGCCGCAATATCGACTGTGGTACGCCCGAAATTGGAGAAGTCCGAAAGGCCCTCGGTGCGCGTCGAGCTGGCGACGGAGATGACGTTATCCTGCGCGTAACCCGACGGGTAATTCGGATCAACGTCGTTGTCTTTGGATTCGTTTCCCGCGGCGGCGACGAAGATGATTCCCGCAGCTCTCGCAGAGGCGATCGCGTCGTTGAGCGCATTCGCGAAGCCGCCGCCTCCCCAGCTATTGCTGAGAATGTGGGCGCCTTTCGAAACGGCGTAGTTGATGCACTCGATTGCGTCGGAGGTGGAGCCTCCACCCACTGCGGGCAGGAATTTGCACGCCATGATCTGCACCCGCCAGGCCACGCCTGCGACACCCTTGCCGTTGTTGCCGACGCCGCCGATGGTCCCGGCGCAGTGGGTGCCGTGGCCATGATCATCCATGGGGTTGCCGGTGCCTGCGATCGCATTGATCCCGAAGACGTCATCGACCAGGCCGTTGCCATCGTCATCGATCCCGTTCCCTGCCGTCTCGCCGGGATTGCGCCACATGTTGGCGGCAAGATCTTCGTGAGTGTAGCGCACGCCCGTATCGATCACCGCGACGATGATGTTGGGAGCATCGCGAAGGGTGTCCCAAGCCTCCGGCGCATCGATGTCTGCGTCGTTGGTCCCGCTGCGCTGGCCCGTATTGTGCAGACCCCAAAGCGACCCGTCAGTGTAGCGCGGGTCGTTGGGCGTCGCCGACGGATAGACGAGATAGTCCGGCTCGACGTATTCGACCTCACCGCTGGCTTTGAGCTGGCGAATGGCGGCGGTGGCGGCTGCAGCGGAATTGAAATTCAGCACTTCGATGCCGCCCAGGCGGTCGTAGCGCCGATGCAGACGTGCGCCGACACTCGTGCGAACCGCTTGTGCCTGCACAGGGGCTCCTTTGGCGGCGGCCTTGTATTTCACAATGATCCGGTCAGGCCGGACCGTGGCTTTCTCGGCGGCGAACCCTTGCTGGGAGGTGAAGGCGGAAGTCCACGCGAAGGCGAGGACCAGGAGCCGGAAGTGGCTGCGGCAGTTCATAGGTAGAGTTCTTTAAGGGGGTTGGGGGAGAATGTTCCGCGTGCTTTACACCTCGGGCTTGCCGTCCAGCGCATGGACCACGCCATCGACTTCCGCATATTCGACCAGGCCGCTCTGCTGATAGCCCTTGATCAACATTGCCGCATCGTGCTTCGGAGGGAAAACCACGACTTCGGTGCGCTCCGCGCCACGAAGGACCTTGAGCAGCTTGCCGCCCAGGCGCTCATGCAAAGCTTTGCGCTCCGCCGGAGCGGCCTGGGCGTTGAACTTCACGATCAGCCGTGCGCCTTCTGTTGCCGGCCTTTGCGGCGCAGGATCGACGCCAGGGGATGCACCACCGAGGAGCAGGAGAGCGATAAGCCACCCGAATCCGAAGCCGTGCCACAACCGCCGACCCGCCACACGATTTGTCCGCCCACACATCGCAGGCAGATCAGCACAAGGCCAATGTCCCGTCAACGGTCGATTCTGGCATGCTGTAGATCGTCCGCCGGACAGCTTGCATCCTTGGCAAGTCGGGTCGGGTGACTACCCTCTGCCGCTTTCATGAACGATCCCCGCTACGATCAACTCGCGTCTCAACTGACCGGTTTCTCCGTCGGCCTCGCAGCAGGCGAGCGGGTGCTCCTCGATTGCTTCGATGTGCCCGATGAGATGGCCGTTGCGCTGGTCCGCGCGGCGCGCAATCTGGGCGCGGTGCCCCTGGTCCAGGTGCATCACGCGCGGATTGCGCGGGAGCTTTGTCTCGGCGCCCAAGAGGAGCAGTTGGACGTGAGTTCCGCGATCCAGCTCGCGCAGATGAAGAAGATGCACGCCTACATCGCGCTCCGCGGTGGACACAACATCACCGAGATGTCGGACGTGCCGAGCGATAAGATGAAGCTCGTCTCGAAGAAGATGAAGCCGGTGCTCGATTGGCGGGTGAAGAAAACAAAGTGGTGCGTCTTGCGCTGGCCGACGCCGAGCATGGCGCAATCCGCAGGGATGAGCACCGAAGCGTTCGAGGACTTCTTCTTCCGAGTCTGCACGCTTGATTATTCGCGCATGAAACCCGGCATGCAGGCGCTCAAAGCCGCGATGGAAGCGACCGATCGCGTGGAGATCAAAGGCCCCGGAACGGACCTGAGCTTTTCGATCAAAGGCATTAAAGCCATCCCGTGCGGCGGCACGCACAACATCCCGGACGGCGAGGTCTTCACGGCGCCGGTCAAGACCTCGGTGCAAGGCGTGGTGAGCTATAACGCGCCGACGATTTACCAAGGGGTGGCGTTCGATAACGTGCGGTTGGAATTCCAGGATGGGAAGGTCGTGAACGCGACTGCGAACAACTCCGAGAAGCTCAATCAAATCCTGGATAGCGACGCCGGCGCCCGGTTCATCGGCGAGTTCGCGATCGGCTTCAATCCGCACATCATGGAGCCAATGCGGGACATCCTTTTCGACGAAAAGATCAACGGCTCGTTCCACTTCACTCCCGGCCAATGCTACGAGGAGACGGAGAATGGCAACCGCTCGCAGGTGCACTGGGACATGGTGAACATCCAGCGCGAGGATTACGGCGGCGGCACCATTCACTTCGATGGGAAGTTGATCCGCGAGAACGGCCGCTTTGTTCCGAAGGCCCTGCAGGCGTTGAATCCCGAGCGGCTGAACTAGCCTTTTGGAAGGTGCCAGCCTGAGCAAGCGGAGGGAACTCCGCTCAGGCTGAGACGACGGACGGCGCATCTCCCTCCTAACGGTTGACGCTCGTGCGGAGTTGACGTTGGGTCCCGCCGCGCCATGCCGTTCCCCCGCACGCTCCCTTTCTTTCTACTGGCAGTCGCCGCCAGCTCGCTCGCTGCGGCGCCACTGGATTTCAGCCGCGATGTGCAGCCGTTGCTCTCGGAGAACTGCTACCACTGTCACGGCCCGGATGAAAAAGCCCGCAAAGCCAGGCTGCGGCTGGATACCCGGGAAGGCGCCTTCGGGAAAACTGAAGACGGCATCGCGGTAGTCGCTCCGGGAAACAGCGCCGGGAGCGAGCTCGTGACCCGGATTTTCAGCACGGACCCGGACGAGGTGATGCCATCGCCCAAGTCGCACCGCACCCTCAGCGAACCGCAGAAGCAACTCCTCAAGCGCTGGGTGGATGAAGGCGCGCCGTGGGCCGAGCACTGGTCGTTCGTCACTCCGAAACGGCCCGAAGTCCCCACCGTGGGCGAGCCCGGCCGCGGGCCAATCGACGCGTTCGTCCGTGCGCGCCTCGATCACGAGAAGCTCTCGCCTTCACCCGAAGCGCCCAAGGAAAAACTGATCCGCCGCGTCACGCTCGATCTCACGGGCTTGCCGCCCACGCTGGAAGAGATCGACGCCTTTCTCGGGGACACCGGCGCCGATGCTTACGACCGTGTAGTCGATCGCCTGCTCGCCTCGCCACGCTACGGCGAACGCATGGTTTGGGATTGGCTCGATGCGGCGCGCTATGCGGATACGAACGGCTTCCAAGGCGACCCCGTGCGGACGATGTGGCCTTGGCGGGATTGGGCGGTGAAGGCGTTCAACACGAACATGCCGTTTGACCAGTTCACCATCGAGCAGCTCGCGGGCGATCTGCTGCCGAACGCGACGCGCGACCAACGCCTTGCGACTGGGTTCAACCGCAACCACATGGTGAACAACGAGGGTGGCACGATCCCGGAGGAAAACCGCGTGAGCTATGTCGTCGATCGCGTCGATACCACGGCGACGGTTTGGCTGGGGCTGACCGTCGGTTGCGCCCGTTGTCACGATCACAAATTCGATCCGATCTCCCAGCGCGAATACTACCAGCTTTACTCCTACTTCAATCAGCTCCCGGAGGGTGGTCTGGCCGACGCGTTCCCAATGGCCAAGCCGGTGATGTCGCTGGCAACGCCCGAGGAAGAGCAGCGCATCGCCGAGCTGCAAATGAAAGCTGACGCAGCCCGCCAACGTCGGGACGAAACGGTCAAGCAGCTCACGGCGCGTCAGCCCGAATGGGAGCGGGAGACGCTGGCTGGTCTGGCGCAAACGGGCGAGCCGCAATGGACCGTGATCGAGCCCGGCGAGTTGTTTTCGGAGAAAGGTGCGACGTTGACGAAGCAGCCAGACCACTCGGTCATCGTGAGCGGCGCGAATCCGGCAACGGACGATTACGTCATCACTGCGCCCGGCCGGATGCGTGGCATCACCGCGTTCAAGATCGAAGCCTTGCCTGATGCGAGCTTTGTGAACGGCGGGCCGGGCCGCGCGGAGAACGGCAATTTCGCGCTCACCGAGTTGAAGATCCAAGGCGATGGAAAACCAGTTGAGCTCGCGGTGATCAGCGCCACGTTCGAACAGAAAGGCTGGTCTGCCGCCCAGGCGATCGACGGCAAAGCGGAAACGGGTTGGGCCGTGCAGCCGGAGTTTGGCAAGGAACACGTGGCGATCTTTGAGGCGCGCTCACCGGTCGGTTACGGCGGAGATCCGCTGCTTTCGATCCGCCTCGAACATCGCTCGCCGAATCTGCAACACACACTCGGTCGGTTCCGCGTGTCCGTAACCAATGCATCGCCGGCACTTTTGCGGCCGATGCCGGACGACATCCGGTCCACGCTGGCCACCGCGGCCGACCAGCGCACGCCGGAGCAGAAAAAGAAGCTGAGCGAATTCCATCTCGCTGCTTCCACCGAGCGCGCCGCGGCGCAAAAGGACGCTGACGAGACGAAGAAAGCCGTCGAAGAGGCGAACAAGGCGGTGCTCAAGGTCATGGTGATGGAAGACGCCGCGAAGCCTCGCGAGAACTTCATCCTCACCCGCGGCGAGTACGATCAACACGGCGAAAAAGTGGCGCCCGGAACTCCGCACGTCCTGCCTTCCCTGCCCGCCGACGCCACATCGAATCGCCTCGCGCTCGCGCGGTGGCTGGTGACACCGGACCATCCGCTTACCGCGCGCGTTACGGTGAACCGCTTTTGGGCGATGTTCTTCGGAACCGGCCTCGTCAAGACGGTCGAGGATTTCGGGCTCCAGGGAGAGAAGCCGTCTCATCCCGAACTGCTCGACTGGCTCGCCCTCGAATTCATCGAGACGGGTTGGAACGTGAAGCGGCTCGTGCGGACGATTGTCACCAGCGCGACGTATCGGCAGTCATCGGCAGTCTCCCCCGCCCTGCTCGAGCGCGATCCGGAAAATCGGCTGCTCGCCCGTGCGCCCCGGCATCGCTGGCCGAGCTGGATGCTGCGCGATCAAGCACTGGCCGCGGCGGGGCTTCTCGTGGAGAAACCCGGCGGGGCACCGGTGAAGGGTTACCAGCCGGACGGCGTCTGGGAGGAGGCGACCTTCGGTCAGATTAAATATGCGCAGGATCACGGTGACGCGCTCTACCGCCGCAGCCTCTACACTTTTTGGCGGCGGATCGTCGGGCCCACGATGTTCTTTGATTCCTCCGCGCGGCAAACCTGCACCGTGCGCGCTTCGCAAACGAATACGCCGCTGCACGCGCTCACCACGCTCAACGATGTGACTTTCGTCGAAGCCGCGCGAGCGCTGGCCGAACGCGTCCTGAAACAGAGCGGTCCGGGTGATTCGGAGCGGTTGGTTTATGCGTTCCGGCTCTGCACCGGACGGATGCCGACAGAACGCGAGGCCGAGCTGCTAAGCGTGACGCTCCAACGTCTCCGCAGCCAATTCGGCGCCGACGCCAAGGGGGCGCAGCAACTCATCGCCGCGGGCGAATCGAAGCCGGATGCGCAGCTCGATCCCGCGGAACTCGCGTCCCACGCCGCGTTCGCGAGCTTGCTGCTCAATCTCGACGAGACGCTCTCCAAGGAATAGCCGCCGCTCATTCCCAAAGCGCGTCCAAGGTCTGGCGCAGCATCGCGAAGAGTTCGTCCATCTCCGCGTAGGTCGTCGTGAGCGGAGGCGCGAGCGCAATGCTGTTGCGAATCCCACGGACGATCAGACCCTTTTCCCGAGCGATCGTTGCCGCTCGCGTTCCGAGCTGTGACGTCGAACTGAGCTCCGCCTTGCCGCCGCGCGGTACGAGTTCAAGGGCTCCCATCAGATATAGTCCGCGCACTTCGGCGACGGCCGGATGTTGCGCGAGGCCTTGCAGCCGCTGCTGAAAATGCGGCCCGAGATCGGCGCGCGCCCGAACGTTCAACCCGTTGTCGAGCAGTTCGATATTGGCCAGCGCGGCGGCGCAGGATGCCGGATGCCCCGCCGCAGTAAAGCCGTGCGCGAAGATCCCGCTCCGACAGAGAACGTCCGCAATTTCGTCGCTGACCATGGTCGCGCCGAGCGGCAGGTAACCGCTGGTCAGGCCTTTCGCGAGAGTCATCAGATCCGGATCAAGGCTCCATCGATTGCTCGCAAACCACGCGCCCAGGCGTCCAAACCCGGTGACCACCTCGTCGGCCACGAACAGAATCTCTCGCGCGCGGCAGAGCGCCCGCAGCTCGGCGAGGTGACCCTCGGGCGGCACAATCACGCCACCAGGTCCTTGCACCGGCTCGATGAAGATCGCGGCGATTGTCTCGGCACCTTCGCGTTCAATGGTGCGCGCCGTTTCTTCCAGGCACCATTTGCCGTATCGCGCGGGATCGCTTTCCTGATCCGCCCCGTAAGCGTACGGGCCGGGCACCTGGATGAAGCCGGGCAGTGGCAAATCGAACGGCAGACAGTATTCCGGTCCGCCGGACATGCTCGCGGTGGCCAGCGTGACGCCATGATAGGAATACATGCGCGAGAGGATTTTCGTGCGCTGCGGCTGGTCGCGCAGCTTCCAGTAAGCGCGGATGATCTTCAGCGCGGATTCGTTCGCCTCCGAACCGGAGTTGCAAAAGATGGTCCGGTTCAGCCGGGGCGGGGCGATCTTTGCGAGACGCTCCGCAAGCCGGATCGCCGGTTCCGTGGTGGTTTGGAAGAAGGACGGATAGAACGCGAGCTGCCGCAGCTGCGCCGCAACGGCATCGATGATCTCGGTGCGTCCATAGCCGACGTTCACACACCAGAGGCCGGACAGGCCGTCCAGATACTGGCGTCCGCGCTCGTCCTGCACGAAGACGCCGTTTCCGCCGACCATGATGTGCGTGCCTTGCGCGTGCATCTCGGTGTGATCCGTAAAGGGATGCAAATGGTGGCTTTGATCGAGCTGCTGAAGCGCGGCGGTGCGGGCCATAAGCGCATCCAAGCAGCAACCTTTCGCCGAGGGAAGCGCACCGCGTTCCAGACTAGCCGATCGGCACAGGCCTGATACGGTCGCGCGCCATGGCCGATGACCTGCAGTTTGAAAAGGCGGAATTCACTGCACCGCAGCCGATGACCTGCAGCTCCTGCAATGTGCCGCTCAGCACGGAGTACTACGCTGCAAACGACCGCGTGCTCTGCGCGAGCTGCGCAGTGAGTGCGCGGCAATTCATTGCCGGCTCCGGCTTGGGCGCCGGACGTTTTCTGCAAGCCGTTCTGCTGGGAGTGGGCGCGGCGGTGCTCGGTGCCGCCGTTTACGCCGGCATCATGATCGCGGCAAAGATGGAGATCGGCCTGATTTCCATCGCGGTTGGTTGGTTCGTCGGCAAAGCGGTGCGCAAAGGGTCGCACGGACGCGGCGGCTGGCGGTACCAAGTGCTCGCGGCGTTCCTGACCTATGCGGCGATCTGCGGCGCATACGGTGCGATGGTCTGGCATGGCATCGAGGAGAAGAGTGCGGGCGTAGCGGTCTGGCTGGCGTTGAATTCGTTCCGGCTGCCGTTCCTCGGGGGATTCCAAAACGTCATTGGATTGCTCATCATCGCCTTCGGTGTCTGGCAGGCGTGGCAGATGAATCGGCAACTGGAGGTGGAGATCACAGGGCCGCACGCGATCGGAACGGGACCCCGAAGTGCCAGCGCCTGATCAACCCTCCATCGGCGCGCGCGCTTGTCGCGGATGCGGCACGGAACTCGCCGCCATGCTGCTGGTCTGTCCCGCCTGCGGAACGCTCGTCCACGCGGAGGAACTCAAGGAACTGGCTACCCGCGCCGAAGCCGCCGAGGACCCGGCGCAAGCGCTGACGCTTTGGCGCGAAGCGCATGGTCTGCTCCCGGTGGGATCACGGCAGCAGGAGGTGATCGCATCAAAGATCGATGCCTTGGTTCGGGTCGTTGATCGGCACCCGCTCGGTGGAGGCAAGAAGCACACCTCGTGGGGCAAGGTCGCCGCAGGCGCCGGCGTCGTGGCTCTGTTCCTCGCGAAGTTCAAGTTCGTGCTGCTCTTCCTGGCGACGAAGGGAAAGCTGCTGTTCCTCGGGCTCACGAAGGCGGGAACGTTCTTTTCGATGTTCCTGTCGTTCGGACTCTATTGGAGCATCTGGGGTTGGAAGTTCGCGGCCGGACTGGTGCTTTCCATTTACGTCCATGAGATGGGACATGTCGCGATGCTCATGCGCCTCGGCGTGAAGGCCGGGATGCCGATGTTCATTCCGGGCCTCGGTGCGGTGATCCGCCTGCGCGAGAATCTTCCCACCGCTCGTGAAGACGCCCGCGTCGGGCTCGCCGGACCGATCTGGGGACTGGGCGCCGCGGTGACTGCGTATCTGCTCGGGATCGGACTTCAGGCACCGGTGTTCCTCGCGATCGCGAAGATCGGCGCCTGGATCAATCTCTTCAATCTCGCTCCCGTCTGGCAGTTGGATGGATCGCGCGCCTTCCGATCGCTCACACGTCAACAACGCTGGATTGCCTTCGGCAGCATCATTGCTGCGCTGCTCCTCGCGCAGTCAGAAGCCTACGGAATGCTGATCATCGTGGCGCTTTTCGCTGCAGTCCGGCTGTTCGAAAAAGCGATGCCCGCCGAACCCGATCACCGGGCGCTGATCGAGTATGTGGTCCTGGTGGCGGCGCATTCCACACTCGCCTCAATCCCCGTTCCGCGCTGACGCAGACGCTAGCGCCGGGCGAATTCCGCGACGCGGGACTCAATGATTTTGCCGACGAATCCGGTGTTGTATTTCCCGCGCAGGAAATCCGGATCGCGCATGATCGCTTCCTGAAAGGGAATCGTCGTCTTGATGCCGGTGATCATGTATTCGCCAAGAGCACGCGTCATCCGGGCGATGGCGTTCTCTCGCGTGGTGCCCATCGCGATCACCTTCGCGATCATCGAATCGTAATGGGGCGGCACCGTGTAACCGGCGTAAGCATGGGAATCGATCCGCACGCCGCGTCCGCCCGGAGCGTAGTAAAGGTCGATGCGGCCGGGTGAAGGCTGGAAATTGTTGAACGGGTCCTCCGCGTTGATGCGGCACTCGATGGCGTGATACTTCAGCTTCGCTTCGCGGATGAAGCTCGAGAGCTTTTCGCCAGCCGCGACTTTGATCTGCTCCTTCACGAGATCGACGCCGTAAGCCTCCTCGGTGATGCAATGCTCGACCTGGATCCGGGTGTTCATCTCCATGAAGTAGAAGTTCCCGTGGTCATCCACGAGATACTCGATGGTCCCGGCGCCGACGTAATCCACGGCGCGCGCGAGTTTCACCGAAGCGGCGCCCATTTTCTCGCGCAGCTTTTCCGTCATCAAAGGTGACGGCGTCTCCTCGATGATCTTTTGATTCCGGCGCTGCATCGAACAATCGCGTTCGCCGAGATGGACCACTTCGCCGTGCCCATCGGCCATGATCTGAAACTCGATGTGATGCGGATTCTCGATGAGCTTCTCGATGTAAACGCCCGAATTCCCGAAAGCCTTTTCCGCTTCCATCCGCGCAGCTCGAAATGCCTGCAGCAACGAGCCGTCATTGTGCGCCGCGCGCATGCCTTTGCCGCCACCGCCTGCGACCGCCTTGATCATCACCGGATAGCCGATGCGCTTGGCGACCTTCATCGCTTCGGCTTCGGATTCGACCAACCCATCGCTGCCCGGCGTCACGGGCACACCGGCTTTGCGAGCCGTGGCGCGCGCGATGTTCTTGTCGCCCATCGCCCGAATTGCGTCCGCGGGTGGGCCGATGAACTTGATGTGACAACTGTCGCAGATGTCTGCGAAATGCGCGTTCTCGGCGAGAAAGCCGTATCCCGGGTGAATGGCGTCAACGTCCCCGATCTCAGCAGCACTGATGATCCGATCGATCTTCAGATAGCTTTGATTGCTCGGCGCCGGGCCGATGCAAATCGCCTCGTCGGCCAGTTGCACATGGAGCGAATCGATGTCCGCTTCGGAGTAAACGGCGAGCGTGCGGACGCCGAGTTCCTTGCAGGCGCGAATGACGCGCAGCGCGATTTCGCCGCGGTTGGCGATCAGGACTTTATTGAACATCGCGAGAGTTCCGCCGGGGAGCCGTTGTGCAATGGACGAGGTCCATCACGACTTGCTCCCCGCTGAGCGGCTACCGCACCTTGAAGAGCGGTTGGCCAAATTGAACCGGCTTGCCGCTCTCCGCCAAAACTTCGGCGATCACTCCGCGGCATTCCGCTTTGATTTCGTTCATCACCTTCATCGCCTCGATGATGCAGACGACGGTGTCTTCGGTGACTTCCTGGCCTGGCGAAACGTAGGCGGAGGCATCTGGAGACGGGGAGGAATAGAACGTTCCCACCATCGGCGAGGTGATCTCGCGGAGCTTCGCGGTTTCCGGCGGACGTTCCGGGTGGGGCGAGGTTGCAGCCGGAGCGGAAACGGGCGGAACCCCGGTAACCGGAGGAGCGAGCACGGTCTGAATCTCGCCGCCTTTCTTGAGCGTGATTTTGAATCCTTCCTTCTCCATTTTGAAGACGGAGAGGTCGTTCTTCCGCATCAACGCGATGAGTTCTTTGATATCTTTTAAATCCAATGGAAGAGGAGCTTGGGTGGCGAGCGGGCGATGCTACGCGCCACGTTCTGAAAGCGTCAAGCGCCAGCGGCACGAGTCCGGATGCCGATCGCTGGCTCCCCTAAAGCTGGTCGAAAGGGCGGGAGCTGCTTGCAAGTATGGCCCCCATGCCAGACCGCTCTGTTCATGAAGATGACCATGCACATCGACGAGGAGACGCTGGCCGAAGTGGTCCGGATCACCGGCGTGGAAAGCAACACCCGGGCGGTGGAGACGGCTCTCACCGAGATGGTGCGAAGGCACAGGCTCAAGGAGATCGGCAAGAAAGGCCTGGGCTTGAGTTCCGCCGAGTTGAAAACGGTATGGAAAGATCCTTTTGAGGGCGAAGTGCTCAAGGTAGCTGAGGAGCCTCCGAGCCATGGGCGGAAGAGCGCTCGTCGATAGCACCTTCATCATTGGCCTTCTGCGGCAAGGCCTCGATCCTCGAGGAGTTAACCGCCTACACCGATGATTGGGAATTGCTCACCTGCGGCATCGTTCAAGTGGAGGTTCCGCGCGGCCTGCGATCGGAGAAGGCTTCCCAACGGATGTCCGACTTC
Organism: Chthoniobacter sp.; assembly: GCA_028293645.1. Classification (GTDB taxonomy): domain Bacteria; phylum Verrucomicrobiota; class Verrucomicrobiia; order Chthoniobacterales; family Chthoniobacteraceae; genus Chthoniobacter. The sequence continues at coordinate 23,951 of JAQGOK010000091.1, forward strand.
CTCGGCTGCATGCTTTACGTGCCGACGCTGAATTCCATCTGGACGCGTGCGGCGACTTTGGCGCACCAGCTCGATCGGCAGGGGCACTCGATGCAAGTCGCCGACCTGGTCATTGCCACCTGCGCGATCGACTCGGACGCGCTCGTCTTAACTCACGATTCCGACTTTGCGCGCGTGCCCGGGCTGCGCGTTGCCCAAGCTCTCACCTAAATCCCCGCCCGCAGGACTTCGACGGCGCGGTCGATCTCGTCCTCGGTGTTGTAGAAATGAGGACTGAAGCGCAGGTAGTCGAGGCCGGCGCGGTCGTGGCGCAGCGAGGCAACGACGCCCGCGGCTTCGAGTGCACCAAAGAGTGCGCTGCTGCTCGCGCGCTCGTGGCGAAACGTCGTGATGCTCGAGGCCAGTGCGCCTTCGCGCGGGCCCACCACCACGAAGCCGAGCGGCTCGATGCGCGAAAGCAGATGCGCTTTCAGCTCCAGCAAACGTGCGGCAACCGCGTCCCTGCCAAAGCGCGTCAGCAGCTCGATCGCGGCGATCATTCCGTACATGCCGACGACATTCAGGACGCCGGGTTCGTAACGCTGCGCGGTCGGGACAAAGGCGATCTCCTCCTGCGTGATGAAGTTCGGAGAGGCGACGTTCCAGGCACCAAGCAAGGTGGGGCGCAGCAGATCGAAGTGCGCGCGCTTCACGTAAACGATGCCGCTCGCGAGCGGACCGAGCAGCCACTTGTGGGAGTCGGCGCTCAGGAAATCGACATTGGCGACATTGATCGGGAAAGCGCCGAGCGTCTGGATGGCGTCGAGCGAGAACAGCACTCCCCGGCTCTGCAGGAGGGTGCCGATCGCGTCCACATCGATCCGGTAACCGGTGAAGAAATGACAGCTCGCAAGGGCGACCAGCCGGGTGCGCGGGCTGAGGGCAGCTTCGACCAGGTCGGGAGTGATTTCACCCAGCCGTTCTGGCTCGAGAAAGCGGACGCTTACGCCCCGGCGGCGAAGCTCGATCCACGGGTAAACATTCGCCGGGTAATCGCCCTGATAGCAGAGCACCTCATCCCCTTCACGCCACGGCAGACCGTTCGCGAAAAGCGACAGCCCGAGCGACGTCGGCCCGAGCAGGGCGATCTCGTCCGGCTTGGCGCCGATGAACTCCGCACAAGTCCGGCGCGCATCCTTGATGTCCTGCAATACCTTTCCGAACTCCTGCGGGTTCTCGGAAGCCACGCGTGTGTAATCGCACATCGCGTCGGCGACCGGAGCGGGCAATGCGTTCACGCCGCCGTGCGCGAAGTAGATCTTGCTCCGGCAGATTGGGAAAAGCGCCCGGCGCTCGGCTTCGTCAGGAATCAGATTCATCCGCGGCACCTTGCTGGCGCGGTTTGGAAAGATCGAGTCACTCGGCAGGTGCTCCAATCCGCACGAAAGTGGGCACCGGCGCGGGAGTCGCTGCGGGCACCAAACGCGTGCTGACGGTGATGTCGCGATAGACGGTCTTCTCCCCCGTATCGCGATCGATCACGGTCTGCGAACGGACCGTGAAATTCTGCTTCGGCGGAACGAACTTCGCCTGCGGTCGCAAATGACTGAGCAGCATCACGACGCCGATATGCGCGACAAACACTCCCATCCCAATACAGAGAAGGAGCCGAAAATTCATTTCCGCCGCGTCTGTTCGGCCTCCTCGATCAGCTTCCAGAAGCCTTTTTGCTGCCCGAGCTGAGCGTCTTCGGTCATCGGCAATTTCGCTCGAAAAAGGAAATCGCGGATGGTGTTCTTGTGCAGCACACGATGGACGGTGATGCCCTCGGTCACGCGGGCGAAGTAGATGCGATAGTCTTTGGCGCGGTAGCGGAAGAGCCTGGCCCCATCCCGCTCCACGACGCCGAACTTCGTCGCATCCAGATCATCCAGTTCCTCCGGCAGGAACTGGAACTCGGCGAGCAGATCGAGCTGCATCTCTTTGGGAAGCGCAGCCATTTCGGCGGCGCTGATTTCGTTGAAGACAATTTGGACCACAGGCGGGGAGAAAGGAGCGGAGACAGTACGCAGGGAAGCGGCGGGTGCCACTCAGAAGAACGGCTTCACTCGGAAATCACCACACGCTCTACGCGGCGACCAATTCCCGTGAAAATCTCCCACGGAATCGTGCCCGCTTTGGTCGCGAGTTCCGAGGCCAGGATTTCTTCGTCTCCTTGCCGACCGATCAACACGGCTTCGTCCCCCGCGGCGACTTCCGGCAGCGCGCTCACATCGACCATGATCTGATCCATGGTGACCCGGCCGAGCACCCGGCAGCGACGGCCACCGATCAACACATCCGCGCTGCGATTGGTCAGATGCCGTTGATAGCCATCGGCGTACCCGACACCGAGCGTCGCGACGCGCATCGGCTCGGCCGTGATGAAGGTGCGACCGTAACTAACGCCGCGTCCGGCGCCGACGTTCCGGACCAGCGTCACGCGCGCCTTCCACGTCAGCACTGGCCGCAGGTGGTTCTGCCATTCGGGAAGCGGGGAGACACCGTAAAGCATCAGCCCCGCCCGGACCATTTCTCCCGCTTGCGCGGGGAATGCGAGCAACCCGGCGCTGTTTTCCACGTGCACCAGCGGTGCGTGAATTCCCGCGGCCCGCAGTTCTGCCACCAACTGGTGAAAGCGCGCGAGCTGTTCGCGGGTAAACGTTTCGTCTTCGTCAGCCGAGGGAAGATGCGAAGCGATCCCGGTGATTTCCAGACCCGGCCTTTGCGCCAAACCGCGGGCGGTTTCGAGCGCTTCGTCCTGCCATGCGCCGATTCGGCCCATTCCCGTATCGATGATCAAATGAACCGGCACGCGGCTCTTGCCGGCCAGCTCGTCATATGCGGCGCCTTCCGCCACGTCCGAAACGGATGGGATGAAACCCTCCGCGACGATCTCAGCCCGTTCCTCCGGCAGCGCCGGACCAAGGATGAAGAGCTGCGCCGCCGGCAAATGCGTCCGCACTTCGCGAGCTTCCGCCGCGTTGGCGACCCCGAAGTATTCGGCCGAATCGGCGAGCGCCCGGACGATCGGACCGACGCCGTGGCCGTAGGCGTTCGCTTTCACTACGGCCATCAACTTTACTCCGCCGCCAACCCGCGCACGAGCGACCGCCGCATTGTGCCGCAAGGCCGCAAGGTCAAGCTCCGCCCAGCAACGCCGTGCTGGGGGCGGAAAAAGAGAATGCGTCATGGGCGAACTATTCGCCGCTGGTGTCCCACGATTTCTGAACCTCAGCAACCTCCCAGTAAGCGCGCAGTCTCTGCTTGCACTCGACAGAGCTTTGAGAGCATCGCACTCTCCCCGTTCCGATCTGACTTCCCATGAACAAAGTGCCCCTAGCTCTGCTCGCGCTCTTCGGCCTGTGTGCGGCTCCCCTCTCAGCGCAAGACGCTCCGCCGCCGCCGGTTGAACCAGCGGCCACCGAGGCCACACCTCCCGAAGCCCCCGTCTCGCCGAACGTCGAAACCACCACCGCAGCTCCGGCGGCGGCCGAGCCGAAACCTGAACCAAAGACGACCCCACGCAAACGCGGCGCGAAGGCACCGGAACCGGCCACTCCGCAAGCGCGGGCAACACCTCCACGGCAGACGCGTCGGGTTCCCTTTGCCCAGCGCAGCCCAACTCCGACCCCCGTCGCGGGCGAGCGGAAGCTGTCCTTTTTCGAGCGGATCTTCGGGCGTCGCCGGACCCCATCGCACATGATCACGCCAGCGCCGAGCGCCACGCCGGCTACCCCGAAGCCGCGAACCAAACGACGGTCCACCCCTGCTCCGGCGGATGTTTCTGCGACAACTCCCGATGGCACGCTAGGGACGCCTGCGCCGGAAATTGCGAAGACGAACGACACCCCGCAGGCGGATGTCGCCAATGCGGACTCAACTCCGGAGCCGGTCACCGCGCCTCCCGGTAAAACGGCCAAGACTTCGGGCCGCAAAAACGGCAAAGGGAAACCGACGCCGGCAGCCACCAGCAGACGGCCGCTGCCTCCGCCCCCCACCAGTTCGGATCCCGACGTGCAGGAGAAGTATCGTTACGAAGTAGCCAAGGCGAAGGCCCAGGACGATCCCAATGTGTCGCAGCTCAAGGACAAGGCAGATTCGGCGAGCAATGAAGATGAGGCGCGGAAGGCGCAGCGCGCCTATAACAAGGCGCTATTTCAAAAGATGCGCAGCGTCGATGGCTCACTGAAGGAGCGCATCGATCGGATTGAATCCGGCATTTTGAAGCGGCTGGAGGAACCCTAGTCAGGGTTGAGCGCGCAGATATCCGCGACGATTCGCGTGCGGCCACGCGCGTCGTTCTTCAGTTCTGCAATTCGTAAGGGCCGCCTCCTTTGTTCGACGCGATGCGCTTCGTGAGAAATCTTCCCCGCCGGTCTGTCGCGACCTTGCTCCTCGCGGCTGCCACATGCCTTGGCGAAGAACCCGCGAAACCTGTGACTCCCCCCGCCTTCACCAACGCACTCGCCAGCGAGAAATCGCCTTACTTGCTGCAGCACAAGCACAACCCCGTCGATTGGTTTCCATGGGGCGAAGCGGCGTTCGCCAAAGCGCGCAAGGAGAACAAGCCGATCTTCCTCTCGGTCGGTTATTCCACCTGCCACTGGTGCCACGTCATGGCGCACGAGAGCTTCGAGAATCCGGCCATCGCAAAGCTCATGAACGAGCTTTTCGTGAACATCAAAATCGACCGCGAAGAGCGGCCGGATGTGGATCGCGTTTACATGACCTACGTGCAGGCGACCACGGGCGGAGGCGGCTGGCCGATGAGCGTATTCCTCACGCCGGGGCTGCAGCCGTTCTTCGGCGGAACGTATTTTCCACCGGAAGATCGCGGCGGCCGGCCTGGCTTTCCGACGGTTTTAAAGCGGCTCGGTGAAGCTTGGAAGTCCGACCAAAAGAACGTCGAAAGCGCCGCCCAGAACGCCGTCAAGGCCCTGCAGGAATACACGAATGCCGGCGCGCCTTCCGCCACCGGCGCGAATGCCGAAGCACTCGCAGCGGGGCTGGCGCAAATGGCTCGGACCTTCGATTCCGAACTCGGCGGCTTCGGCGGCGCGCCGAAGTTTCCGCGGCCCGTCGCGCTGAACTTCCTTTTCCGAATGTTCGCGCGAAACGGTGCCGATACCCAGGACGGCAAGCTTGCCGCCTCCATGGCGCTGCTCACTTTGCGGAAAATGGCCGCGGGCGGAATGCACGATCATCTCGGCGGCGGCTTTCACCGCTATTCGGTCGATCGTTTCTGGCACGTGCCGCACTTCGAAAAAATGCTCTACGATCAGGCGCAACTCGCCTCCGCGTACGTCGATGCATTCCAAGTCACCGGTGATCGCCAGTATGAAGCGGTGGCGCGCGACATTCTCGATTACGTCCGCCGCGAGCTGACCGATCAGGCGGGTGGATTCTACTCCGCGGAAGACGCCGATTCGTTGCTCGAACACGGCAGGCCGGAACATGGCGAAGGTGCCTTTTACGTCTGGACGAAGACCGAGATCGATCGCGTTCTCGGCGACGAAGCTGCGCCAATCTTCCACCGCGTCTATGGCGTCGAAGCGGAAGGCAACTCTCCCGCGGGCAGCGATCCGCTCAACGAACTGAAGGGGAAGAACACGCTGATCCGGCGGATGGACCTCGCGGAAGCGGCCAGGCTGTTCAAACGCGACGAGGCGGAACTCGATCAGATGCTCGCCGCTTCTCGAAAGAAACTTTTCACAGAGCGCGCGAAGCGACCTCGGCCGCATTTGGACGACAAAATCATCACCGCCTGGAATGGGCTGATGATCTCCGCCTTCGCACGCGCCGCGCAGGTGCTCGATGACTCTGCTTACCTCGCTTCAGCACAGCGGTCCGCACGGTTCATTCGTGAACAACTGTGGAAGAACGGCGCACTTGTCCGCAGCTATCGACAGGGCGCCAGCGTGGTCCCGGGATTCTGCGACGACTACGCGTTCCTCATCGGCGGCTTGCTCGATCTTTATGAGGCTGACTTCGACGTCGCCTGGCTGCAGTGGGCGATCGAGTTGCAGGAGAAGCAGAACGCGTTGTTCGAGGACAAGACGCACGGCGGCTACTTCAGCGTCTCGGAGAATTCGCCGGATATCCTGCTGCGGATGAAGGAAGACTATGATGGCGCCGAGCCGTCGCCGAACTCGATCGCGGCGATGAATCTGTTGCGGCTCGCGCAGGTCACGGGGCGGCAGGATTTCCGTGACCGAGCGGACAAAACGATCCGTGTCTTCTCCGAGCAAATCTCGAAGCAGCCCACCGCTTTGCCGCAGATGCTTTGCGCGCTGGACGCATCGCTGGCGAAGCCGCGGCAAATCGTCATCGCCGGTCAATCGAACGCCGCTGACACGCGCGCTTTGCTCCGCGAGACGCACGCTTCCTTTATTCCGAACAAGCTCGTGATTCTCGCCGATGGAGCGGCTGGCCAAAAGTGGCTCGGCGAGAAGCTGGAATTCCTCCGCACCGTCGGACCGATCCAAGGCAGGGCCGCGGCGTACGTTTGCGAAGATTTCGTCTGCCAGCTGCCGGTGAACGAGCCGACAAAGCTTCGCGAATTGCTCAAGCCGAAGCCGGTCGCTCCGAAGCCTTAAGGGCGCGCTCGATCAGCAACGCAGCCAGACCTTGCGTCGCCTCATCGAGCGCGGCGTTCGCTCGCTTCAAAGGCTGCGCGGAACCCGCCTCGACCGCGCTTTCCACGTCGGAGAGGCGCGCTTCGATCGACGCCCGTTCCTCGAACCCGAGTTCGTTTCCGATTTGCGCCAGGGCGCGGCGGACCATGGGCAGCAGCTCGTCAGCCTTGAGTTTGGCCTCGACGAAAATGCGGTCGTTTACGTCTTCGAAAGCGTGCTCGAGGGAATCGCCGAGCATCTTCTCGACGGCCTCGTCCGAGACGTCGATCGCGCTGGAGACATCGACCACCTGCTCGCGGCCGGTTTTCGTGTCGCGCGCGAGCACATGCAGGATTCCGTTCGCGTCGATTTCGAACTGCACGCCGACGCGCGCCTGACCTTTCGGAGCGCGTTCGAATGGGAGCTGGAACTCGCCGAGTTTCCAATTGTCACGAGCCAGTTCCCGCTCGCCTTGCAGCACGTTGATCAGCATGGATTCCTGGCCGGAGACGGCGTTGGTGAACATCTCGCCGGCTTTGATCGGAATGGTCGAATTGCGCGGGATGATCACATTCATCAGACCGCCAAACGTCTCGATTCCGAGCGAGAGCGGCGTGACGTCGAGGAGCACCACGTTCTGCACGGCGCCGGACAGCACACCGCCCTGGATGGTCGCGCCGATCGCCACAGCTTCGTCGGGGTTTTGGGAGGTATTCGGCTCACGGCCAAACAGCTCGGCGACGAACTTCCGCACCAGCGGCATGCGCGTCTGCCCCCCGACGAGAATGACCTGGTCCAGTTCCGCGGGAGCGAGATGCGCGTCGGCCAGGGCGCGGAGGCAATGCGCCCGCGCGCGCTGGATAATCGGCACCGCGACTGCTTCGAGTTCGGCGCGAGTCAGCGAGTAAACGAGGCTCTCAGCACCAGCCGCAAACGGCAGCGGGATCTCCACTGAATCCTCAACCGAGAGGCGATGCTTCGCCTGCACTGCGAGATCGCGTTTTTGCCAAACGGGGACCGGCAGGGTGCAAGCAGCTACCAGCGCGGCGTCGATGTCGTCGCCGCCGAGCTGCGTATTCCCGTTCGTGGCGAGCACCTGGAAGACCCCGGCATTCAGCTCCAGAATCGAGATGTCGAACGTTCCACCGCCAAGATCGAAGACCGCGATTTTCGCGCGATCGCCGAGCTTATCCAAACCGTAGGCAAGCGCCGCGGCGGTCGGTTCGTTGATGATCCGCTCGACCGTCAAGCCGGCGAGTTCTCCGGCGCGTTTGGTCGCCTGGCGTTGCGCATCGTTGAAATAGGCGGGCACGGTGATCACCGCACGCTCGACCGCGATTCCGAGCGCGCGTTCGGCGTCGGATTTGAGCTTGCGAAGAATCAATGCCGAGACCTCCTCCGGCTCGAGGTCGCGCCCGGGGACTCGTATTCGAAGCGGAGCACCTGGTTCACCAGCAGTCGCGTAATCCACCGCACCCTCCTGTTCCCCCGCTCGCCTGCCCATGAAGCGCTTCACCGAGTAAACGGTCGCAGCAGGCTCGACGGAGCGCATGCGGGAAGCACTCCGGCCGACGATCGGCTCGCCCGTCCCGGGAAAGTGAACGACCGATGGCGTCAGCCGCTCGCCTTGATCATCGGCGATGAGCACGGGAAAGCCGGCATCCATCGCGCCGATGAGCGAGTTCGTAGTTCCGAGATCAATGCCGACGACAAGAGACATCCGGCGAGCATGCGAGGAGCCGCGCGGCCGCGCAAGCGAGGTGCTCCGATCAGCGCACCGCCTCGAGCGCGAAACGCATCTCTTGCAGTTGAGCAATCCACTTCGAGAGGTAGGCAAATTGCGCCTGCAGCTCGGCGAGGCGTGGCAGAGCCGCGACGCGATCGGTCGCCCATCCCGCATCAGCGGCGCGCAGATCGTCCATCGCCTGCTGAGCGACACTTTCGAGATCGTTCAGTACGACGGCGATTTGCTTTTCGAGGTCGATGCGCTGGGGCGCGAGAAGCGCGCGCTGCAGCGCGTGTGAGGCCTTGTGCTGCTCGCCCATGAACGTTTCGAAAGCCTGGCGGAGCGCGGCGATGGTCATGAATCGCGAGGCGATGCTCGCGGGAACTGCGGGACGGTCGCCGCTCGGGCCGGAGCGTTCGAGTTCCAGGAAATGCCGCAGGCGCGACGCTGGCTCACGGAGCACCTGATAGGCGCCATTGAGCATGGCGAACCGGGTTGCGTCGCCGGTCAACGGAATGTCCGGATGCAGCGTCGCGGTCAGTGAATGAAAATGGTCTTTCAGCGCCGACGGATCGATCCATGGGCGACGCGGCTGATCCAGGGCAGCGAAGTGGTCGGTCATGCGCGCAAGTGCGCGGACCGGGCGTGTGGATCGCAAGGTTTAAGTGCTCCGAATGCGCTTTGCCGCGCTCCCTTCAGCGGCTATCTGAACGCGAACGCGAGCGCATGAAATCCCTGGCTGTCATTTACCTCACCGCTCTGGCCGCCGCGCTGACTGGCTGCCGACCGGCGCCCAAAGTGGACGAGCAGGCGGTGCTCGAAACCGTTCGCGCAAACGTGGCAGCGATGCAGCGGGAAGACCTCGCGGGCGTAATGTCCACGGTGCATTCAGAAAGCCCGGCGGCACAAACGACTGGGGAGCAGATCTCTGAGCTCTTTGAGCAGACCAGTCTGCGGTATTCGCTCAGCGATCTGAAGATCGTGGAAGCAAACGCCAGTGAAGCCCGCGTCCGCTTTACGCAAACAACTAAATCGGCTGACGCAGCGTCGGACGTAAACGCAAACACCATCACCGGCGAACATCTGCTCCGCTCCGAGAATGGCCAGTGGAAGATCTTCAGCACGCAATTGGCGGAGATAAAGCAGCTCGACCCGTGAGCACGACGTGACGAGCGAGCGGTTGATTCCCAGCCGGCAGGCCCAGGCCGCCTTGCTCGCGTTCATCCTCGCCTCTGCGTTATGCGGCGGGTTGGTGCTGGTGCGGGCCGCGTATCGGCAGGAGTTCGTCTTCGGTGCGTTCCTCTGGAATCTTTTCCTCGCGTGGGTGCCGGTGATCGCAGCGGTGAGTGCCTACGCTCTGCGGGCGCGGAACGCGCAACGTCCACTGATCACAACGGCGCTCTGGATCGTGTGGTTCCTCTTCTTCCCGAACGCGCCCTACATCATCACCGATCTGGTGCATCTGCATGAACGGCCCGGCGTGCCGTTTTGGTACGATCTGATCACGATCATGGCTTTCGCGCTGACGGGGCTCTTTCTGGGGTACCTGTCGCTTTATCTGATGCAAGAGATCGTGCGCAGCCGCTTCGGACGGATGACGAGCTGGGCGTTCGCTTTGGTGATGCTCGGGCTGAGCGCGTTCGGAATCTATCTCGGGCGATTCCTGCGCTGGAATTCCTGGGACGTTTTACTGTCGCCGATCGACACGTTGAGCAACGCGGCGCGGATCGCGTACCTCGATCCGAATCCGAGAGTCTGGGCCTTTTCGCTCACCTTCTTCGCCTTCTCGCTGGTCTGCTATCTGATCGTTTATTCCTTCACCCATCTGCACGCCTGGGTTGAACGCGCACCAGTCATAAGGCCGCCAAACGCTGGTTGAAAATCCGCGTTGCTGTGGCTCAGCAATTGCACTACTCCTCGCAGCACTCGACCCATGTCACTCATCCGCACGCTCTTTTGGTTCACGCTTTTTCTCGTGTCCACGTTCGCGTTCACGGTTCTGTTTGAGCACGGGACGACCAACTATTTCGTCAACGCGCAGAAGGAATACGACTACCTGAGCAAGATGGTCGGGATGCAGCCGCTGAAGAAGAAGGACGCGAGCGACGAAATCGGCGGCGGAATGCGGTAGTGCGCCTTCGGGGACGGTTGGGAGCGGACGGAAAGCGGGGTTAAAGGGGCCGCACAGGACCGGTGAATCTTGCCAGCCGGCATCGGCTCGTGAAGGTTGTCAATTTGCGCTGGGCTCGTTAATTTGCCCGCCCCTCCTCGTTATGCCCATCCAAACTGACAAAGATTTACCCGAAAACGCGCGCACTCTCTGGCTGAAGGCGCTGAGTGCCGTCGAGCTGCGGAACTATGGATATGCCATCTCGCTGATCCAGGCGGTGCTCAAAGAAGCACCCGCTTTTCTGGAAGGTCGCAAACGTCTGCGCAAGGTCGAGATCACGGCGACCAAGGGGAAGAAGAGCTTCCTTTCGGGTCTTTCCACTGCCTCGATGAAAGGCGGCAGCGCAGTCAAAAAAGATCCGATGGCGGCGATGGAGCTGGCGGAAAAGACGCTCGAAACCGACCCGACAAACACGGCGGCGAACCACTTGCTCAAGGATGCGGCCAAGGCGGCCGGACATCCGGAGATTGCCGCGTTCGCGCTGGAGACTCTGGTCGATGCGAACCCGACGGACACGAAGTTGATGCATGAGCTCGGCGAGCATTACCTCTCGATGGGCTCGGCGGATAAGGCGGTGGAAGTTTATTCGAAGATCGCCGCGGCAAATCCGAGCGACATGGTGGCGCTGAAGCGGAGCAAGGACGCGGCGGCGACTGCTTCCATGAAGAGTGGCGGGTGGGAGACGGCGAAGGATTATCGCGACCTGATCAAGAACAAGGACGAGGCGGTCTCCCTCGAGCAGAAGGGTCGGGTGGTCAAAGACGCGGACATGATCGATACGCAGCTCGGCGAACTCTACGCAGAGTGGGAGCAGAATCAGACCAGCGCCGATCTTTCACGCCGGATTGCTCGTCTCTACGAAGACAAGCACGAGATCCAGCCCAACGCCGAGACGCTGGCGAACGCGATCTGGTACTATGATCACGCCAACACCATTGTGAACGGCAGCGACCCGGCAGTGGCACGTCGGCTCTCCGATTTGCAGTTCAAGCAGGTCGAACTTCAGTTTAAAGATCAGCAGGATTACATCACCCAGACAGAGGCATGGCTGGCTGGCGATGGGGCTGACCACGAGGACGCTGAAACTTACCGGCAGGCGCTCGAAGAGGGACGGAAGCGTCTCGAGGAGCTCACGCAAGAGCGCGCAGCCTTGCAGATTTCCGACGCCAAGAAGCGCGTGGATCGTAACCCGACTGACCTGCAACTGCGTTTCGAATACGGCGAGAAGCTGCTCGAGGCCGGCCAGTTCAACGAGGCGATCCCTGAGTTGCAAAAGGCCCGACAGAATCCGAACACGCGGCTGAGGGCGATGAGCCTGCTCGGCCGATGCTTCGTGCAGAAAGGGATGTTCGATATGGCCGCGGTTCAGTTCAAGAGCGCCGCGAGCGAAATGGTCGCCATGGATACCGTGAAAAAAGACACGCTCTATGATCTGGGCCTGGTTTACGAGAAGATGGGGCGCAAAGAAGAGTATCTCCAGTGCATGAAGGACATCATGGAGACAGACTACGGTTACAAGGACGTCGCGCACCGCGTCGAGAGTTCCTACGGCTCGTAACGGCTCGGCGCCAAAGCAGGCGCCGCAGCGTCCTTTGCCACCGGCGATCCACACCTGGCCCGGCAGGAAGCGAGGCGTATTCCCAGGACATCGTGTCGTTCTCGCACCTTAGCGTGTAAGCAGCTGCTGCTTTAAGTCTGTCCGCCCCATGACCCCTCTCTCCACTGCCGGGTTTCCTGATGAGGAGGCGGTCTATCGGAAGGTTACCTGGCGGATCGTTCCGTTCCTGTTTGTCTGTTACATTGCGGCCTATCTCGACCGCGTAAACGTCGGCTTCGCGAAGCTTCAGATGCAGGCGGATCTGGCCTTTAGCGACACCGTTTACGGGTTGGGCGCGGGCATCTTCTTCATTGGTTACTTCTTCTTCGAAGTGCCGAGTAATATTCTGCTGCATAAGGTCGGGGCGCGCGCCTGGATCGCGCGGATCATGATCACTTGGGGATTGATCTCGGCCGCTACGATGTTTGTGCAGACCGCCTTTTGGTTCTATCTCCTCCGCTTCTCCCTGGGTGTGGCGGAAGCCGGTTTCTTCCCAGGGGTCATTCTCTACCTCACTTACTGGTATCCAGCCCGGCGACGCGCGCGGATTGTAGGGCTATTTATGATGGCGATTGCGGTGAGTGGCGTCATTGGAAGCCCGCTCTCAGGCTGGATTATGCAGCGTTTCGCCGGCTTGAATGGGTGGGCCGGCTGGCAATGGCTTTTCTTACTCGAAGGGCTTCCATCAGTGGTTATCGGTCTGGCCGTGCTCTTCCATCTGGATAACAGCATCCGCGAGGCGCGATGGTTGAGCGACCCGGAGAAGCTCATGCTGGAGAGTAATGTCGGACGCGAAGATCAGCTCAAAGCACACCTTCCCCTGCGCAAGGTTCTTACCCATCCCTCCCTCCTCTTATTAAGCCTGATCTATTTCTGTATCAGCATGGGCCTCTACGGCGTGAGCTTCTGGTTGCCGCAGTTGGTGAGGAACGCAAGCGTTCACGATCCCTTGCAAATCGGTATGCTGACGGCTCTTCCATATGCCTGCGCTACCTTAAGTATGTGGCTGGTCAGTCGGAGCTCGGACTTACGGGGCGAGCGTCGCTGGCATTTTGCGCTTTGCGCTTTTGCGGGCGGAATAGGGTTAATCCTTTCGACCGCTTTCGGTCCGCATGTCTGGCTCGCGCTGCCGGCGCTCGCCCTGGCGACCGCCGGAATCCTCTCGGCATTTCCAATCTTCTGGACAATGCCGACCTCATTTCTGGCCGGGACAGGCGCCGCGGCAGGGATCGCGCTGGTCAACTCCATTGGCGGGCTTGCTGGTTTTGTAAGTCCTTACCTGGTTGGGTGGATTCGGGACACCACCAAGAGTTTGGATCCAGGGCTCTATGTTATTGCGGGCAGCTTATTCACAGGCGCCGTGTTGGTCCTCCGTTTCGTTCCAGCCCATTTGGCGGCGAAGGCACCTCCGCATCCGTGATCCTGCGCTTTGCGGAGCAGCGAAACGTCCCTCGATTTCCCGAAAAGTGAGACAATGACGCTTCAAAGCGATCGACCTTGGACGCGATCCCCAGCGCGTTTTCCTCTTCCCCATGAAATGCGCGGCGCGGCGGCGTCCAGCCGTTGACAGGCAGGGAGATAAAAACTATTCCAGCTGTGCGCTGCTGCACCGGCGGTGCCTTCCAACTCCGTCTCCCCCCTATGAACAAGCTTCCTCTTGCGTTCCCCCGTCCGCGTCCACTCGCCCGGTCTCTGGCATGTTTTCGCTCCCGCAAAGCGATGCTCGCCGCGCTCGCTCTCGCTGGCAGCGTTGGCGCTCAGGGACAGGTCGTCTGGCATGGTGATTCCGCCAATGGCCTGCCTGGCGACGGAATCCTTTGGACGAACCCATTGAATTGGTCCACCGACACGCTGCCGCTGCCCACTGACGACGTTTTGTTCGGCAACGGGACGGTCGGCACGATCCGGCTCAACGGCTCGCAATCCATCAACAGTCTGAGCTTCGACAAGGCCTTCACGCTCGGGGTTTATGGCTCGGCAGACGTTCTGACCAACGCGAGTGGCTTGGTGACGGTGCTGCCCAACCAGCTGGCGACGATCCATTCCCGCTACAGTTCGATTTCGGGACTGAGTCTAAGCGGTGGCGGCACCTTGCTGCTCACCAACCCGAAAAACAACCTCTCCACTGGGCCGGTCACGGTCGAGGGCACCGGGACGACGCTGATGGTGGACTTGGGGGGCTTTCGTCCGCAGGTAAATGGAACGGGGGGAGCGCAGTCGAACAGCCGCCAGAACGGACCCGTGCTGGGGGCGGGCACAGCGTTGCGGACCATAAACCTGCAGGATGGCGGTGAGTTCAAGCTCATTGGCGGCGGCGCAAATCCGGACGGCACGACCTTTGGGTTCAATTTCGCAAGCGGGCTCGGCACGCTGAACGTTGCTTCCGCTTTTCAGCAGGTGAACCTGGATGATGCAGGGCAATTGGCGGGCTTCGGAGACATGGTCAAGGCCGGCAAAGGACGGTTAACGCTCGGCGGACAGGATTATAACTACTCCGGAAACGTCATCATCAACGGAGGCATTCTGGACCTGAACCGCACGGTGGCGGTGGACGATCCCACGGTGACGGACCCGCTCGTTACGATTACGCGCTTCTCGTCGATCGCCGGCACTCTTCAGGGCAACACCACGAACACGCTGACGATCAATGGGGGCGGCACCCTGATGCTCAACGCGGGCGCCGGCCAGTTCGACGCGGCAAATGTCATCGCGAACGATGGTGCGATCATCGGCGTTCAAGGTGCCGATCTGGAGATGGGTCTGCGGATCAATACCGGTGAAAACAAGCTCACCATCAACGGCACGGTGAAGATCTTGGGCCGCGACCTCTTTACCACCCAAACCCAGCGTCTTCCGCGGCTTCATTCAGACCTGCTGGGCTCCGGGACCCTGGAGCTGTTACCCAGCACACAGGCCGGCAGCAACTCGCGTTTAGTCATCCAACGCGCAACGGCGGGCTCTACGTTCACGGGCACTTTCCGCCTGCTCGAGAACATGTCGCTGGAGGCGAATCCGCGCTTCAATGCGACAATCGATACCGGGAAATTGCTCGCAGGGGGCGACGTTGAATTCGCGGGTTGGGGCAGCACGCTCGATGTGCGCGACAGCACCGCGACAACTTCCGTCTTCGACTACAAAGCAAACGAAGTGACGGTGACCTCGGCCCAGGCAGGGGCTGTGAACATCATCGCGCCGATTCGGGGGACAGCAGCGACTGGGACGGGGCATCTGTTCAATTTCGGCACGCTGACGATGGGCAGTCATCGGCTCGCCATCGGCGGCAACAACAGCTACCAGACCGGCTTTGCGGACACGTCCAGAATCACTGGCAACGCGGTGATTGAAATGCGGTCAGACAACTCGCCGCTGGTCTTTTCCAATGTCGCGGCCATCTCTGAAGACGCGGCCGGTCGGAGCCTTACGGTGGTCAAGACGGGCACCGGCAACTCCGCAGCGCGCGATGTGATCAGCGGCGGCACGATCAGCCTTTCCGCTCTGGAGGTCTCGACCGGCACGCTGCAACTGCGTGGAGCAAGCGGGGCCATCACCACCGGTTTCGCCGGTGCCCCCCCGACCATCACGATCAATGGCGGCGCCAACAACTTCACCAATGGTCTGCCAACTCAGGGATTGCTGAACCTCGACAGCAATACCGGGCATGCGGTCGGCGCAACCACCGAGATCGCTCCTGGGAACAACAACGATCGCATCGTCGATTCGGCGGTGCTGAATCTGCGTTCGAACTCGATCCTCCGCCTGACTTCACAAACGGGCGCGCAGACCACGGAAACGATTGGCACGACCAACGTCAGCGGCCATGCAGTTCTGGACGTCCTCAAGAATGGCACCGCGCCCGCACCTGTCGCGCTGACTCTGACCACGCTCGCCATGGGAGCAAACGCGACGGCGAACTTCACTGGTGGGACGACGCTCGGGACTGCGGGTGCGGACACCGCGCGCATCGTGCTGCCCGGGACCGCGACCGGTTTCATGCCCAGCCAGTTCCATTCGGGCAACGAGTGGGCCAAATACGACGGCACCGTAGATACCGGATTCCAGCGCGGCGTCAGTCCGTTTGCCGCGACCGACTATACGATCAATACGACGGAAGACACCTGGGCCGTCGGCCAGCAGATCAAACAAAACGGGGCGACGCTCCCCGTCCTCACTGCAAACCGCACCGCGGACCGGTTCAACTTCCAGACTACGCCCGCCAATGCGTCGCTGGATCTTGCCAGCTTCGTCCTCACGGTCGCTCAAGGAGGCGTTCTCACCTCCAACACCACCACCGGAATCGTGGACGGCTTCACTGGGACCGCGCCGAGCGGCACCGCGGGCATCACCTCCAGCACTCCGCAACTTTACGTCCACAACAACGCCCAGTTTGACATCCGCACTCCGGTGACTGGCGCGATCGACTTCGTGAAGAGCGGCACCGCTACGCTGCGCCTGATCCACCATCAGTTGGCGGTCGGCGGCATCGCTGCGGCCATCCCCCCGTTTACGGATCCAAGCTGGACGAGCACCTTGACCGGCAATTGGATCGTGAACGATGGCCGCTTTGAGGTGCATCGCGGCCAGTTCCTCGGTGGTCGGCCGGTCGTCCTCAATGGCGGTCATTTTGAGATCAACGAGCCCGTCTCCAACGCGAACGCGGACAGCATCATCCCGGGTTGGGGCAACAACATTGTCGTCAATGGCAATGCTACGGTGGCCACCGACGATAACGCGGAATCGTCTGACCCGAGCACGGGCGATCGGGCATTGGTCAAGCTGGGTTCGCTGACGATCAACAACGGCTCGACGCTCGGCATCAGCGCCTTCAGCGAGCAGGACATCGCCTTCATGGGCGGGGCGACTCTGAATGGGAAAGCGACGATCAACACTGGCATCGGGCGCGGTAATGCCAACCAGGCGAATATCATCAACGGCGTCCTCGCGGGCAGCGGCTTCGACATGGTGGGCTACAACGGATCGGCCGCGGTGATCCTGGGCGGCACCCAGAGCGACACGGCCCCGAATACCTACAACGGTGCTCTCACCGTCTATGCCGGCACTCTCCGGCTCAACAAAGCCAATGGCGTCACCGCCATCACTGACGGCGCTGCCGCGGAGGATGTGGTGATCAATGGCGGCGCACTGTTCTGGGGTCCGGGGCAGCATGGCGATCTTGCGACGACGAACAGCATCGGCGTCGCCAACAACGGGCTTCTCGGCATCGCCGCGACTTCCCCGACGGCAATCCGGAACGCGGGCAGAGACCAAATTGCCGATACCGCGACCATCACGCTCCTGGCGGGCACCATCGGTGAGACGGATCGTTTCAATAACGAAAAGTGGGGCACGCTGAATCAAAAGAACGGCACCCTCAACGTCGGCCTTGGCACCTTGGAAGTGGACGTGGCGAACGTCACCGGTGGAGCGTTCAACCTCAACAACAGTGGAACCTTCAAGGCCGGCACGCTGAACCTGCTGCCCGGCGCTTATAACCCAAGCGTCACCACCGGCATCGGGGGTGATCCGACGAGGATGTCCACTCTGGAGATCGGTGCGGGCGGGCTCAATATGACCGGCCAGAACATCATCGTCGGCGGCGGCAGCAACGGTTCGGTTGCGGGCGCAGGCGCGGTGGTCAGGCTCGGCGGCAACGTCACCTCGGTGTACAATCCGCTGCTCGGGAACTCGGCCACCCAGGGTATCTTCATCCAGATCGGCAACTCGTTCCGCGAGCTCGGCAACTCCAGGATCGATCTCGCGGGAGGGAACCGCACCTTCACCATCGGTGAAGACGTACAATTCTTCCTTACCGCTCCGGTCATCAATGGTGGGATCGTGAAGGATGGTCTCGGCACCCTGATTCTCCAGCCGCACCAAGGGAGTAGCTTCGCCGGCGCGATCACGATCAACAGCGGTGTCGTCGCGGGGCGCGCCAATAACGCCTTTGGCACCAGCGCAGGCGGGGTGACGGTTGGTTCCGGTGGCACTGCGAAGCTCGAGGGTAGCTGGACGCACGGGGACAACTTCACGATTAGCGGCCCAGGCGCGCTCATCCCCGGCACAACTTTAGTGCGCGAACTCGGCGCGTTGGTCAGCGAGTCGGGTAAGAGTCAGATCGCAGGGGCCGTTTCGCTTTCAGCAGATGCGACGATCGCATCGCACGGCGTCATGAACCCATCGGCGACACCCAGCGCGGGCGCTGGTTTCTGGACGAGCGATCTTACCCTGGAAAACCTGGCGGGCGTCACCGGGACCGGCACGCTGACGCTCTCCGGAAGCGGAAATGGAACGATCGAGGGCGGCCTGAACACCATCGCCGGAGGACTGGACAAAATCGGCATTGGCCGCTGGATCATCAAACGCGCGGGCAGCTTCACGGGAGCAACTTCGGTCGGTGCCGGCCGGCTGCGGATCACCCACGGTGGCGCCCTCGGCGCGACGACTGCGGGAACAACCGTTTTCGGAGGCGCAACTCTGGAAGTGGCTGATGGAATTACGGTGGGCGAACCGCTCACGCTCAACGGCATCGGAGTGGAGGCAAGCAGCGGGGCGCTGGCCAACCTCTCCGGCAGCAATACATACAGTGGTGGGATCACCCTTCAGACCGACTCGACGATCAGCTCGCGCAGCGGCAACCTCGTGTTGAGCGGTGGAGTCGCCAGCGGCCAGAATCGCAACCTCACGCTGATCGGTGCCGGCAATGGCAGTGTCTCGGGTTCAATTTCACTCGGCAGCGGCGGCGTGACCAAGAGCGGCACCGGCACCTGGTCTTTCGGCGGCACGAACACATACGGTGGCCCGACGACGATCGCCGGCGGCACCCTGCTCCTCGACTACACGGCGAACAACGGCAGCAAGCTTGCCAGCAGCGCTCCCGTGTTTCTCAACGGCGGCGATCTGAATGTTCAGGGTAATGCAGCGGCGAATACTGTGCAGGCCATCGGGGGCCTGAGCCTCTCGACTGGTGGCGGCACGGTGCAGGTGACGAATGGCGCGGGCCGCACCGCCACGTTAAACGTGGGCGGCATCACACAAGTCGTGGACCCAACCACCTTGCGGCCGATGCCAGGAGCGACGGTGAACTTCGTCGTCCCGAGCAGTGGCGCGATCAGCACCAGTTCCACTCTCACGAATGGAATCCTCGGCGGCTATGCCACCGTCGGGCAGGATTGGGCCACCAAGACCGGGACTGACGTGGGGCCATTCACGGCCTACCAGCCCCTGGATCCGACCGGCGTGGCGGGTGCCACAAGTAATTCACGGCTGAGCGCGCCCGCCACGTTGTCGAGCTTCGTGACCACCAACTCACTGAAGATCGACGGCAGCCAGGAGCTGACGATGGGCTTCAACGGACTCGTGCTCTCTTCGGGAGGCCTGCTCCTCGGCGGCAACGCTGCCACCAGCGCACGAATCACCAGCGCCGGCGGCAACATTTCCGGTGCGACGGGCGACGATGAGCTCTTCATCCACACGGCCGCCGGGACTTTGGAAATCGCGGCACCGCTGGTTGGTTTCGGCAGTGCCAGTGTGACGAAGACCGGAGCTGGCACCCTCTTCGTGCGCAATAACGGCAGCACCGGTTACACGGGCTCCGTGAACGTCAACGGCGGCACGTTCACCATCAATGGTCTGGGTGGCACGCACCCGACGGCCTTGGGGGCGCAAAGCGGTAATCGCAACGTCAACGTCAACGGCGCCACGCTCCGCGTCATCGGCGGTTACGATCTGAACATCTCGGGCGGACAGATGCAAATGGTGATCGGTGCGTCCGGAGCCACGATCCGGCAGGAATTCGGCGGCTATTACAACGACAGCGACGGCGGCTTCTGGATGAACGACGCAGGACAGTTCTCCGGCACTGGTGACGTGACGCTGACCGGGGGCGGCCGGTTCCGGATCGATAACAACTACAGCGCTTTCACCGGCAACGTGACGGTGGACGCGAGCGTGCTCCGCGTGAACAACATCAACTCGATCGGCGGGCGGGCTGACCAGACCATCACGCTGAAGGCCAACAGCACGCTCATCTCCGAGGCCGGTTCCAACCAGCAGTTCGCCGGCGTTCCGAACAACCTCGTGCTGGAAGGTTCAGCAAGCCTTGTGGCACAGAACGGCACCCGTTCCTTTACCGGCAACGTTCAGCTCAACGGCAGAAACACGATCTACCTGGTTGATCGCGACCCGCTCTCAACCACCGGCACGCAACGCGACCTCCACCTCATGGGGCGCATCTCTGGCGCGGGCGTGACGCTGGACGTCATCGGCGGGAGCGTCAGCAATCCGCTCTACCTGAGCGACAGCTCCAACGACTTCACCGGTACCATCAACCTCGCCACCAACACCACGCTCGAAGCGCGCCAGATGGGTTCGCTCGGGCAGAATGCGGGAGACGTGACGGTGAACCTGAACGGCACCAACTCCCGCCTACTGCTGCGGCATTGGCAGAACGCCGACTTCAACGCCAACGTGATCGTCAACGACACGGCAGAGATCAACTCAGACCGCCTGATAAACTTTGGCGGCGGCAGTGGACAACTGCTTAGCATTAACAACCTGACGGTGAACGGCGGGCAAATCCTTCAGTTTGGGGGCGGCAATTCCTACGTCACGCAAGTGAAGGGCACCGCGAGGTTCGCAGCCAGCCCTGTGATTAACGCCACGAGCAACGTGTTGTTTGAGAACGGAATGCGCTTCACTGGGGCGACCAACTCTCTTGAAAAGCGCGGAGGCGGCGCGCTGATCCTGCGCGGTTCTGCCGACCATACGGGAAACACGTTGATCCAGGGCGGTGTGATCGACCTTCGCGGCGCAAATGGCGCGCTGGCAGGGACCACGAAGGTTGAGTTCCGGGGTGGCGAACTGCGCGTTGAAAACAGTGAAGCGGTAAACACCAACCGTATCGCCTCGGTGACGCAACTCGTTCTCGGCGGCGGCACTCTCAGAATCAACGGGGAGCAGAATACGAACTTCACGAATGTGACTGCTCCGGCAGGCAACACGGTGGTGGCTTACAACCCGCCGAGTCTTACAACGGTAGCTGCGCCCCTGGCGCTCGGCTCCGCCGGGACGCCGTTCAGCCGCTCCCTCGGTGCCACGGTGCAGATTCAGTCGCAGGAGGACATCGGCGTGGCTGTCGGCACGACAACGCTTGGCGCGTCGCGTGTCTCCCCGCGCATTGTTCTTGGCGGCCAGACGGATGTGACAGGCAACGCCGTGCTGCCGGGCGTCTTCGGCAATGGCAACCTCGATTTTGTGCAATACGACGGCACCACGCTGGACGGAGGTCAGCCGCTCGGTATCCGCGAGTTCCGGAACGCGGGAACGGCAGGCACACCGGTTTACGTCAACGACGAAGCGGAGGCGGGCTGGACCGACACGGATGTCGCCCGGATAGGGACCACCACGATGCGGACGCTCACTCTGAACCGTGCTCTGGAGGCGTTGAAGGTTGAGGCTGCAGTGACCATTGCACTCGCCGCATTCAACCTGCGAGTCGAGAACGGCATTCTTGCAGTCAACAACGCGGTGACGATCAGCAACACAAGCGGCGTTCTCACGGCGGGCGTCGCCACGCCAGAGGCCACTTCACCGGTGGCGGAACTCTTCATGGGAGGCAACAACACGCTGACGGTTTCTGCGCGAGTTGCGGACAACGTCGGTGCAACGAGCACTCAGAAAGTTGCCCTCGTCAAGACAGGCTCCGGCACGGTGGCGGTGAGCAATACCAGCAACAGCTTCACGGGCGGTGTTTATCTGAACAGCGGGCAGATCAACGTGAACAACACCGGCACCCTCGGGGCGGCCAGCAATACCATCACCATGGCAGGAGGCACGCTGAACATGTTTGCCGGCAGCAACAACAGCGGGGTGGATCTCGGAAACTTTGGCCAGAATGTGAAGGTCACATCGAATAATTCCGTGATCATCCTGGATAACGGGTCGGTCCCGAGTGGGACACTTGGCACCAATAACCTATACACGATGGGCAGCCTCGCCATCGAGGGCCCTTACACGCTCGGCATCCGTGGCTTCGATGCCATGGACATGAACTTCACTGGCGCGACCTTCACCGGCACGCCGACCATTGATCTCCCGCAAGCCGGCAGCGGCAGCAATCCGAATAGCGCGCCAAGCATCGTGCAAATCGGCGGCGTAATCAGCGGCTCAGGTTTCTATGTGAACTCCAGTGGCAACACGGACAACTCGGCCGCCACGCTTCGCATTGGCAGCGGCAGCGCGGATACCGCATCCAACACCTACACAGGCAAGCTGATCACCCTGTTTGGAAGCAACAACGACGACGTTTTTGTCGAACTGAACAAGGCTCCGGGAACCACGGCAGTACCGGGTGACATCGAAATGAATGGCGCCCACGTGCGACTGCTTGCCGACAATCAAATCGCCGACACCAGCAACATCGTCGTCAATCAGGGCATCATTAACTTCAACGGCTTCGCGGACACGGTCGGCAGTATCACGATGCGCGGCGGCAAGCTGGGCACGGGGGCGAATGCTGCGGCGGGCGGAGCAACGATCGCCGGCGATGCAGTCGTGAGCGGCAACAGCCAGTTCGTCGATTCCAACGGCTTCACGGTCAACACCGATGGCGCGATAACGGTGCAGGGCCTGCTGAAGCTGAGCGGCTTCGGCCGGGCGGTAGTCGGTGCGAGCAATGCAACGCTCACGCTTGGCGGCCTGGAAATGACTGGCTCCTCGCTGACGCAGAACTCCGGTGCGGGCTTGAACATCGTTCGGATCAACGGCGACATCCGCAGCTTCGAATCTGAAGTGCCTGCGCTGCTCGGCAACTCCGGCGACTCTGACACGTTCATGGAATTCAACGGCACGCGCACCATCACTGTGGCGGACGGGCCGGCGGGTGAGGACCTGCTCCTCAGCACTGTTCTGCGCGACAGCACGGTTGGTGGCAGCGTGGGTGGCATTGTGAAAGCCGGGCCCGGCACCATGGAGATTCGCGGCGGCGGGACCCCGAATAGTTTCAGCGGCCCGACCACCGTGAACGAAGGAACGTTGGTGCTCTTCAAGAGCACCAACTCCAACTCGATCGGCGATGGCGCGGTGACAGTGGGCGATGGGCTGGGCGGGGCACGGGCAGACAAGCTGGTGCTCCGTCGCAGCAATCAGATCGGCGACGCGGCTGCGCTGACTGTTTCCGCTTCGGGGATCGTGGACATGGAAACGTTCAACACCAGCGAACGCGTCTCCTCGCTCGCCGGGAGCGGTGCCATCACGGTCGGACCGAGCAGCACCCTGACCATTGCCGGAACTGCGAGCAGCAGCTTCACTGGCGCCATCACGGGCAGCGGCGGGGTGACCAAGGAAGACACTGCGATCCTCGATCTCAGTGGCGCCAACGATTATGTCGGTCCGACCACAGTCAACGGCGGCACGCTGTCTGTGCGGGGCTCGATTGGTGGCGTCACGGCAAACTTCGGGTCGGTCGTGATGACCGGGTTCGGGCCGAGCGCGCTGAACGTCCGCGGGGACTTCGACCTGCAGGTAGGCGCGACGCTGAACCTTGAGTTGGCCGGTCCGGTGGCGGGCACAGGCTACGATCAGTTCAATGTCACGGGTGGCATCACTCTCGCCGGTGATCTCCAGGGGTCGCTGCTCAATGGCTTCAAGCCGTCGGCTGCGAACCTCTTCTTCGTCATGGTCAACGACGGGATCGACGCAGTCACTGGGGAATTCAACGGCCTCCCCGAGGGCAGCAACGTGAACTTCGGAGGCAACAACCTCCTGCTCACCTACAAGGCCAACTTCGACAGCCAGAGCTTTGTCGGTGGCAACGACGTCGCATTGATGATCCCGGAGCCGAGCGCTGCACTGAGCTTGCTCGCCGGCCTCGTCCCGTTGCTCGGCCTGCGCCGCTTCCGCCGTCAGCAAAGCTAAGGCACCCGAGCGTCAAATCGCTCGTTCGTTTCCGCCAGGCATGTGCGTGCTCCTGAAGCTCACTCGCAGGCAATGGCTACCGCCGGCTCGCAAGCGCTCGTCGTGTTTGGGCGAGCGTGCCGACACGGCCGTGAGAGACTTTGTCGTCGAAAGCGGTTGAGCTGAGCCGCTTCTGCATTCCCGTCTCTCTTCCAAGTGAGCTCTCAAGCTGACGCCCCGCCTCCTCCTTCAGCCGCGGGCGAGAAGAAGCGGCTGCCGCGCGTGGCTTTGCTGATCGAGACCTCGAATGCTTACGCGCGCGGTCTGTTGCGCGGGATCGAGGCTTACGTGCGGGAACATCGGGCGTGGTCCATTTACCTGGTGGAACACGGGCGCGGCGACGCCCCGCCGCGCTGGCTGCATGGCTGGGACGGCAATGGCATCATCGCGCGGATCGAAAACAAAACCATCGCCCGGGGATTGGAGCCGCTAAAGGTGCCCGTGGTGGACGTCAGCGCCGCTTGTCTGATCCCGTCGGTGCCGTACGTTGAGACCGATGACGCGGCGATCGCCGAGCTGGCCGCGACGCATTTCATGGAACGCGGGTTCAAGTCATTCGCCTTTTGTGGCGACCCCCGTTTCGAGTGGGCAAACCAGCGCGAGATGCACTTCGCCCGGATCATCCGTGACCGCGGCCGGGCATGCTTTATCCACCGGCCAGCGATCGGAACCCCTCCGGAAGAAGACGCCTTCATCGACGAACTCGGCACATTGGTCGCAAAGCTGCCGAAGCCACTTGCCGTGTTCGCGTGCTATGACTTCCGCGGGCGGCAAGTGCTGGAGGCGTGCCGCCGACGCGGCCTCGCCGTCCCGGAAGAGGTGGCGGTGCTCGGGGTGGACGACGACGACGTGCTCTGCAACCTCGCGCCGGTGCCGATGTCGAGCATCAAGCCGAACACGCTCCGGACCGGCTACGAAGCCGCGGCGTTGCTGGAGCGGATGATGTCGGGCGAAAGCGTGGCGGGCACGGCTCACCTGATTCCGCCGATCGGCGTGGTCACCCGGCAAAGCACCGACGTCACGGCGGCGGACGATGTGCATGTCGCGCAGGCGGCGCGCTTCATTCGCGAGAACGCCTGCTCTGGCATCGGCGTCGGAGCGGTGGTCGCCGCGGTGCCGATGGCGAGGCGAGTGCTCGAAAGACGCTTTCGCGCGATGCTCGGGCGGACGCTTCGCGAAGAGATCAGCCGCGTGCAGATGCAGCGGGTCAAAGAGCTGCTCGTCGGCACCGCACTCCCGCTGGCGGAGATCGCCAGCCGGGTCGGCTACAAGCACGTCGAATATCTGACGTTCGCCTTCAAGCGCGAGTGCGGCGTCCCGCCGAGCGCGTATCGCCAACAGCGCGGGTCCAGTCACGGATAGACCGCGGGTCGGCAATTCGCTCAGCGACCCGGCGCGCTGCTGCGAGTCGCCACAGCGGTGTCAGCGTGCCACTCCCAGCCGGGATGGCGGATGTAAGAGAGCGTTTCCTGCACATCGAGGCCGGTTCGTGCCGCGGCATCGACTTGCGCGCGGTGTTGTGCCCACGCGCGGCGCTCCGCTTCCGACGGCGTATGGCGGGCGCGATAAGGAGCCCGATTGCCGACCAGCATGACGAGGTAGCCTTCCACGCCGAAATCGTTTTCGGAGCGGGACAGCCGATAACGGCAAAAACCCGTCGGGCCGTTTTCCGCGTAGAACTCGAGCAGTGACGCGATGTTCGAGACATCGGTGTCTTCCTGGCAATGGCGCCAGAACGGAGTGTCGAGCGCGGTGTTCAGCTTGTAGTGAAGCGCGAGGAAGTCGCGGATGTCGGTCCAGCCTTGCGCCGCGAGATCGTTGTAAAGGCTGCGCCACGTCGGCGTCGGTTCGAGGCGGCTGCGGCTGAGCATTTCGAGCAGCGTCTGCACGTGCCCGCAGACCATCATCAGCGCGGTCGCTTCGAGCGGCTCGACGAAACCGCCGGAGTTGCCGATCGCGACCACGTTCTCCACCCACATCCGGCGATAGCATCCGGAGCGGAATTTCACCACCCGCGGTGAACTCGGCGCCTTCGGGTTCTTGCGCAGGAATTCGGCCGCAGCCTTGTCGTCGGAGATCGCCTGGGAGCAATAGACGTAGCCGCGGTTGATGTGATGCTCGTGCTCGATCTGCCAGGCCCAGCCGGCGTCCATCGTCTCGGCGGTGGTGTAAGGCAGAATCGGTTCATCGGTGCGCTCCCAGCCGCCGACGACCGCCCGGTCGCAAAACAACGATCGATCGAAGCTCGCGAACGGCTCTTCCAGCGTCCGCCCGAGCAACTCGCTGCGGAACCCGCTGCAATCGACAAAGAAGTCCGCCTCAAGCCGGCGACCATCTTCGAGATGCACCGCAGCGATTCCGCCCTCGGGCAGGCGATCACTGCCTACCACCTTCCCGTCGAGAATCTCGACTTCGTTCTCCCGCGCCAGGATCTCGAGCACCTCCACGAACTTGGCGTTCTCGATGTGAAATGCGTGCCAGCCCTGGATGTCCGGACAGTTGTTCGGCTGCCGCGGGAACGCCTTGCCGTGCCACATCAGCGCGCCCGGCAAGCTGACGCTGCGGAATTCCTCGTCGCAGTAGTAGCCGTTCGGCATCGAAAGGTCGCTCCACTGCCGATCGAGTTGCTGATCAAAGGTGTAGTCGAACCGTCCGCGTGGTCCCCAGAGGAAACGGATCCCCAGCTTCCAGGTGGGTTCCGCGAGCGCGTAGAAGCGCTTCCGAGTGATCCCGAGGTAATCGAAGATGTGTTTCGGGAAATTGGGTGTCGTTCCTTCGCCCACTCCGATCACACCGATCTCCGGGCTGCGCACAATGCGAATCGTCAGCTGCGGAAGCTTTCGTTTCAGCGAAATGGCCGCAATCAGTCCCGCACTGCCGGAGCCTACGACGAGGATGCTTTTGATCATAAGGGGGAGCCAACTAGGACGAGTGGAGGACATGCACAGGTCAACGGCAATCTCGTGCCGTCGCCATCGGGAGAACGCGCGCAAAATCTTAAGTGAAAGACGCATATTCTCCTTCCGCCGAACTACCATTAGCGCATTGTTCCACATCCGGAACCCGCCGTTCCGCGCCAGCCCCCTGCGTCACCCCGCATCCCCATGCGTCCCATCCCATGAAGAAGAACGTCGCCCTCTCCCGCAGCATATCCTCCCTCCTCGCGCTCAGCGCTTTTGTCCCAGCCAGCGTCCAGGCGGTCAGCGACACTTGGGATGGCTCGACCAATGCGCTTTGGGCGACGAACACGAACTGGCTGACCGATCCCGCTGTGGTTCCGGGCAGCGGTGACACGGCGACGTTCAGCGGAGCGGGCAATGGATTCCTGACCATCGACCTCGGCGCAGGAGTCACGATCAAGAGCATCCTCTTTGATTCGCCGAGCGTCGGGGCCTACACGATCGGTGCGGGGGCGCTCGGCAGTCAGACGCTGACTTTGGATAATGCCGGCTCCATCACCGTTGGCGCGGCGGTAACGAACAGCGAGGTGGTGAATGCGAGCCTGGTCCTCGGCAACGACGGCACGGCGCAGACGTTCAGCCTGCTCAATGGAAGCACGAGCGCTGGGCAAGCCCTCATCATCGCGGGAGGGATCACCGGCTCGGCTGGCGCCGGCGTGAAGACGGTGGCCATCGGCGGCGCGGGCAACACGCTGGTCAGCGGAGTGATCGGCAACGGGACCACCGGTTCGGTGACGGTAACCAAGAACGATACCGGGACGCTCACGCTTTCTGGAGCGAACACTTTCACCGGCGGCACGACGTTGAACGGCGGCAGGATCAACCTCAATCACGCCTCGGCGCTCGGTAGCACGGCCGCCGGTAATCTGATCGTCAATGGCGGCACGATCGACAATACGAGCGGCGCAGCCATCACGACCACGACGGCAAAAGGCATCAGCCTGCTCGGCGATCTGACGGTGCTCGGGACGAATGAGCTGAATTTCAACGGCGGTGCGCTCGCGCTCGGCGGGACCGCGGGAACGCGGACCCTGGCGGTAAATGCCGGCACGTTCCGAGTCGGCACCATTACTGGCGCAGCGGGGATCAATCTGGCGAAGACTGGCGCGGGCACACTTTTCCTGACCAGCACCGCCAACAACGCCAGCACCATCGGCGGCATCCTCGATATCCAGGCTGGCAAGGTGCAGCTCCAGGCGGACGTAACCCTCGGCGGATTGACGGGCAGCGGCACGATCGAAAACGGCGGCGGCGCTTCGAAGTGGCTCTTCGTCAACAACGCAGCGGACAACGTTTTTTCCGGCAACATCATCGGCAACGCCAGCAACACGGCGGTCCGCCTCGGCCTCGTTAAAGGCGGAACCGGCACGCTGACGCTCGGCGGAACCGTGGGCTCGCCGACCAATGGCGCCGATACGTTTGATGTTCGGAACGGCCGGGTGGTGCTCACCGCGACTGCAGTTGCCTATGTTGGCGGGAACAACTTCGGCCAACTCGGGGTTGGCACCGTCAATGGGCAGAACGGCATCCTGGAAATCAACGGTGCGACGGTGAACTCGATGCGCACCGGCAGTCCGATGATCAATGTCGGCACGGCGGCAGGGGCGAGAGGGTTCGTGAAGATGACCTCCGGGACGGTCAATACCGCGAGCTCCACGGTGGGCGAGCTCTGGGTGAGCAACAATCTGACTTCCTTCGGCGAGTTTACGATGACGGGCGGCACGGTGAACACCGGCAGCTGGGTGGCAGTCGGCCGCAGCGGCCCCGGCATCCTGAACATCAGCGGTGGCGCGATCAATGTGGCGACCCAACCGTACGTGCACGGCTCATTCACCGGCGCCACCGGAGTGACCAACCTGAGCGGCACCGGCGCGATCAACGTGAACTCTGCGGGGGCGGTGGGGATGTATATCGCCGAAAACGGCAACGGCATTCTCAACATGACGGGTGGCACGTTGAACGTCGCGAGCACTGCCACCAACGGTTTGAACCTGACCTTTGCCGCAGGCACCGGCATCGCCAATCTCAACGGCGGAACCGCCACCGTTCCGAACGTCCGGAAGACCGGAGCCGGCACGGGAATCCTGAACTTCAGCGGCGGCACGTTGCGGCCGAACGGCAGCAACGCGGCCTTTCTGCAAGGGCTGACGAGCGCCTACATTCAATCGGGCGGCGCAACGATCGACAGCAACGGGTTCGACATCACGGTCGCCCAACCTCTTCTCGCGCCCACCGGCAGCGGCATTGCCACCATCCCGGTGGCGACTGGCGGCGTTGGTTACGTGGATGCGCCGCTTGTCACCATCAGCGGCGGGACCGGGGCGGGAGCAACGGCCGTAGCCAATGTCACGGGTGGAGTCGTCACCGGCATCACGATCACCAATCCCGGCGTGGACTATTTGCCGACCGACGTCGTGACGGTCACCCTCGTGGGCGGTGGCGCGACCACCGCCGCGACCGTCGGCAGTGTCGCTTACGCTCCAAATGCGGGCGGCGGCTTGACGAAAACCGGCCAGGGCTCGCTCGCGCTCGCGGCCGCGAGCACTTATACCGGCCCGACCACAGTGAATGCGGGCACTCTGCTGATCGAAGGCGGAGCGACGATCAACAGCAGCAGCGGCGTGATCGTGAACGGAACAGGCGCGAAGCTCGTGCACACCGGATTCGAGAGTCTCGCGCCGACGGTGACGTTGACCAACGGAACGCTGGATGGAACCGGCAGGGTCGGCTCGGTTTTCGTCGGCGACGGCACCGGCGGGGTGATCACCCATGGGAACGGCGCTCCCGGTCCCTTGACCATCGGGTCCCTGACCTTCAATGGCGCGGGAGTGCTGAGCCTGCGAACGACGGCCGGCTCTCCGGAGCCTTTGATCGTCACCAATCTGGTCACGGGCGCAACCAACCCCGCGGGAAAGATCACGCTCGATGTCGCCAACACCAGTGGCATCTGGACCAACGGTGTTTACAACCTGATCAGCTATTCGACGCTGGGTGGAGCAGGCTTCAACAGCTTCGCAAAAGGAACTCTCCCCGGTCTCGGAGCGCGGCAAAGTGCCACGCTCACCAATCCCGCGGGCTTCATCGCGCTGACGATTGGTGGCGACTTCCCGATCTGGACGGGTGCTCAAAACGGCAACTGGACGACGAGCGTCGTCGGCGGCGCGTCCAACTGGAAGCTGCAGACAGCAGGAACACCGACGGATTTCATCACCGGTGACACGGTCGTGTTTGATGACACCGCCACCGGCACCACCGCGCTGACGATCACCGGCGCCAGCGTCAATCCCACGAGCACGACGTTCGATAATTCGGTCAAGGATTACAGCGTCTCGAGCCCCGGCGGGTTTGGGATCGCGGGCGGATCGCTGGTCAAAAGCGGCCTCGCCAGCCTGACCTTGAACACGGCGAATACCTACGCGGGTGGCACCACGCTGAACGCCGGCCGGCTGAACATCAACAACGCCTCCGCACTCGGCACCGGGGCGTTTACGATCAATGGCGGCACCATCGACAACACCAGCGCGGCGCCCGTCACTCTCACCTCGAACAACGCACAGAACTGGAACGCCGACTTTACGTTCGGCGGGACGAGCGCGCTCAACCTCGGCACCGGTGCAGTGACTTTGAACACCACCCGCCTGGTGACCACGGACGGCACTGCGCCTTTGACGGTCGGCGGCGTGATCAGCGGCAGCGGCTTTGGAATCAACAAACTCGGACCGGGCGCACTCGTGCTCGCAGGTGCGAACACCTATACGGGCACCACCGATGTGAACGGCGGGACCTTGACTCTGACGGGCTCCATCAATGCGGCGAACGCGGCGAACGCTGGACAGATCAGCGCGGAGAATGGCGGCACGCTGCGGATCGTGGGTGGCACGGTAAACGCCACCAAAACCGCCGCTCCCGCCATCACCGCCGGCAACATCTCCGGCAGCACCGGCGCGATCTATCTGGATGGTGGCACGCTGAACGTCACGCAGGAGTTCTGGCTCGGTTCGCCCGCTGGCGGATTCGGTGGCTTCACGATGAATTCTGGAGCGGTCACGACCGGCAACTGGTTCGCGGTCGGCCGCAGCGGCAATGGCATCCTGAATGTCAACGGCGGCACGCTGGGCGTGACCACCCAGAATCTCGTGCTCGCGTCCTTTGTCGGCGCGAACGGGGTGGCGACGCTGACCGGAGGCACCACTTCGGTAACCAGCGTTGCGGCCAACCAGGGCGCGTTCATCGTGGGTGAAGCAGGCGTGGGTGTCTTGAACATGACGGGCACCGCGGCCCTGAACGCATCCGGCGCGCTGGGTCTGAACATCGCTCGCGTCGCCGGCGGCACCGGCATCGTGAACCTGAACGGTGGCACCGTGACGGTCCCGGCCGTCACCAAGGGCGCAGGCAACACTGCGATCGTAAACTTCAATGGCGGCACGCTGCGGCCGACTGCTTCGAACGCAGCATTCATGACCGGCCTGAACGCCGCCTACCTTTACAGCGGCGGCGCGAACATCGACACGAATGGCCAGACGATCACCATTTCCCAGCCGCTCCTCGCGCCGACCGGTAATGGCCTCACCACGACCGGCCTGACCGTTACCGGCAGCGGCTTCATCACCCCGCCGCTCATCCTTATCTCGGGCGGGGGCGGAACGGGCGCCACGGCGGTTCCAATTCTTGATGCCGCCGGCAATCTCAACGGCATCACGATCACGAATCCCGGCGTGGACTACACCGCCGATCCCGTCACCTTCGAGGTCATCGGCGGCGGAGGCACGGGCAGCATCACCGGCACCCCGACCCTGGTTGCAAACGCCAGCGGTGGGCTGACGAAACTCGGAGCCGGAACGCTGACTTTGAACGCGCAGAGCACCTACGGCGGAACGACGAATGTGAATGCTGGCACTTTGCGCATCAGCAACGCGACCGGTTCCGCGACCGGCACCGGCACAGTCAGCGTGAACGATGGCGGCACGTTGACCGGTGGCGGAATCATTGCGGGTTCAATCGTTGGCGCGACAGGCGGCACGATCAGTCCGGGGGAAAATGGCGTCGGCGCACTCACGACCGGCGCGCTGACTTTGAACGCGGGCAGTACTCTCAACTACGAGTGGGACGCGGCGCTCGCGAACGACCGCATCACCGTCACCGGAACCGATGGTCTGACGATCAATGGCGGGCGTTTCAAGCTGCTCAATACCGGCGCGGCGACCACGTTCGGGACGAACGGCGTTTACAACCTCATTTCGTTCCTCGGGAACATCGGCGGCGCCGGGCTTTCCGCACTCGGCATTGACCCGACCTCCGTGCTCGTCGGGAAGAGCTACTCTTTCGGCCAGAGTGGTGGCTTCGTCACGCTCGCGATCGGGAACACCGGCGTGACGCCGAACTTCTGGAACGTCGATGCCAGCGGCGACTGGACCACGAGCACCAACTGGTCGCTGGGCACCGCACCGAACGCGCCGCAAGCCTTTGCCGCATTCGGCGGAGGCAGCACCGTCATCAGCGCACCGCGGACGGTGACGCTGAACGCGAACCAAACGGTGGGAACCGTCGCGTTCAACAGCGTCCAACCTTTCACCATCAACGGCACCAATACCCTGACGCTCGATAACGGCACCGATCCGGCGCAGATCACCGTCTCCGGAGGCAGTCACACCCTGGCGGTGCCAATGAATGCGGTTTCCACCGCGGTCCAGTTCTCGGCGCTCAACCCCAGCGATGCGCTCACCGTTTCCGGCGCGCTCAGCGGCACGACCGCAGTCGCCAAAGTGGGCGCGGGTTCCGTCACCCTCAGCGGCGCGAATACCTACACCGGCACCACCTCCGTCAATTCCGGCACCCTCGCGCTCTCCGGGATCGGCAAGCTGGGCAATGTGAGCAACCCGCTGGTGGTTTTCGGCGGCACGCTTGATCTGGGCGGCACCAGCCAATCGGTCGGTGCAGCTACCATCACCGGCGGCACCGTCACCAATGGAACGTTGACGCCAGCTTCCACGAGCATCAGCGGCACGGGCAATCTGACGATCAGCGCCAATATCGGCGGGACGGGCGGACTCAACAAAACCGGCGCGAACACGGTGACGCTGGCGGGCAACAACAGCTACACGGGCGCCACGACGCTGAACGGTGGCGCCCTCGCGATCACCAACAACAACTCGCTCGGCGCCGCGACCAGTCCGATCAACTTCACTGCCGGATCGCTGCTCGTCGAAGGGACCGGCGCCACCACCCTCGGCACGCGTCCGCTGACCGGCTTCCCGACGCTCATCAATGTCGCCGCAGATGGTCACACCTTCACCGTCGGGCAGAACTTCACGGCCACCGCCGCGCTGATGAAGCGAGGACTCGGCACCCTCGCGCTATCGGGCACGAGCAACTTCCCCGCGGCATTCGTGGTGAACGCCGGAACCGTGCACATCACCGCCGGCACCGTCACCGACACTGCGACAACCAACGTTCCCGTGCAGATCGCCAACGAGGCAAACTCGACGGCGACGCTCACGGTCAGCGGCAACGCCGTGCTCACCACAGGGCCGAGCGAAATCTTCGTGGGTCAGGGCTTCCCGACCGCAGTCGGCGTGCTGAACTTGCAGGACAGCGGAACGATCAACACGAACAACTGGGTGGCGGTTGGCCGGGGGAACGGCGTCGGCACGGTGAACATGTCCGGCGGCACGTTCAACAAACTCGGCGGCAACGGCAACCACGTGACCATCGGTTCGAACACTGCAACCAGCGTCGGCACGTTCAACCAAAGCGGCGGCGTCGTGAACAGCGCGGACAGCGAATTCTGGGTCGGCGAATCGGGAACCGGCACTTACAATATCTCCGGCAACGCCCAGGCGAACCTGCTGGCGCTGCGGCTCGGCGTGAATGCGAGCGGCAATGGAACGGCGAACCTCAACGGAGGCACCGTCAATACTGGCCAGGTCGTGAACGTCGGGACCGGTGCGTTGAACTTCAACGGCGGGACACTCCGCGCAGTGGCACCGGTCGCCGAGTTCGTCGGGGCGAGCGTCCAAACCACGGTCCAGGCCGGCGGCGCGATCATCGATACCAACGGATTCAGCACATCGCTCAGTTCGTTCCTTTCGCACGACCCGTCGCTGGACATGGACGGTGGACTGAGGAAACGGGGTGAGGGCGTCCTGACGGTAACCAATGCGGCCAGCTACAACGGCCCCACCGTGGTGGAAGCCGGCACCCTGGCGCTCGGCGGCAGTATCAGCGGTTCCGCCAACATCGCCGTGCGCGCCGGTGCAACCCTGAATCCCACTGCCGCGGGTGATTTCTTGCTCAACTCGATCCAGACCTTGGGCGGTAGCGGCACGGTGCTCGGCAACGTCAACACGGAGACCGGTGCCAGGCTCAGTCCGGGAGACGACATCGGCAATTTGACCATCGGCGGGAATCTTAATCTCACCCTGGCCGTGACGCCCAACGCGAGCGCGGCGCTGATCTTCGGGCTCGCCGGCACCAACGATCGCATCACGCTTACCACGGGGTCAGTGGCCATCGGCACGGGCTTGTTGGGATTCAACGATTTCGCCTTCACGACCCTCACCGGATTCGCGCCCGGGACCTATACGTTGTTCGACACCAGCACAGCGATCAGCGGCAGCCTCGACAACGCCAACCTGACCGGCTCGCTCGGCGGCTTCACCGGAACTCTTGGATTCGCTGAGAGCGGCCAGGATCTCGTGCTCGTTGTCGTTCCGGAGCCCGGCTCTGCAGCATTGCTGCTGGCGAGCTTCGGTTCGCTACTCGGCCTGCGTCGTTTCCGGTCGGGTCAACGAAGCTGATGACCACCCAGCCCGGTGCGCAAGTCGCCGCACCGGCGAAAGATTAGCGGTGGAGATTGATTCAGATCGAGCGCAGCGTAAGCAGCGCCTGCGAGATACGCGACCGTTCTGAGTTAGCGGGTAAACCTCGTCTGGCCGCTCGTATTTCCCCCACCCCGCCAGCCGATGCCATTCCCCCCTTTGCGTGCTGCGGCTGCCGTGGTTGCATTCCTATGTTTCCTGCCGCTGCTCGCCAGCGGGCAAACCCTGAACGTCACCAACGACGTTCGCAAGTTCGCCACGCTGCCGGATACCGTGGCGACGCTGTCCGGCAAAGCGGAACTGCACGTCAGCAATGCGGGCGATCCCATCGCCGGCAGCGTGATTCATCTCAATTCGCCGGACGCGTGGTTCTTCCTCACGAACATCGCGCCGTCTCGCGTCGTCTCAACCTTCCTTGGCCGGGTGCGGGTGAATGGCGCGGCTGCAATGACCGACACCAACGTGCGCGTGGTGCAGTACGAGATGGGCAGCGTGGTCATTCCCCACGCGCCGTCCTTCTCTCCGATGGAAGTCTTCGACGGCAAGGCCTTCACCGGCCCATCCAAACAGTTACGCCTCTACACTTATTACAACGACACCAGCCTGGGCGGCCTCCAGCGGGCAGTGAGTTCCTTTAAGCTGAAGCGCGGTTACATGGCGACCGTGGCGCAGCAGCCGAACGGGTCCGGTGCCAGCAAGGTGTATATCGCGCAAGACGGAGACCTCGAAGTCGGAGCGCTGCCGACGACTTTGGACAATAACATCCGTTTCGTCCGCATCTTCCCCTGGCGTTGGGTGGGCAAGAAAGGCTGGGCCGGCAGCGATGGTCACAACATGCGACCACTCTGGTGGTATGACTGGGGCAGCGGACCGAACTCTTCGCTGGACACCGAGTATGTGCCCATGCGCCACAACGAATGGTGGGATGCCTATCCCAACTCCAAAACAAACGTGACTCACGTCCTCGGGTACAATGAGCC